>JANQJG010000005.1 GCA_028281785.1 Rhodospirillales bacterium
TTACCCGCCGGGGAGGACGACGACCTTGCGGTGGGGCAGGTTGCGGCGGGAGAGGATCATGCTCGGTTGGTCCTGAATGGTGATACCGTAGCGGCCCTGCGCCTTCATCAGTTCGAGAAAGCGGGTGAGCGTGAACTCGTTGAAGTAATGCATGGGGATGATGACCGAGGGGTCGATCTGCTCGATGACCTCGACCGCGACCTCCTGCGACATGGTGTAGGAGCCGTCGACGGGGATCAGCAGCACGTCGACCATGCCGAGCTCGCCCAGATGCTGCTCGGTCAGCGGATGGTGCAGATGGCCGAGATGGGCGATGCACAGCCCGTTCACCTTGAACACGAAGATCGAGTTGCCGTTATAGCGGGTGCCCCCGAAATCGCGGACATTGGTCGGTACGTTCCAGACGTGCAGATCCTTGAACTTCTCGTCGTAATGGGTGATCCCGCCCTCCTGCGCCCAGCCGCGCAGGACGACCTGGATCTCGGGTTCGACGAAATCCGTGTAATGGGTGCTGTGGGCGTTGTTCATGGTGACGACGTTCGGGAGCGACGGCGGCCGTACGATGCCGTTGTAGTCGGTGACGGCGGAGGCGCCCTCCGGCGTCTCGATGAGGAAGCTCGAATGGCCGAGGAAGGAAAGGCGGACGGTGCCTTCTGCCGGCAGCGAGGCGAGGACGATGCCGGGATAGTGGATGCCCGCGATGGGCAGGCATTTGGCGGCGGCGCTGCCCGCGGCGAGGATGAGCGCCAGGGCGGCGAGCAGAACATGCAGGCCGAAAGCGAGCGCCGCGCGCCGCGGACGGGCGGGCAGGGCGGCCGCGCGCTGGGTCGTGGATTGGGTCATGTCGAACCCCCCGGCTCGATAATGAGGATAACTCGTAGATGGGGACGGACCAGACGCCGGAAAAGCGCCGACCGCGAGGTCGAGGGCGGTTGCTTGGCCATGACGTCATGAGGTGCCCGCAGAAGCGCCCGGACCTTCGGGTTGCGCCGGCGGCCGGCATCTGAAACTCTCGGCGGACCGGTTCTTCGCACTGGGTTACATCGTATGCCAAAAGGCGGCACATGAAAGCTGATCCCGACCCTTTCTCACATCACCCGGAACTGCGCGGGGAGATCGCCGATCCATGCCAGTCTTTCTTCCGCGGGCTTACGACAGAGGACCTGGCCGCCAAGATGAAGGAGATGGGCCTGCCGGGGAATTGGTGGCACTCGGACGAAGAACGCGAAGCGATGCGGGCGAAGACGCTTGTGGGCCGCCGGGATGGCGACCTGTGGGTCTTCGGCTACGGGTCCCTGATGTGGGACCCCGGCTTTCGCTTCGTCGAGGTTCGGCGGGCCCATGTTCCCGATCATGCGCGCCGCTTCATCCTCAAGGACACATACGGGGGGAGAGGCACGGCCAAGGCGCCCGGTCTGATGGCCGCCCTCGACAAGGGACCGGGTTGCGACGGGCTGTTGTTCCGGATCGCCCGCGAGCAGGTCGAGGAGGAGACGGTGTTCCTGTGGCGTCGCGAGAAGCTCGGGCCGGCCTATACCGCGACATTCGTCGAGGCGGTGATTGCGGACCAGGCTGTCACCGCGCTCACTTTCGTCGCGGATCACGACGCGGATATCATCGACACGACCCTGACGCGTCGGGAACAGATCCATTACCTGGCGACCGGCACGGGGTTTCTGGGGTCGAGCCTGGACTACCTGAGGAACATCGCGAAGAAGTTCGCCGCGCTGGGCATCCAGGACGAGGACGTCGCCACGCTGCTTCGCGAAACGGAAGCCTATGTCAGGTCGCTTTGATATCGCTGAATGACCCAAAGCTGGCCGGAATCGGGGAGAGTAGAAGCCCATGCCAAGTATCAAGCTATTCGAACTGGGTCCTACGAGGTCCGCGCGCGTTCGTTGGACGCTGTTAGAAGCGGGGTTGGAGTATGAATCGATAGGTAATCGGGTCGACATTATCGGCAGCGAAGAACTACGAAAAGTTCATCCGTTGGGGAAACTGCCCGCCGCGATAATCGACGGGAAGCCATTGTTCGAATCCGCGGCCATTGCGAGCGCGATAGCCGATTTGGTCCCGGAGAAAGACCTGATCGCCAAGCCGGGTACATGGTCCCGCTACCTACACTATCAGTGGGTCTGTTTCGCGCTTACCGAGATGGAGGCCCATGTTCAGAGCACCGAAATCAATTCGATAGATTTTGTCATACCGGAGAGTCAGCACGTCCCGGGGATCATCGAGCAGAACTCGATGATGTTTAAACGGGGTGCCGCAGCATTGAATACGGTGTTGGGAGAGACCGACTATTTGATCGAGGATCGCTTTTCCGTCACGGACATCATCGTTGGATATACAGTTGCCTGGGGGCAGGAGCAGGGACTGCTGAGCGGGTTTCCTAATTTGGTGGCCTATTTGGAGCGCTTGTTAGAAAGGGAACACTGCACGTTACCCCCTCACTGAGAAGTCTGCCCCGATTCCATTGAACAAAAGCACGCTGAGCAAAGCGAAGAACTTTGTTCATAGTCACCTATGGCAACATCTTTGGCACGCGGGCGGTGAAGGTGGCGCCGGTGCCCAGGCGCTCGACCCGGACCTCGTTGAAATGCGCCCGGAGGGCCCGGTCGAGCCCTTCGAGATCGTCCTGTTGGTTGCTGAAGACGCCGCGGGCGTTGTAGGTGGTCCAGAGACGGCGGGCGATCGCGTTCATCGGTTGATCGGTGGGCAGGGTCGAGCCGAAGAGCACGCCGCCGGGGTTGAGCAGCGGGGCGAGATTGCCGATAGCGGCGGCCTTGTCGGCCATGGCGCCGGGCAGGCAGTGCAGCAGATAGTTGGCGCCGATGCTGTCGAAGCGGCGACCGATGCCGCTCAGATCCCCGAACACATCGGCGCGGTCAACAGGTCGCGGGCTTGTTCGGTCCACGGACGTATTGCTTGGTGGCATCGAAGAGGGGCTGGTAGTCCCAGCGATAGCCCTCGCTGCCCTTGAGCACACTGTGCAGGAACACACGGGTTTGCTTGCTTTTGACCGCCTTGGCCGTGGCCCCGTCGAGATCGAGGCCGGTGAAGAGAATTCCGTGTAGTTCCTCAACCAGTTTCGCGTAACGACCTTGGTCGATCAGATTGTCCGTCTCCAGTGGATCCTCGATGACATTGAACAGCAGAGGCGCCTGGTTCCGCGTGTAGACGTACTTGAACTCACCTTTGCGGATGGCGACCCACGGTTCCTCGACACCAGGGCCGAAATACTCCATCAGCGCCCGGTCCTTCCACTCGGGCATGTCGCCTTCGATCAACATCAGGAAGCTGTCGCTGTGGTCGTTGCCGTACTCTTCGGCCACCGCGCCGCCGCCGCCCATGTCGGCCATCGTGGGACAGAGATCGGCCAGGGAAACGATGGCGTCCTCGACTTTTGGCGAATAGCGTTTGGGATTGTGGATGATCAGCGGCACCTTGACCGATTTGTCGTAGAAGGTGCGTTTGAACCACATGTTACGCTCGCCCATCATGTCGCCATGGTCGCTGATGAACAGGATGATGGTATCCTCGTAGAGACCGAGGTGCTTGAGCTCATCGACCATCTCGCCGACATACGCGTCGATCTGGGTGATCATGGCGTAATAGGCGCGACGTGAGGCGCGAATGGTGTCGTCCGACGGTGGGAACTGGTCGATACCGTGATGAATGCCCAGCCAGCGCGTCGTAATGTGCATGTCTTCCTCGGCATCCTGGCCCTGCTTAGGCAGCGCGATGTCGATGTCGTCATAGAGGTCCCAGAACCTGGGCACGCTCTGGTACGATTCGTGCGGCTGGGTGTAGGAGACATGCAGGAAGAAGGGCGAATCCTTCGGTTCCAGGGCCTCGTAGCGGAGGAATTCAATGGCCCGGAACTGGACCTCGGCGTCGTAGAGGATCTGGTTGTTGGTGCGGCACAGGCCCGAAACCTCGAGCTTCGTCACCGAGGTCCCCAAGCGATGCTCGACATTCGGTTTCCAGTCGATCGACCAACTCAGATCGGACGGATAGATGTCCGTCGTCAGGCGTTTGTCGAAGCCATGCAACTGGTCGGCACCGATGAAATGGGTCTTGCCCGAGACAACGTTACGGTATCCTGCATGACGCAGGAAATGCATCATGGTCGGCTGGTCGGAACTGAATTCGGATCCGTTGCCCCAGACCTCGTTCCGCGAACTATTCGTCCCGGTGAACATGCAGGTGCGGGATGGGGCGCAAAGCGGTGAATTGCAATAGGCATTCGTGAACAACACGCCTTCGGCGGCCAGCTTGGCCAGGTTCGGAGCGATAGCCTGTCCCTTCGAGTTGTAGAAGGGCAGCACGAAGCTGGCCATCTGGTCGGCCTGGATGAGGATGATGTTCGGCTTTTTGCCTTTGTGTTCTCGGGGCATTTTTCGCTCCTTCCGTTCGGTTGAATGGCGCCGGTACGGTGCGGGTATCGTCCGGTCAGCAAACAGGCCTGTGAGGGCGAACAAATCGGCGATCCCGCATAGTGCTGAGAGAAGCAGATTCCCTCATCGACCAATCGGTCGAGATTCGGCGTTGTGACGATTCCGTCGTTGAATGCGCCGAAGTCGCCATAGCCCAAGTCGTCCGCAACAATCATGACGACATTCGGTTTGCTTTGTTGGGCCATCACGCTTTCTCGGAAAAAACTCGGAACTTAAAGGGTGCCACAGGTCAAACGTTCGTCAGAGATCGTTCACTGTAATTGCTGGCCGGAAGCACGAAACAAATCTACGTGGCCTCCTTTTTCTTGCGCATCGCAGCCCCTATTTCGCGCCAGGTCGAGAACGCGATGATAGCGACCGTCAGAAGCATGAGCACAAAGGCGATCACATGTTCTCTCGGATCGAAAAAGGCCAGGAAGTCGCCGTCCGTGATCAACAATCCTTGGCGCAGGCTTTCCTCGAAGATCGGCCCCAGCACGAGACCGATCACGATCGGCGCGATCGGAACGCCGCAAAGGCGGAAAAGGAACGCGCCGACGCCGAAGAACAGACTGACGAAAACGTCGAAAACGGCTCCGGATACGCCGTAAGACCCAACGACGGACAGGATCATCACCAGGGCCAGCAGAATCGGTTCCGGAATTCGCAAGACCCGCGTGATCAATGGCGCAAGCAGCGCACCGACGGCGAACAGCATGATGTTGCAGATGATCAGGGCGACAAAGGCGGCGTTCATGGTTTCGGGATTGTCCTCGAACAGCCGAACACCTGGCTGAATCCCCTGAATGATCAAGGCGGACATCATGACTGCCGTAACCGCGTCGCCGGGAATTCCGAGCGCGAGGGTAGGCACCAGCGCACCGCCCGTAACCGCATTGTTCGAGGTTTCCGACGCGATCAATCCTTCGGGTTCGCCGGTGCCCAGCTTTTCCTTGAACCGCCCGGCCCGCTTGGTTTCGGAATAGGCAATGAAGGACGCCGTCGAGGCTCCGGTGCCCGGCAATATGCCGACGAAGGTTCCGATAACGGCGCTGCGGACCAGGGTTTTCCATCGCAACAGCCATTCACGCAGCGGCGCCACGCGGAATCCCACATTCATGTCCACCTGTTGCGAGGCATCGTGCCGCTTGCTGACGCGACTAAAAACCTCGCCGAAGGCGAACAGGCCGACGACGGCAGGTATCAGCTTGAAGCCGCCGGTCAGCTCGAAAACACCAAAATCAAAACGTACGGTCCCCGTCATGGGATCGGTACCGACCGTGGCGAGAAAGATGCCGACAAGGCCGGCAATGACACCCTTGAGAATGGTCCCGCGTGAGACCCCCGCGATGCAGGTCAAGGAGAGGGAAATCAAGGCAAAGGTCTCGATCGAATTGAACCGCAGGGCGAACCGTGCCAACTGCGGGGCCATGATGATCAGAATCACGGTTGAAAATATGCCGCCGAACACCGAAGCCGTCGTCGCCCAGCCGATGGCATAGTCGACCTTGCCTTGTTTGGTCATGGGGAAGCCGTCGAGCATCGTGGCGGCCGACTGTGGAGTCCCCGGGGTGTTGATCAGAATGGCCGAGATCGACCCCCCATAAACGGACGAACAATAGATGGCCAGGACCAAAGCGATGGCCGGTACCGTATCCATGCCGAAAGTGAAGGGCAGCGCGATCGTGATCGCGAGAACCGACCCCAATCCCGGCAAGGCGCCGACGATGACTCCGAAGACGGTCCCGACCAACATGGCCAGGAGGGTTCCCGGCATGACGGCGGCGGCGATGGCGGCTGATATCTGTTCCATCGCCGGTTTCTAAATCTGGGAGAACCAGGGCGAATACGGCAACGGAATCTTCAGGATGAAGACAAAACCGTACCAGACCGCCAGTGGAAAAGCCGTCGCGATCAGCGCCACGGGCAAGGCTCGCCGAAACCCCATGAACCACATGGCGCAGATGGCGAACGGGATGCTCGAAAACAGAAAGCCGATCTGGGTCATCAGGCCGACATAGGCAAAGACGAGGGCGACGAAGAGGCCCAGAGTCTTCCATTCGGATCCGCTGACGCGACGCGACCACAAACCGAACGAGCGTATAAGCAGAATCAGGGATATGACGATCCACATCCCGATAAGAATGCGGGGCAGAAATGTCGGGCTGAAGCCGTAGTCCTGAGCGGCGCTGGTTTGGTATCGCGGCTGTATCGCCTCCCACCACAGCCAAGCGCCGATCACGATCATGGACACGCTGAAGGCGCAGTCCTGGAATCCCTTGCTCATGGCAATGCCTCGGCCGAAATGCCGCGCGTGGCCGGCCTTGCCGGCCACGCGCGGCAATCGCTATTTGACCAAACCAGCTTCCTTGAGAAGCTCCCGATTGCGCACATAGTCGCCTTCGGCGAAGGTCTTAAAAGCTTGGGGATCGAGATAGGAGATATCGACCTTCAGCTTGGCCATCTCATCCAGCACCGCCTTGTCCGCCAAGGTCTTCTCAAGAGCGGTTGTCAGCGTGTCGATCACCGTCTCGGGCGTGCCGCGCGGAACGAACATGCCGTTCCAGTTCGCGATCTGGAAGTCGTAGCCGAGTTCCTTCATGGTCGGAACGTTCGGATAGTCGGGCAGCCGCTCGGCCGACCAGCTTGCGATGGCGTGAAGATCGTAGCGCGGGATGATCTGCGCCTGGTCCGAGAACACATCGGCCTCGCCGCCCAAAAGCGCTTTGACGGCATTGGAGCTGCCCTTGTAGGGCAAGTGTTTGAGCTGGATGCCGGCGGCCTTGTTCAACGCCAGAATGGCGATATGGGGCAGGGTTCCGGCACCTGAAGAGGCACAACGGATCGTATTGGGGTTGGCTTTCGCACCCTCGATGATGTCGTTCAGGGTTTTGTATTTCGATTCCTTCGTCGACATGGTGACCATGACGTTGATGGCGATGCGGCCGACCGGATCGAAAGAATCAAGGTCGTAAGGAATATCCCGTAGGTGCGGTTGCGTCGTAACGGGACCGGCCGGGCCGATCAAAACCGTATAGCCGTCCGGCTTGGCCCGTGCGGCCTGGGCGGTACCGATGGTTCCCGCCGCTCCAGGAAGGTTCTTCACGACGATGTCCGCACCCAGATTCTTGCTCAGAATGGGTTGAATGGCGCGGGTCAGCAAATCCGTGCCGCCGCCCGCACCCCAGGCGACGATGACAGTAACGTGTTTGTCCGGATAATCGGCCTTTGCCGCAGCCAAGGGCGCCGACACCGCCATCGCGATGCCCAGGCAAAGGCAGGCAGCCATGCCGATGGATACCTTGAATTTGCGCATTATGGGTCTCCCTTCTTCACTTCGTTTCACGTGAGGCACTTTTTTTTGAAAAATTATAAAGATCGAAAGTATATACTACAATACTTTTAATCTCACGGAAAAGGGAGAATTTGTCCCTGCAGGGGCTTTTGGTCCTCCCATTGCAAGGCTGCTGGACGGCGTACCTTCTGTCGCCGCGCATACCGGCTCAAGGGTACCGTCTGCCGCACATTTTCGGGATGCCGTACGGAGCTGATGCCGAAGCGAACCGCAGTTGACGGCGGTCTCGACGCCTAGAAATCTCAACGGTACCGAGGGCGGTTCTTAGATTAGAATGTGAACTGAATATCGAGTCGAAGAAGATCGCCGCGGAATACTATGTTGGCGAGGTAGATGACGGTATCGCTGCGGTCGACGACGACATTCGTCGCTTCGCCGACCGGGGTTCCGATCAAGGTGCCCAAATCCCGGGCCGCCGGATAATCCGCCGCACCGATCGTAAACTCCTGACGGGCACTGGCGATCTCGACCTCGGGCATTGCGTCAAGTATGGGCAGGATGGCGCTGTTGAGCAATCGCTCCGGATCCTTTTGATAGATGCGGTCGTCGAGGTGGATGTCAGTCACACTGTAGGCGGTGCCCTCGCGACAATGGACGCGGCGGAAACTTCGGTATGCGGGCGCCAAATGGCCTTCAGGGACTGAAGAAACCAAGGGATCGGCAGTCTCGGATACCCACAGCACCGCCGGATCCATTCCCTCAAGCGACTGAATGAAAGAACGCCATGTGGCGTTGACAACAAAGTTGCGCCGCAGGGTCGAATGATCGTGGACGAAGGTCCCCTTTCCGCGATGGCGCCAAATAAGTCCCTCCCGCTCTAACCGTTCGGCCGCCTGGCGAACGGTGACCCGCGAGACGCCGAACTCCTCGCCGATCTGCTCAAGTGTGGGCAACTGATGGCCCGGAGGCCACTCGCCAGTCACGATGCGCCGCCGCATCTTGGACGCCAATTGGACGAAAAGCGGTATGGCATCCCGGTGCAGGAACGTTTCTTCAAGCATAAGATGTCCTGATCCTCTGCTGAAATAAGGATGATAGTACTTATTTTCTATCTATCTTGGCTGCTTTCCAGAGGTCAATCGCCATCGTCCCCGCTGGGATCGAGAGCGGAAACCGTTATTCCATATGAAACACCGATCGGAACCCGAGGAAGGTCTTTTTTGGCAAATTTGTTGAAGAACTCGGCTCATAGTCGGCGACTGATGCCTGCCAATGGAAAATCCCTCGCGTGCAACGCGGGCGCGTAGTCTCCAAGAACGGGCATCGCTGCTCGCTCGGATGGCCGCCGCAAACGGCTGAACGCTTGGGGTCGGCAGGGTTTGAAATGGCGTGGCGGACCGCCCCAAGTTCTCATTTTGCCCTGTTGACATTGAAACAAGGTACACCGGGCAAAGCGGAGGCGCTTTACTCTCGGTGAGCTGTTGCAGCTTCCTTGGGCACGCGGGCGGTGAAGGTGGCGCCGGTGCCGACGCCGACATCGAGATGGGATGCGCTGACGTTGCGGTCGTAGAGCGCGATCAGCTCCCGCGTCGGCACCTTCCAGGCGAAGCGGTTGGAGAAGCCGTGAACGACAAGGTCGTATAGGCGGAGCGTCAGCGGCGTGTAGATCGCTTGGCCGGGATCGGTGTCGGACGCCTATGGCGAGCGGCTTTGCGGCTACCCCCACCGGGGGTAACCCTATAATCCGTGTGGCCATTCGAGCCCGGCGATATGTCTCTTAAGAGTAGGTGTGACGAGAAACACATGACGACCGCACATCAGAAGAGTAGAAGATGCGCGTCTGATCCGCCGGTCAACCGGCCGGTCCTCCATGACACGGAAGCCAATAGCAAGGAACCAGAGATGTCGAAACTCGTCCCGCCCCATGGCGGCGGTGAACTGAAGCCGCTGCTGATTCCCGAAGTCGAACGCGCCGAGGAGCTGAAGCGGGCCGAAGGTCTGCGCAAGGTTCCGATGACCAGCCGCGAGACCTCGGACGTGCTGATGCTGGCCATGGGCGCCTATACGCCGCTCGACGGCTTCATGGGGGCCGCCGACTGGAAGTCGGTTTGCGAGGACATGCAGCTCGCGAACGGCGTCTTCTGGCCGATCCCGATGACGCTGTCGGCCGAGGGCGACCTGGCCAACGCGATCAATGTCGAGGAAGAGGTGGCGCTGGTCGACGCGGACAGCGGCGAGATCATGGCGGTCATGGAAGTGACCGAGAAATACGGCATCGACAAGGAGCTGGAATGCGAGCGCGTCTATCGGACGACGGACGGCAAGCATCCCGGCGTGCAGAAGGTGATGGCGCAGGGTGCGGTCAACCTGGCCGGCCGCGTCAAGGCCGTGAGCGAGGGGATCTATCCCGAGAAGTATCCGAGCCTTTACCTGCGTCCGGCCGAGAGCCGGACCGTGTTCACTGAGCGCGGATGGTCGCGGGTGGCCGCCTTCCAGACCCGCAACCCCATGCATCGCAGCCATGAACACCTGGTGAAGATCGCCATCGAGGTGACGGACGGCGTGTTCATCCATCAGGTGCTGGGCAAGCTGAAGCCCGGCGACATCCCGGCCGAGGTCCGGACCGAGGCGATCCAGGCGATGATCGACAACTATTTCGTGCCGAGCACGGTCATCCAGGCCGGCTATCCCATCGAGATGCGCTATGGCGGCCCGCGCGAGGCCCTGCTGCACGCGCTGATCCGCCAGAACTTCGGCTGCTCGCATCTGATCGTCGGGCGCGACCATGCCGGGGTCGGGGACTATTACGGCCCCTTCGACGCCCAGCACATCTTCGACACGCTGCCGGGCGGCGCGCTCGAAACCCGGCCGCTGAAGATCGACATTGCGTTCTACTGCCGGCGCTGCGACGGCATGGCCACGGGCAAGACCTGCCCGCATGATCCGTCGGAGCGGGTGGTGATCTCCGGCACCAGGCAGCGGGAGATGCTGGCGGCCGGCGAGGACATTCCGCCCGAGTTCAGCCGCCCCGAGGTGGTGGAGATCCTGAAGAGGTTCTACGCGGAGAACAGCGCGTAGCGGATTGTTCAACAACAACCGGTGGTTGACGCGGAACTGCGGCAGATTTCGCAGCTTTCGTAGGCTCAACCAGGTCAACGACCCACTATCCCCCTCACCCAGCTTCGGCTAGGGCTTGGCCAATGGCCTCGCCAAGCCTTCACAACCCTCTCCCCCCGCCGGGGGGAGAGGGTAGGGTGAGGGGGGCGTCGTTGCGCCGAGCTTAAGGGTCAGAGGCGATCGACGCCGGGGTCGGTGTGGTGCGCCAGCTCAATGAAATCGCCACGGCCGGCGAGCGGCGCAAGGACGCGTCGGCGGACCGCCAAGCGGGCCTTGGCGTCGTCATAGGGAGCGAGGCCGCGGCTCCAGACCACGGCCGGCCACGCCTCGTCGCCGGGATCGCGGGCGACGATGTGGATATGAAGCTGCTCGGCCTTGTTGCCGATATCGGCGATGTTCAGGCGGAAGGGGCTGAACGCCTCGCGCAGGACAGCGGAGAGCAGCGCCATTTCCTCGATCAGCTGAGCGCGCTCGACGGGAGGGAGATCGACGATCTCCTCCACGCCCACGCGGCGCGGAACCAGCAGCAGCCAGGGATAGCGGTGGTCGTCGAGGAGGAGCACGCGGCTGAGCGGCAGATCGCCGATGGGGACCGTGGCGGTGACCAGCCGCGGGTGAAGAACGAATGTCATGCCGCCCGCCTTTCCCGGCGGCGTATGCGCAGGTGCTGAATGAGCGGCCAGGACAGCACCAGGCAGGTGAGCCCGACGATGGTCAGCGACAGCGGGCTGCGGAACAGCGACGTCCAGTCGCCCTGATTGATGAGCAGGGTAAGGCGGTACTGCTGCTCGGCCATGTCGCCGAGAATGAGTCCCAGGATCACCGGCGCAAGGGGATAGCCGGTCCGGGTCATGACATAGCCGACGAGGCCGAAGCCGAGCATCAGCCAGACCTCGAAGATCGAATTCTCCAGGGTGTAGACCCCGACCACGGCGAGGCAGAGGATCATCGGCGCGAGCAGCACCGGCGGCACGCGCAGGATCTGCGCGAACACGCGGAAGGCGAGTTGGCCGCCGAACAGCATGAGAAGGGCGGAGGTCAGCAGCATCTGAATCATGAAGCCGTAGACCACGTCCGGGTTCTCCCGGAAGAGCTGCGGCCCCGGCTGAAGCCCGTGGACGAGGAGGCCGGCGAGAATGACGGCAGCAACACCGCTGCCGGGCACGCCGAGGGTGAGGGCCGGGATCATGGCGGCCGCGTTGTCGGCGTTGTTGCCGCATTCGGCAGCGGCGACGCCCTTGGGGTTGCCCTTGCCGAAGCTGTCGGGATCGGGATCGACGCGCCGGGTCTCGTTATAGGCGATGAAGGCGGCCATGGAGCCGCCGGTGCCCGGTAGGATGCCGACGAAGATGCCGATGATGCCGGAGCGCAGCCAGACGGGCAGGAAATCCCGGATATGGGCGATGATGGAGTCGCCCTCCTGGAGCTTGAGATGGGCCGAGCGCAGGCCCTGGGCCGCGGCCTGCTCGGCCATGCGGATGGCCGGCGGAAGGGCGTAGAGGCCGGTGAGCACGACGATCAGGTTGAGGCCGTCGAGCAGATGCTTGCTGTCGAAGGCGAGGCGCTCATGCCCGGTGACGGTGTCGAGCCCGACCATGCTGAGCAGCAGGCCGAAGCAGGCGGCGGCGAGACCCTTGACGGGATCGCGCCCGAGCAGGACGGCGATCGAGGCGAGGCCGAAAACGGCCACCCAGAAATACTCCGCCGGTCCGAACAGGAGGGTGATGCGCACCAGCGGCGGGGCGATGGTCATCAGGGCCACGGCGCTGATGGCGCCGCCGATGGCGGAGGACCAGCAGGCGATCTTGAGCGCATAGGCGGCGCGGCCGGCCTGGGCCATGGGCGGGCCGTCGAAAGTGGTGACGATAGAGGGCGGCGTGCCCGGAATCCGAAGCAATATGGCGGGAATCGAGCCGCCATACATGGCGCCGTTGTAAATCCCGGCCATCATACCCAGCGCCACCAGCGGCTCCATGGTGAAGGTCAGCGGAATGAGGATCGCGATGCCCATGGTCGCGGTCAGGCCGGGCAGGGAGCCGATGACCATGCCGGAGACCGTGCCGACGATGATGGCGACGAGGTTCGGCCATTGCAGAACGACCGGCAGGGCGTGGAGCAGCGGTTCGAACATGGGTCAGACGGGCCCGATCATCGTGACGGCCGGCGCCGGGGCGGCGGCCGTCCGCTGCCACAGCTCCTTGGGCAGGGGACGCTCGAAAAGGGCGACGAAGACGAGATAGATGAAAAGCAGAAAGAGCGCGTAGGTCACGGCGATCATGCGCCATCGCCGGAAGCCGAGGGACACCGTCAACCCAACGAGAAAAAGCGCGCCCGCGCTGAAAAACCCGAGCGGCTCGACCAACAGAATGAAGGCCGCGAAGCCCGAGAGCGCGATGAGGAAGCGCGGGACATGGCGGAAGAAGGTCCAGGGTTGCCCCTCTTCCTCCGCCAATCCCGCGGCCCGCGGAAAGAACAGGGCGCGGGCCAGGATCACGGCCGACAGCAGGGCGAACAGGCCAAGGATCATTCCGGGGAAGAACTTGGCCTGCGCCGGCACCGGCTGCAGGTCCCACCAGGCGAGTCCGCAGGCGAGGAGCACGCCGCAAGGGACCGCGGCCTCGACCCATCGGCGCCGGGCCGAAAGGGGTCGGGAGGTCATCTCGCGCGCCCTGTCCTCAGGTTGGCCGACCTACTGCTTCCAGGGGTCCTTTTCCCAGGCCTGGGCCAGGTTCTTGTCCGTCGCCTCGAGGAAGGTGGCGTAGGCGTCCGCCGGCAGATAGTTCAGCGGAACGTCCGCGGCCTTGGCCTTGGCCACATACTCGTCGTCCTCCATGGCCTGGCGGATCGCCTCGCTAAGCTTGTCGACGATCTCCTTGGGCATGCCGGCGGGACCGGCGATGCCGCGCGAGGAGCCGGTGACGAGATCGATGCCCTGCTCCTTGAAGGTGGGGATGTCGGCGGCCATGCCGGCGCGCTCGTCCGACATCACGCCGAGGACGCGGATCTGGCCCTCCTCCATGAACTGAACGGCCTCGCCGAGATTGAAGGCGGCCACCGGGATGTGCCCGCCGAGCAGGGCGGTGCGCAGCGGCGCGGTGCTGCCGAAGGGCACGTGGTTGAACTGGGCGCCGGTCAGGCTCTCGACCTGCTTGATGGCGAGATGCTCGCTCGAACCGACCGAGCCGCTGGTGCCGATGGGCATGGCCTTCGGGTTGTCCTTACCGAACTGGACGAGGTCGGCGAGGGACTTGATATCGCTGTCGGCGCGCACGGCGAGGATGCCGGGATCGCTGACCAGATTGGCGATCGGGGTGAAGCTGGCGCGGCTGTAGCGGGTCTCGCGCTCATAGGAATAGGCGAACATCGCCGGGATGTTGATGAAGCCGATGGTGTAGCCGTCGGGCTTGGACTCGGCCAAGGCGGTAAAGCCGATCTCGCCGCCGGCGCCGGGCTTGTTGAGGACCGTGATGTCGGCTTCGAGATACTTCTCGATAAAGGGCTCGATGGTGCGCGCGGCGACATCGGTGCCGCCGCCGGGCGAGAAGGCGACGATGAGGTCGATGGGCCGCTCGGGATAATCGGCGAGGGCCGTGCCGGCCGCCATCAGCGAGGCGGCGGCGAGGGTAAGGATTTTCCTGGTCATGGCTCGCTCCCCTGTTGCAGGTTCAGGCCTTTTCATTTGGGAACGCCGTCGGCGGTTGGGTATGCGAAGAGATTGCCCGGCCGCGCCCCCGCGAGAGAGCCGACATCATAACGTTGGCGGCGAAGAATCCTAGTAGCTCAATCGGTCGCCTATACGGCCCAAAAGAGCATGAAGCACTACGATCATCCCAATTGGGAGAAGGTCATCCCACCTTCCGGTGTGTAGACCTCGGCTCACTTCGCATAGGTGACAGGCAACACGGTTGTCGACTTGATCTTCTCCATGGCGAACATGGAGGTCACATCGGCGAGGCGGACCCGCTCGATGAGCCGCCGATAGACGCTGTCATAGGCGGCGATATCGGGCACCACGGCGCGCAGCAGGTAATCGATCTCGCCGCTCATGCGGTAGAACTCGACAATCTCCGGAATATCGTCGACGGCCCGCTGGAAATGCTCCAGCCATTCGGCCGAATGCTCGTTGGTGCGGATGGCGACGAAGACAGTCACCCCGACATTGAGCTTGTCGGGGTCGAGCAATGCCACGCGGCGGGTTATGACGCCCGCCGCCTCAAGCTTCTGGATGCGGCGCCAGCAGGGCGTCGAGGACAGGCCGACGCGGTCCGCGATCTCGGCTACCGCGAGGGTCGCGTCGGTCTGCAGGAGCGATAGAATCTTACGATCGATGGCATCCATGAGAATTGTCACCTCAATTCCTGGATATATGGAGTATATGATTTTTCAGAATGGCGAATACGGAGTGACAAGGCAAACAAATTCCCGCGACGGCGTGATAGATCATCCCTATGACTGTGGACGCAAAAACGCTGCTCGCCGTTCTGCGGGCCGAGACACAAACCGCCACCGGCTGTACCGAGGTCGCGGGCGCGGCCCTTGTGGCGGCCAAGGCGGTATCGCTGCTCACCGGTCCGGCCGAGGGCGTGGACCTTTCCGTGAGCCCTAACATCTACAAGAACGGCATTCATGTCGGCGTCCCCGGGACCGATCTGCGCGGACTCGGGGCCGCGGCCGCGCTTGGCGCGGTGATCGCCGCTCCCGAGGCGGGCCTCGGCGTGCTCGACGCGGTTGATGACGGGGCCCTCGCGGAGGCCGGGAACTGGCTCGAGAACGGCCGGGTCATGGTCCGGTCCATGCCGGAGGCGCCGGATCCGGTCTACCTCAAGGCGGAGGCGTGGCGAGACGGCGAGACGGCCGTTGCCATAGCGCTCGGGTCGCATGAGCGCATCGTCGAGCTTTACCGCAATGGCGAGGTGGTGGAGCGGGCGGAAGGCAAAGGGACCACCGATAAAGGCGCTTGCGACCGTTTACGCGAGGCGCGCTTGTTCGATTTGTTGAGACTGATCGACGGGATCCCGCCCGGCGACCTGGCCTTCCTGGTGGAGGCGGCGCGCATGAACCTCGCGGCGGCGGAGGCCGACCTCGCGGATGCCGGCTCGACGCTTGGCCCGGCGCTCCAGCGAAACGGCAACGCGAGCCGGGTTCAAGCCCTGACGGGTGCCGCGGCGGAAGCGCGGATGCGTGGGCTCCAGGTGCCGGTCAAGGCGATCACCAGCAGCGGGAACCACGGCATCGCCAACTTCCTCGGCGTCTATGCCATGGCGACCGAGCGGGGCGCCGATGAGACGCGATTGGCGCGGGCGCTGGCCATCGCCTCGACGGTTACGGTCTACATCAAGTCGGTCACCGGCCGGCTCACCACCTATTGCGGCTGCGCAATCGCCCCGGCCACCGGCGTGGCCGCGGCGAGTGTCGACCTGATGGGCGGCGGCGAGGACGAGATGGTCCACGCCATGCATTCAGTCATCGGGACCTTCGCCGGCATGCTCTGCGACGGCGCCAAGGAGTCCTGCGCCTTCAAGGTGAGCACGGCCGTCGGCAGCGCGGTCGACATGGCCGAACTCGCCCTCGACGGGGCCTATGTGCCGGACGGCAACGGCATCGTCGGCGCGAGCATCGAGGAGACGGTCGCCAATCTCGCCCGCCTCAACGACCCAGGGCTCAAGGCCGCGGAGCGCACGATTCTCGATATCATTACGCAAGGATCCCAAACGGCGGGCGCGGCCTGACTGGGTACGGGTATCGGCGCGGTGTTCGTGCTAGCCTTGCGAATGAGAAGAAAAATCATTCTTAAATGACGAATGAACGAAGGTTTGCATCCTAGCTTCGGCTGGATCCTTGAAAGACTTCGCGATTTCATTCCCGGCCTTCCTGGTATCCTAGGAAGCCTGATCAACGGCAGCGCCAGGGAGAGACTTCATGGATCTCAAACGAGTCTTTACGGAGCATCCGGCCTCGGTGGGCGAAACCTATTTCGAGCATCTCGTGCATGCCTTCGGCTTTTCCTGGCGCATGGTGCTGGGCGGGCTGGCCTGCCTGGTGCATGCTTTCCTGCCGTTCCTGTTCCTGACGACGGGGAGCGACACGATCCGCCTTCTGCATGAGCGCATGGTCACGCACCGCACCCGCCTGAAGGCGCTGGACGCCAACCAGGCCGCCCGCGCGACCCGCTGAAGCACGAGACATGCTATAGCCTTTACCGGCTCCCGGGCGTAGGTTCTTCCCGGACTTCAGAAGGGCGCGCGATCAGCATGGACAAGACGGCGCGGGTACGGGCGGCGCTCGGGGGCGAGGCGGTTGACCGGCCACCCTACGGGTTCTGGACGCATTTCCCGGGAACCGATCTCGATCCGGATCGCCTCGCTGAAACGACGGCGAGGTTCGCGCGTGAGTTCGACCTCGACTTCGTCAAGTCGATGCCCAACGGCCTTTACTGCGTCGAGGACTGGGGCTGCGTCTGCGACTATGACGAGGTGGCAAAGGGGGGCGTCGCCAAGGTCGTTTCCTACGCCGTCACCGAGCCCGGGGACTGGACGCGCCTGGGGCGCCTCGACGTGACCGCCGGCGCCTTCGGCCGGGAGCTGAAGCATCTCAGACAGGTGATCGATCTGGTCGGGGACGAGACACCGGTGCTGGCCACCGCCTTCTCGCCACTGACCATCGCCCAGAAGCTTTCGGGCGGGGCCCATCGGGCGCATATGCAAGCGGCGCCCGAGCAGCTCAAGCAGGGTCTGGAAGTGATCGCCGCCGTCACCGTCGAGTTCGTGCACCGGGCGCTTGGGTTGGGATGCGCAGGCGTCTTTTTCGCGACCCAGGAGGCGAGCTTCGACAACATGGACGAGGCGACCTATGCCGCGTTCGGGCGGCCGTTCGACGAGCCCGTGCTCGCCGCGATGGCCGCGGGAGGATGGTTCAACGTCCTCCATATGCATGGCGACAACGTCATGTTCGACCTGTTGAAGGAGTACGACATCTCGGCCCTGAACTGGCATGTGGGCGAGACGCCGCCGAGCATCCGCGACTATCGCGAGGGCGGCGGACGCAAGCCCATTGTTGGCGGTCTGCAGCGGCGGCATATCACGAACAAGGACAGGGAGGCGGTGCTCGCCGACCTGCGCCGGACGCTCGACGAGACGGGCGGACGCGGCATCTTGATCTCCCCCGCCTGCGTCATCCGCCATCCGGTGGACGCGGCGACCCTGGGGGCGACGGCCGAGGCGATCAAGGCGCTGGCCGACTGAGCCATATGCGCTCCCGGACCTAATCCAGGATCAGCCCCGCGCATCCTTCGACATGCCGCCTTTGGCGGCTGCTCATCCTTCGACGAGCTCAGGATGAGGGAAGTTGCTGAAAGGATTGACCTCATGCCGAGCTAAGTCGAAGCACGAGGTCAATCGCCAGTTCGAGGATAACAGCCAACTGCCAGAGCTTTTCAGGATGGATCTTAATCGTGTGAAAAGCTCTAACATATTGATGTTACGCAAATACGTCGTCGCGGATTGATTCAATCCGCTCGGGATTTGCTCTAGCGATTCAGGGTTTTGCGGTAGGTCTCCGCGTCCCAGTTCATCAGCTCGGCGACCTCGGTATCGGTGAGATAACGGAGGGACACGTCGGCGCCGACGCGAGCAAGAACCTCGGCCTGGCATTCCAGCATCTCGGCGACACCGAAATTGTGGTCGCGGCGCAGAAGGACGCCCTCGCCCTCGACGATGAGATACTGCGGCGGCTCGCGATGGCGGGCGCGATAGTCGTCCCGCGCCTCGTCCCAGGAGCGACCCCGCTCGGCGATGGGCGCCTCGGGCCCGAGAAAGACCACATGGTCCGGGTAGAGCGCCCCGCCGCGCGCCTTGCGGAAGCAATCGGGATCGGTGCCGAGGGCGTGGACCACGGCCGCCTGGGCCGGCGCGTACTCGTCTGATTCGTCCGAGGAGGCGGAGAGTCCGGCGCCGGGGCCGGACGTCGGGCGCGGAGGCACCAGGAGCCGCCTTTCCGCCTCGCGCAGGCGGGTGTCCACCTCTCCCGCGCCGTCGCCGCCGATCACGAGGCCATGATTCTGGAGGACCAGGATATCGGTGTCCTCGTCGAGAACTTCCTGAACCATGCGGGTCAAGGGCAGGCCGGGGCGCCGGTAGGGCACCCATGCCCAGGCGAGGCCGTCCATCGCCTCGCCGATTCGAGCCGGGCCATCCTCGCGCGTGGTCCAGGCCAGCGTGTTAACGGAATGAACATGGACGACGACCCGATGGGGAAGGAGAGCGTGCAAGGTCGTCTCGATCGACGGACGGAGGGATGTCGACCCGACGACATGGGGAGTCGCCGGGTCGCTCTCGTCGCGGTCGATGGCGGCACGGACGCCGGCGAAATCAACCGGCACGAAGATCGGTTCGTCATGGGCGCGGGCGAGCTCCTTGCCCGAAGCCTTGACCCAGAGCAGGCCATCCTCCTTGACGGAGGTGTTGCCGCCGCTCGCCTGGATGAGCAGGGGGTCGCGGCCGAGCTCGGCCGACAGGTCGATGAAATCCGTATCCTTGGGGGAACGCGCTTCGGTCCCGGGCATGGACAGTATCCTTCCCGCGTCAGGGATGAGCAGCGCGCACGCCGGCACCTTACCCGCGGGACCCTCCGGCGGCAAGAGGGGAGGCGAGGCGGGATTGCGTCGACGCGGCCCCGCGTTTAAGGTCCGGTCGCCCACAGATCGTAAGGAGGCACCCTTGCCACCGTTCGAGACGACAACCGGCGTGCGCAGCTTCCTGGACCAGTACGACGCCTTCATTCTCGATCAGTGGGGCGTTCTCCATGACGGCGCCCAGCCCTACGCGGCCGCGCTCGACTGCCTGCAGCGGCTGCACGCGCTGGGGAAGGGCATCGCGGTGCTCACCAATTCCGGCAAGCGGGCCGCCGCCAACCGGCGGCTGCTGTTGGGCATGGGGTTTCCGCTGGAGTTCTTCGACGTGCTCGTCTCCTCCGGCGAGGTCGCCTGGAGCCATCTCAAGGAGCGAACCGATCCCATGTTCGCCGGGCTGGGACGCCGCTGCGTGTTCTTTTCCCGGGGCCATGACGAATTCTTTCTCAACGGCCTCGATCTCGACGTGGTCGAGCGGGCGGAACAGGCGGATTTCGTGCTCGCCACCGGCACCGACTCGCCGGAGAAGAGTCTTTCCGACTATCTGCCGGTACTGGAGACGGCGGCACGGCGCAAGCTGCCCATGGTCTGCGCCAACCCCGATCTCGTGGCCCCGCAAGGGGACAGCTTCGTGTTCAGCCCGGGAAGCCTAGCCCGACACTATGAGGATTTGGGCGGGACCGTCCGCTATCTGGGCAAGCCCCACCCCGAGGTCTACGATGCCTGCCTGGCGGAGCTGGAGGTCACCGACCGGAGCCGGGTGATCGCCGTCGGCGACTCGCTGCTTCATGACGTCGCCGGCGCGCTGGCAAGGGGGCTGGACAGCGCCTTCGTGGCGGGCGGCATCCATGCCGAGGCGCTCGGGATTCGGCCCGGCGAGACGCCAACGGACGAACGCCTGCATGCCCTGTTCGAGGAAACCGGCGTCCATCCGACACGGGTGCTTCCCATGTTTCAGTGGTAGGCCATCGAGGCGGGTAGGTTGGAGCCCACCCTTTTGGAGCGAGTCCACCGCCCGTGGGGGTGTTTCGCGGATTGGGCGGCTTTGCGAAAATAATCTTTTGGGATCGTGCCGCCATCGGGCCCCGATTTTGCCGCGCGCCTTGGGAGTCCGCAAAAACAGGGCGATGGTGCCTGACGAGGGAGGAGTTTCGCGATGCGCATGGAGAAGGAACGAAACGAGGTCGTCCGCTACGGACAGAAGTTGATCGCGGCTCGTCTGACGACCGGAACCGGGGGCAATGTGAGCTGCCTCAACCGGGAGGAGGGTCTGATCGCGATCAGCCCGAGCGGCATGGACTACATGGAGACCCGCCCCGAGGACGTGGTTCTGGTCACGCCCGAGTGCGAGGTGTTGGAAGGGGACCGGGTGCCGTCGAGCGAGGCGCCGCTGCACCTTGCCCACTACCGCAAGCGCCCGGAGATCAGCGCGGTCGTCCACACCCATTCCGTTTATGCGACGACCATCGCGACCCTGCGCTGGGAGATCCCGGCCATGCACTATCTGGTCGGCTTCTCCGGCGACAAGGTGCCCTGCGCGCCCTACGCCACCTATGGCAGCGAGGAACTGGCGCGCGTTACCTCGGAGGCGATTGGCGACTACAACGCCGTCCTGATGGCGAATCACGGGATGCTGGCCGTGGGCGCGAATCTGGCTACGGCGTTTACGACGGCGGAGATCGTCGAACTCCTCGCCCAGATCTATTACCAGGCCAAATGCATCGGCACGCCGCAGATGCTGGGCGGCCATCAGATGTCTGAGGTGCTGGCCAAGTTCGAGACCTACGGACAGCAGAAGTAACGCAGGCCGGCGCCGCGACGAAGGCGATCTTCTGCCATTCCCGACGCCCGCCCATCCGGGTTGGTTCCCGATGGGTCCATGGCGGGGCGGTCGTTCGCGCCTTAGCTGAATCGGCGATCGGCATGCACAGCTAAGCGTATAAAATCAAATCCTTTTGTGCTAGCCTCTAGGGTAAGGCCGCAGAACGAGAAGGGAACAGGCCGCCCGCCGGTAGGGGTGGCCCTACCCGTTTTGGTGGTGAGGGGTGACGGAGGCTCCGAGCAAGACTGTCGACCTTGTGATCGCCGACAAGAGTCCGCTGGTCCGGGCGGGGCTGAGCGCGCTGTTCAAGGGCGACGAACGGTTCTCCCTGATCGAGGTCCTTTCCGATGGCCGGGACTTCCTGGACGCGGTGGCGCGCAGCCCGTTCGATATCGGCATCATCGGCTGGGACATGCCCACCGTGCATGGCCGCAACATTCTGCGCACGCTGAGGGAGCGCGAGAACGCGCCGAAGATCGTCGTCTATACCGGCAACGCGGCCCCGGACGTGCCGCGGCAAGTGATTCAACTGGGCGGCGCCGGGTTCTGCCCGAAGGGAGAGCCGCCGGAGCGCATCCTCGAGACCGTGATTCTGGTCTCGAAAGGGCGCATGGTCTTTCCCTTTATCGACCTGAGCCATCGCGAGACCGACCCCTTCGACACGCTGACGGCGCGCGAGCGCGAATTGCTCGCGGGCTTGGCCGAGGGACTGACCAACAACGAGATCGCCGGCGGTCTCGACATCTCCCTCAACACCGTCAAATTCCATCTGAAAAACCTCTACGGCAAGCTGAGCGTCAACAACCGGGCCCAGGCGGTGGCTTGGTTTTTGAAGCATACGGAAGGCCGCTGAGGCAGCTCCGCCCGGATGGGTAGGGAAATCCCCACCCATAAGAGATCGGTTGGCTCCCCGAGGGGGTGTTCTCGTCCGACGCCTCGCCTGTAATCATTCTGAAAAAATAAGAAGGGGCCCAGTGTTCGACCCTTTCGAGCCGGGCGACAGGTTGAGGAGGCAAGCATTTCCTTGGTCGCCACGACCACATACGGCGTTTTTCGCGCCATGCCGCGTCCCGATACGCGACGGGGGCGCCCGAAATACTCCTTCGATCCTCCACTCCAACCTTGGCGGGAGACGCGACAGACCCGGACGCGCGATGGAGCGCGCACCGCGTGGCCGCGTTGGGGCGTCTCCCGCCGCGACTTTCCATATCGATCCCGGCCGGACCGATACGTTCGTTAGGGGAGACCGTTCCGTGGCCCAAATCGTCTTGCAGGAGATCGTCAAGCAGTACGGTTCGCTGACGGTCATCGACCACCTGAACCTGACCATGGAGGACAACGAGTTCACGGTGCTGGTCGGGCCGTCCGGCTGCGGCAAGTCCACGACCCTGCGTATGGTCGCGGGCCTGGAGGACGTCACCGAGGGGGAGATCTTTATCGACGGCAAGGCCGTGACCCATCTGGACCCGAAGGATCGCGACGTCGCCATGGTGTTCCAGGACTATGCGCTCTATCCGCATATGAACGTGGCGCGGAACATGTCCTTCGCGCTGCGTCTGGCCCATTACCCCAAGGCCGAGATCGACAAGCGGGTGCGCGAGGTGGCCGGCACGCTCGGCATCGAGGACCTGCTGCACCGCAAGCCGCGCGAGCTTTCCGGCGGGCAGCGCCAGCGCGTGGCCATGGGCCGGGCACTGGTGCGGGACGCCAGCACTTTCCTGTTCGACGAGCCGCTGTCGAACCTGGACGCCAAGCTACGGACCCAGATGCGGGCCGAGCTGGCGCTGATGCGGCAGCGCCTCAACAAGAACATGATCTATGTCACCCACGACCAGGTCGAGGCGATGACGCTCGGCGACCGCATCGTGGTCATGCACGAGGGCTACATCCAGCAGCAGGGCTCGCCCGAGGAGCTGTTCAAGCGGCCCGCCAACAAATTCGTCGCCGGCTTCATCGGCAGCCCGGCCATGAACTTCCTGGACGGCCAGGTATCGGAGGAGGGCGGGCATCCCATGGTCAAGGGCGCGGGCTTTTCCTTCCGGCTGCCCGAGACCAGAAGGGAGGCGCTGGCCGGCCGCGGAAATCCGAAGGTGACGGTGGGCATACGGCCGAGCGTTTTCGTGCCGGCCGAGGAGGGGGCGGACGCGGTGAACCTGATCCGGCTGCCGGCCCTGGTCTCCGAATATATCGGCGCCCATTCCGTGCTGATCGCCGATTGCGGGGGCACCCAGGTGACGGTGGAGATCGATTCCGAAACCCCGATCGCCGTCGGCCAGGAGCTGAGCTTCACCATCGATCCGGGAACCATTCATCTGTTCGACACCGAAAGCGAGGAGAGCATCTGAACGAGGCCTAGAACCGTGGGGTGGACACGCGCCCCGGAACAAACTCAAACGACCATAAGGGAGACAACGAAGATGCACATGATGAAGAGGTCATTTCTGATCGCGGCGGCCGGCGTCGCGGCCGCCGGCCTGACGGTCGGCGCGGCCCTCGCCAACCCGTACGACGAGTACGAGGGCACGACGCTGGTGGTGAACTTCCCGGCCCATCCGCACTATGACGCGGTGAAGAAGGTTCTGCCCGACTTCACTAAGGAAACCGGGATCGAGGTCGAGGTCGACACGCTCCAGTATCTGCGCATGCGCGACAAGCAGCTTTTGGAGATGAGCAAGCCTGAGGGCGACTACGACCTGATCGCCTATGTGGTGTTCTGGAAGACCGAATACGCGGCGAAGGGCCTGATCGAGCCTTTGGCTCCGTACTTCCTGAACACCAAGCTCGCCGACCCGGATTACGACCCCGACGACCTGATCACCGCCTATGTGGAGAACATCGGCCTGGTCGGCGGCAAGAAGGGCTACCTGCCCGGCCCGACGGCGATGCTGATCGGCGTGCCCTTCGGGTCCGAAACCTCGGTGCTCGGCTACCGCACCGATATCTTCGAGAAGCACAATCTGAAGGTCCCGGAGACCTATGACGAGCTGCTCGATCTCGCCTGCAAGATCCCCGAGCTCGAGCCCGGCATGGCGGGACTCACCAGCCGCGGCCAGGCCGGCCATCAGGTCGTCCATGCCTGGCTGCTGCATCTGGCGCCGCTGGGCGGGCGCATCTTCGACGACCGTTGGGAGCCGCGCTTCAACGACGCGGCCGGCATCGAGGCGGCGGAGGCGCTGAAGAAGATCCTGGAATGCGGCCCAGAGGGCGGCACCAGCTTCGGCTTCTCGGAGATGAAGAACGCCTTCCTGCAAGGCAATTCGGCGATGTTCCTGGATTCGCTCTCCATCGCCGGCGAGGCGAACGATCCCGCCAAGTCCAAGATCGCCGGCAATGTCGGCTGGGCCATGCATCCCGAGGGCGTGCGCCGCGGCTCCCAGACCGGTGGCTTCGGCATCGCCATCCCCTCCAACGCGAAGAACCGGGAAGCCGCCTTCCTGCTGCTGCAATGGCTGACCAGCAAGGAGACCGACAAGAAGATCGCGCTCGCCGGCGGCTCGGCCAGCCGCTTCTCCACCCTCGAAGACCCGAAGATGCAGAAGCAGTTCCCCTACTACAAGGTCTTCGCGGAAGCCCTGCGGTACGCGGACCCCGACTGGCGGCCGATCATCCCCGAATGGGGCGAGCTAAACGCGCCCAATTTCGGCGTCGCCTTGTCCGAGGCCGTGACCGGCGAGAAGCCCGTAAAGCAGGCCCTCGACGACCTGGTCCCGCGGGTGCGCGATATCATGGAGAAGGCCGGTTACTACAGCTGGTCGCAGTAACACGCGGAACGGCTCCGGGGGTTTCGGCCCCCGGAGGCCGGCCCGGGAAGATGGCAACAGAGATCACCAAGGGCGGATAAGGCGGCGTCCAGATGTCGGTTCGACGAAAGGCCAATCGATCCACTCCCTATCTGTTCCTGTTGCCGGCCGCGCTGGTGATGGCGCTGGGGCTGCTGTATCCGGTCCTGCGCTCGGCGTGGCTGAGCTTCCACGACTGGAAGCTGGGAACGCCGCCGGACGCCGCCGTCTTCACGGGGTGGGAGAACTACATCTTCCTACTCGAGGACCCCAAGGTCCTGGAATCGACCCTCGTCACCCTGACCTTCGCCTTCAGCGTGGTCGCGCTGGAGGTGGTGATCGGGGTGGCGCTGGCGCTCCTTCTCGAACGTCCGATCCGCGGGATGACGGTTTTCCGGACGATCTTCATCCTGCCGATGATGATCGCGCCGATCGTCGTCGGCCTGATCTGGCGCTACATGTACAGCGAGCAGTTCGGGATTCTGAACCAGATGCTGAAGGCCATCGGCCTGGGCGGGGTTCCCTGGCTGTCCTCGCCCGACATGGCGCTGATCTCGGTGATCATCGCCGATGTCTGGCAATGGACGCCGTTCATCTTCATTCTCGCCATGGCGGCCCTGCAGAGCCTGCCGAGCTCGGCCTTGGAGGCGGCGCGTATCGACGGCGCGACGCCGCTGCAAACGGTCTTCTACATCAAGATCCCGCTGATGATGCCGGTGATCATCGTGGCCACGCTGCTGCGCCTGATCGACGCCTTCAAGGTGCTGGAGGTGATTTTCATCATGACCTATGGCGGGCCTGGATTGAGCACCGAGATCCTCTCGCTGCACATCTACAAGACGGCCTTCGTCAGCCAACAGCTGGGCCGCGCCTCGGCCCTGTCCAATCTGTTGCTGATGATCGTTCTGTGCCTCAGCATCGCGCTGTTCGTGTTCAACAAGGTCCGCGAGGGCCAAGCCCAACGGACCCGGTGAGGATTTGATCATGCGTTCGAAGCAGCTGGGCACCATCGGATACTACGGGTTGCTGATCATTCTGGCGCTGATCTGCCTGGGGCCGATCATCCTGATGCTCACGACCTCGCTGAAGCTCAAGACCCAGATCTTCGACGACAGTTTCTCCTTCTTCTTCATGCCGACGCTCACGAACTATGTGGCGGTGTTCCAGGACGAGCGTCTGGGCCGCGACCTCAGCAACTCCCTGATCGTCGGCCTGGTCTCGACCGTCATCACGTTGACGCTCGGCTGCATGGCGGCCTATGCCCTGGTGCGGTTCCGGTTCATGGGGCGGGACGCGGTCTCGATCACGACGCTGCTGCTGCGCATGGTGCCGCCGGCGGTCCTGGTGGTGCCGGTCTTCATGATCTGGACCTATGACCTGAGCCTGACGAACACGCTGACGGGCGTCATCATCATCTATGTCGCGCTCAATCTGCCCTTCGTGATCTGGATCCTGCAAAGCTTCATCGAGCAGGTCCCGCCGGCGCTGGAGGAAGCCGCTCGCATGGACGGCGCCAACCCGTTCCAGGTCTTTTTCCTGGTTGTCCTGCCGCTGATCCGGCCGGGACTCGCGGCCGCCGCGATTTTTACCTTCAGGATCGCCTGGAACGAGTTCATCCTGGCCCTCGTCCTGACCAATCGGGTGACGCGGACCATACCGGTGAAGGTTTCGCTGTTCATCACCGAGCACAATATCGAATGGGGACAGATCATGGCCATTGGCACGCTGATCGCGATCCCGCCGCTGGTCTTCACCTTCGTCGCCTCCAAGCAGATTATCACCGGGCTGACCGCCGGCGCCGTGAAGGGATGATCTGATGACAGTCGAGGCATTCAGGTTCGTGGCCGTGATCGGCACCCTGGACACGAAGGGGCCGGAAATCGCGTTTCTTCTGGACAGCCTGCGCGCGCTCGATCTCGAAACGAAGCTGGTCGATTTGGGCGTGCTGGGCGATCCGCAGATCGACGCCGACGTGACCCGCGAGGCGGTGGCGGCGCAGGCGGGCAGCTCGATCCGGGAGCTCCGTGCCGATACCCGGGACAAGGTCAAGGCGGTGACGACGATGGGCCGCGGCGCCATTTCGATCCTCGAGGAATGGCTCGCCGAGGACAGGCTGGTGGGCGTGATCTCGCTCGGCGGCGGGGTCGGCACCTGGGTGGCCACGACCGTCATGCGGTCCCTGCCGCTGGGCCTGCCGAAGATCGTGGTCTCGACCCTGCCTTTCGACGTCCGACCCCATCTCGGCGCCCGGGACATCGTGGTCTTCCCCTCGGTGGCCGACGTGCTCGGCCTCAATCCTCCCCTTCGGACGATCCTGCGACAGGCGGCCGCGGCCCTGGCCGGCATGGCGGCGGTGCCGTTGCCGGCCGCGACGGGAAGGCCGCTGATCGGGATGACGGGGATGGGCATCACGACCCCGGCGGTGCTGGCCGTCCGTGAGATTCTCGAGAGTGATGGCTACGAGGTGGCCAGCTTCCACGCGACCGGGCTTGGGGGCAGGGCCTTCGAGGAGTGGGTCGGGATGGGCATGTTTCCGGCCGTGCTCGACCTGACGACCCATGAGCTTACGGACGATCTGTTTGGCGGAACCGGCGCGACCGGCGACGTAAGGCTGGAAAACGCTACGCGGATGGGGCTTCCGCAGGTTGTGGCGCCGGGGGGGCTCGACATTATCAGCCGCGGCCCGGTCGAGACCCTGAGCCGGACTGAGCGGAAGCGGCCGCACTACCGCCACAGCCCCTTCTTCACCCATGTGCGGGTGCCGGAGTCGGGTATGCGGCGGGTGGCCAGCCGGCTTGCCGGCAAGCTCAACCAGGGCGACGGCCCGATCGTGGTCGCGATTCCGTTGAAGGGGTTTTCGGATCAGGCGCGCGCGGGCGGCCAGATCCACGACCCGGAGGCGGATGCGGCTTTTTCCGAGACTTTGAAGAGCAAAGCCAGGAAAAATATTCGTATCGTCGAAATAGACGCACATATAAATGACCGTGAATTCGCTGTATGTATCTGTCATTTATTAAAAGATGTCACGAAAATATAGATAACGGAAAATATAAATGGAGCTGATACATGCAGTTGCAAGCAGTAGCCGTGGGAAGTGACGCGACGGCGAAGATGCGCGAGTTGATGGAAGTCGCGCAACGTTCCTACCAACGGGGCCTCCAGACCGGAACCGGCGGAAATATCAGCATTCGCCTGGGACAGCAGGACGCGGTCGTGATCAAGCCGAGCGGCGTGGGCTTCGCGGAATGCGCGGAGGATAACCTGCTGGTCGTCGATCTGCACGGTACCATCCTTCAGGGAACCCACAAGCCGAGCAAGGACATGGACTTTCATGTGGGGATCTATCGGGCGCGCCCGGATGTCCAGGGCATCGTCCATGTCCATTCGCCTTGGGCCACGGCCTGGGCCTCGGCCGGCCGCGAGATCCCGACGCTGACCGTCCACAGTCGCGACAAGATGGGGCGGATTCCGGTGGTGCCCACGGGGCCCGGCGGCGGCAACCAGAACCCCGACGACATCGTCGAGGTCTATCGTGACGAGTCCCGCAAGGCCGTGCTGCTGGAGAACCACGGCTCCGTCGGCGTTGGCAAGACATTGCTGGCGGCGGAGCAGGTGGTGGAGTTGATCGAGGAGACGGCGCAGATCGCGGCTGTCGCCGAGATGCTTCGAGGCCGGTGACGGCACCGTTCGCGGCAGAAACAATCGGAGGGGAATGATGGCCGCGGACTCTTACGTCCTGGGCATCGATATCGGCACCTCCGGCGTCAAGGCGCTGGTGGTCGATCGCGGGGGCGCCGTCGTCGCCCGGGGCGCGGCCGGGCTGCCGGCGCCGGTGGCGGTCGGCAACCGCCGCGAGCAGGACGCGAACCTCTGGTGGGCCGCCGCGATCGGCGCCATCCATCATGCGGTGCGCGAACTGCGTGCCGCCGGCGGCGCGGGAGAGGCGATCGTCGCGGTGGCGGTCGACGCGACCTCCGGCACGGTGGTGCCCGTCGACAAGACCCTGAGGCCGCTTTGTCCGGGACTGATGTACAATGACGGGCGGGCCGTGGCCGAGGCGTCGCGGCTCAACGAGATCGGAGCGACGACGCTCGACCGCCTGGGATACCGGTTCAACGCGTCCTTCGGCCTGGCCAAGATCCTGTGGCTTCATCAGCAGGAGCCGCGGGTTATGGAGAACGCGTCGCTCGTGCTCCATCAATCGGACTATCTGACGGCGCGGCTGGCCGATCTGACGCCCGCGGACGGGGCGATCCTGACCGACGAGTCCAACTCGTTGAAATCCGGCTATGACATCCTCGACCGGCGCTGGCCGGACTATCTGTCGGACGCGGGCATCGACGCCGGAAAACTGCCGGGCGTGGCCGCCATCGGCGCACCCATCGGCAAGGTCGGCCGGAACATGGCGGCGGAGCTGGGGCTCAGTCCCGACTGCGAGATCGTCGGCGGCATGTCGGACGGAACGGCGGCCTGTGCCGCATCCGGCGCGCGCCGGGTGGGCGACATGAACACGACGCTCGGCACGACGGTGGTGTGGAAGACGATCACTTCGCAACTGGTGAAGGATGCGGCTGGCCGGCTCTATTCCCACCGCCATCCGGGAGGCGCCTTCCTGCCCGGCGGGGCCGGCAATGCCGGCGGCGAAGGCATTCGCCGGTTCGCCGCGGGCGACGCGACGGACGCCGGCGCGCGGCTCGGCCGGTTGGCGGCGGCACTGACACCGGGAGCGCCTTCGGGCGCGATCACCTATCCGCTGCCGGCGCCGGGGGAACGCTTCCCGTTCGTGGACAGTGATTTCGCGCCCTTCACCACCGCGGGCCCGGAGGACGAGGGGGCGCTCTATCGCTCTTGCCTGGAAGGCGTCGCCTGCATCGAGCGGTGGGGATACGAGGTTGCGGCCGAGCTGGGCGCCGAATGCGGCGGTGAGGTGTGGACGGCGGGGAAGGGCGCCGAGATCGACCCCTGGATGCAGATCCGCGCCGATACGCTGGGGCGTCCCGTCTGCCGGGCCGCCCACCCCGAGTCGGGCTTCGGGTCGGCCCTGGTCGCGGCGATGAACAGTTGGTTCGGCGGCTCCTGGGAGGAGACCGTCGCGCAAATGAACCGCGAGACCTTTCGTTGCGAGCCCGACGCCTCCCGGCGTCAGGCCTATGAAGACATGTACGGCCGGTTCCGCGCGATCTGCGAGGAGCGGCGGGGGGCGGGCGAGGCGTCCCGGGAGGAAGCGGCCGGCGCGGCGAAGCTGCCATCAAAGGAGGGCCAGGGATGACATCGACGGTCAATCGGGCCGCCGCGTTCAAGGACTGCGACATTCGCGGCCCCTATCCCGAAGAGGTCAGCGACGACCTGTTCGAGGTGGTGGGCGCCGCCTATGGCGCCGATGTCACAGCGGGATCCTTCCCGGGATTGCAGGAGCGGATGATCGTGATCGGCGGCGACGCGCGCGAGACGACGCCGAGGCTCAAAACGCGGCTGACCGACGGGCTGGCGATCCATCCGCTGCGGATTATCGATCTGGGCGCGCGCGTTCCCACGCCGGTCATTTACTGGGCGAAGGCCGAATTGAGGGCGCAGGCCTCGGCCATCGTTACCGCTTCCCACAACCCGCCCCACTGGAACGGCCTGAAGGTGATGAACGGCGACCGGCCCCCCAGGCCGGAGGACATCGCCCGGCTCGCCGCCTATGACGGGGAGGTTGGCGGCCAGCGGCCACGGGCCGAGGTCACCTCATGGCCCGGCGCGACGGAGACCTATATCGGGCGCTTGACGGAGACTTTCGCCGAGAGCGGCATCGACGGGTTGCATGTGGTGATCGATCCCGGCAACGGCTGCCAGTCGGGGATTGCGTCGCGCGTCTACCGGGCCCTGGGGGCCGAGGTCGAGGCCCTGCACGACCGTGCCGACGGGCGGTTTCCGGATCGCCATCCGGACTGCGCCGTGCCCGAAAACCTGACGGCCGTCTGCGCCGCGGTGAGGGAGCGCGGGGCGGATCTGGGCATCGCCTTCGACGGCGACGGCGACCGCCTGGCCGCGGTGGACGGGAAGGGGCGGGTGCTCGGCTCGGAACGCCTGGGCATGGTCCTGTTGCCGGCCATCATGGAGGACGGGTCATCCGCTCCCGTGGTCATCGACATCAAATGCTCGATGGCCCTGGAGGAGTGTATAGAGAAACTCGGCGGCCGGGCGATCCGCTCGAAAAGCGGCCATGCCTACATGAAGCAGGTCGTATTGGACTCGGGCGCCGTGGCCGGGATCGAGGTCTCGGGCCATGTGTTTCTGGGCGAGCTGGACGGCCGCGACGATCCGCTCCACACCTCGCTTCGGCTCTGCCGGTACCTGGCCGCGCGGGAGCGATCGCTGGCCGAGATGGTCGACGCGCTGCCGCCCATGTACATGACGCCGGATATCCGCATCGCCATGGACGCGCCGGAGATCGATCGCCTGCTCACTTCCGCGCCGGAGGCCTTTTCAGACGCCCGGATCGAGGATTTGGACGGGGTGCGCATCGTCTGGCCGACCGGGTGGCTGCTGATCCGGCGGTCGATCACCGAGCCCAAGGTCACGCTGCGGATGGAGGGTCAGACGCAACAGGACCTGGAGGACATCTCGGAGCGGGTGGTCGGCCGGTTCCCCGAATTGACGACGGAGGTCAAGGCCGCGGTCGCGAAAACGGTTGCTTAAAAGGCCAAAGAACAGAAGAGCAGGGAAGAAAGCACGCCAGGAGACGGATCTTGAACACGCCCCGTGTCGGGAAACCCGGCCGAGCGAAACCATAGGAAAAGGAGAACCGCGCATGTCGGTGGAAGACACCAAAATCTACCCCATCAATACCGGCTGGTTGGAGGCCGATGTCGGCACCTACATTTTCTGGAAGGGAAAGGCCGGAGAGAAGATCTGGAACCCGACGATCTGCTTCTATGTGGATACGGGCGAGCACAAGATCATGGTCGACACCGGCCTGTCCGACGCCGAGCGGGCGACCAAATACCACCACAAATGCGAAAAGCGCGGCTGCGTGGAGGCCCCCGAGGCCCTTCAGAAGCTGGGCGTCGACCCGGACGAGATCGACATCGTCCTGTTCACCCATCTGCATTGGGATCATGTCCAGGGCATGAAGACCTTCAGGAACGCCCGCTATATCTGCACCGACACCGAGCTTTTGTTCGCCCATAACCCGCTGCCGCTTTATTACCGTTCCTATGAATCGCCGGTACTCGGCATCGAGGCACCGTTCATCGGTTGCAATTTCGAGCTGGTGAAGATGTGGAGCGAGGTCGAGATCGTGCCCGGCGTCAGCGTCTTCCCGACCCCGGGGCATTGCCCCGGCCATCAGGCGGTCTCGGTGAAGACGGCGGTTGGCGATCTGGTGATCGTCGGCGACGCGTTCTTCCAGTGGAAGAACATGGAGCCCAACATGGAGGAGAAATGGCGGTATTGGGTTCCGGCGCGCTTCTACAATTCGGTCGAGGGCTGGAAGAGCATCGAGCTGATCGACATGAAGGCGGATTTCACCCTGCCGACCCATGAGGAACTTATTCTGGAGCACGACGTCTACCCTTATGAAGGCATGCCTTTGCGGACGCGGCGCCAGCCGGTTCCCGGGACGTCCTTCTTCGTGGCCGGGATCTGACATCGCGGGGTCTCCTCTCCCGCCTTTTGGGGGCGGAGAGTAACAAGGAGAGGTGAGGGAATTCCTTAAATCGCCACCCTCACCCTCCCGCCGTCGCTAACGCTACGGCGGGCCCCACCCTCTCCCGCAAGCGGGAGAGGGGCCGTATATGCGGCTCTAAGCTCCTCTCCCACGAAAGTGGGCTATCGGATTCACACATTGCTCTTTCATCGTCATCTCGGACGCTAGAGCATGTCTTGGCTAACTAGATTCATGGTTCCCTGAGGGTGGGGGATGTGATTCTCTGTATTTACCTGGCAGATATAGAGGGTCAGACATGG
>JANQJG010000034.1 GCA_028281785.1 Rhodospirillales bacterium
CCTCCGCCATGCCTCGCCTCCCCGGCCCGCCCAATCCGGTCCTGTCATGGGCCGGGATGGTTCGCTATCTCGCCGCGCCTGTCAATTCGACCCGCCGGCGCCCTGGCGAAACCGTGAATACTGAACCACGGAGAACACAGAGAACACCGAGGTTTCACAGAGGCCTCGCTGACGCGAGGCAGAGCAATACCGCGCGCAGCGCGCTCTTCCCTTCTCTGTGTCCATCTCTGTGCCCTCTGTGTTCTCTGTGGTGATTCTTTCAAGCCCCTCTGCACCTCTGGGCTATCGGATTCACACATTGCTCTTTCATCGTCATCTCGGACGCTAGGCGAGCCCGGTGCACGGAGTTGACGCGTGCGCGTCAAATCCTGCACCGGGTTGCGAGCCTTGCGATCCGTGATCCAGACCTCGCCTGCCTCAAGCGATTCCGGGATGACGATCGGTATGAAGGCCGTTGCCCCGCCGGCGGAGAGGGGAAGATTGGGCCCAAACCAAAAGCATGGGCAACTGGTCGCAAAGAATAGTCCTTGGAGCCTCACACCTAAGCCGTGGCCGCCGACGGGTCGAGAACCCGCCGAAGGATCCATTTCTCCGCCTCGACGATGGGGAACAGCAGCACGCTGATCGCCAGGATCATCCCCCAGCTGTCGAGGCCGATCGGCGCGGTGCCGAACAGCGTGTGCATCACCGGGACATAGGTGAACAGGGCCTGCAGAACGATCATCGCGCCGATGGAAACCAGCACCATTCGGTTGCCCGTTATCCCCTCGACCAGGGTGGTCGGTCTCAAAATATGCCGGGCGTTGAACAGATAGAAGATCTGGAACAGGATCACGGCGTTCACCGCCACCGTCTGCGCGTATTCAATGGTCGCGCCCCGCGACATCTCCCACAGGAACAGCCAGAAGGTGCCGATCACGATGATCGCGGCGACAAAGCCGATCCGCCAGAGCAGGAGGCCGGTGAGAAGCGGCTCGGTCGAGGACCGCGGCTTCCTTTTCATGATGTCCGGCTCGCCCGGCTCGAAGGAGAGCGCCAGCGCCAACGTCACCGCCGACACCATGTTCACCCACAGGATCTGGACAGCCTCGATCGGCAGCACCGTTCCCACCAGCACCGCGGCGATGATCACGCAGGCCTGGGCGACATTGGTCGGCAGGATGAACAGAAGCGACTTCCTGAGATTGTCATAGACGGTCCGGCCTTCCTCGACGGCGTTCTCGAGCGAGGCGAAATTGTCGTCGGCGAGCACCATTTTCGACGCGTCCTTGGCCGCCTCGGTGCCCTTGATTCCCATGGCGACGCCGATATCGGCGCGCCTCAGTGCCGGCGCGTCGTTGACGCCGTCCCCCGTCATCGCGGTGATCTCGCCCTCCTCCTGCAACGCCTGAACCAGACGCAGCTTGTGCTCCGGGGTGGTGCGGGCGAACACGCTCACGTTCTTGGCGATCGGACGCAGCGCGTCGTCATCCAGCTCGTCGATCTCGCGGCCGGAGATCACCCTGTCGGTGTCCTCCAGGGCCAGTTCGCGGCCGATGGCCGCGGCGGTCAGGGAATGGTCACCGGTGATCATCTTGACCCGGATTCCGGCCGACTGGCATTCCGCGACCGCGCGGATCGCCTCGGGCCGCGGCGGATCGATGATGCCGAACAGCCCCATCAGGGTCAGGCCGCCCTCCACGTCCTCGAAGGCCAGCCTGCGCTGGTCGGACCCCGCCGGCTTGCGGGCGACGGCCAGCAGCCGGCGCCCCTTGGACGCGATTTCCTCCGACCGTTCCTTCCAATAGTCCAGGTCCAGCGGCTGATCGCCGTCCTCGACCGCCTGCCGGTCGCACATGGCGAGAAGACGCTCCGGCGCGCCCTTGACATAGATCACGCCTTCACCCGCCTCGTCATGGTGCAGGGTCGCCATGTACTTGTATTCGGAATCGAAGGGAATGACGTCGGTCCGCGGATACTGTTTCGCGGTCAGGTCGACGTCGACCGCCGCCTTGCCGGCCATGGTCAGCAGCGAGCCCTCGGTGGGATCGCCCTCCATATGCCATTCCCCGTCCTTGTGGCGCAGCACCGCCTCGTTGCACAGGACGACGGCGCGCAGCGCCTCGGACAGCACCGGTCGGTCGGCCGGATCGATGTCCTGGCCGTCGCATCGGAAGCCGCCCTCGGGGGCATAGCCGACCCCGCTCACCTCGACCAGATGCTTCGCCGTGACCACATCCTGCACGGTCATCTCGTTGCGCGTCAGCGTCCCCGTCTTGTCGGAACAGATCACCGTGACTGAGCCCAGGGTTTCGACCGCCGGAAGCTCGCGGATGATGGCATGATGCTTCGCCATCCTCTGCACGCCGAGGGCCAGCGCGATGGTCATGACCGCCGGCAGGCCCTCGGGAATGGCGGCGACCGCGACTCCCACCGCGGCGATGAACATGTCGACCCACTGGTAACCCTGCACCAGGATGCCGTAGATGAAGATCAGCACGGTGATGCCGAGGATCGCGAAGGTGAGCCACCAGCCGAGCTGGTCGAGCTTGCGCAGCAAGGGCGTGGTCAGGGTCTCGACCTCGGACAGCATCTTGCCGATGCGGCCGATCTCGGTGCGCTCGCCGGTGGCAAAAACCACGCCCGTGCCTTGGCCGGACGCCACCAGCGTCCCGGAATAGGCAAGGCAGGTGCGGTCGCCGACCGATGACTCGGCCGCGACCTCTTTCGGCGACTTCTCGATGGGCACGGACTCGCCCGTCAGGACGGCCTCCTGGATGCCCAGATTCTTGGTTTCGATCAGGCGGATATCGGCTGGAACCTTATCCCCCGGCTGCAGGAACACCACGTCGCCCGGCACCAGCTCCTCCGCCGGGACGTCGATCTTGCTGCCGTCCCGCACCACCGTCGCGTTCAGAGACAGCATGTTGCGGATGGCTTCGAGGGCATTCTCGGCCTTGCCCTCCTGAATGTATCCGATGAACGCGTTGATCACGACCACGCCGGCGATCACCGAGGCATCGACATAATGGCCCAGCAGGACTTTCGCCACCGCCGCGCAGATCAGCACATAGATGAGGATATTGTTGAGCTGGGCGAGGAAACGCGCGAGCGCGCTCCGCTTCTTGGGCGGGCGCAGCTTATTCGCCCCGATGTTTTCGAGCCGTGTCTTCGCCTCTACCGCACTCAGGCCGCCCGTCCCCGCGTCGAGCGCCTGCAGCGCTTCCGGCAGTTGGCTGGCGTGCCACTCAAGCTGCTGATTCATCTCCTGGTTGGATACGTCCATGGCCCCGCTCGTTTCCTCGACAATTCAATTGATTTCGTGCTTCGAGACGCGTCGAAAGACCGGATGAGGCATCTCGAAACCGCATAAAACCGCCCTTTAAACCGGCTTCGGCCAGGACGGGTCCCGGAACTCCTGGATCTCCACCAGATAACCGTCCGGGTCGCGGACGAACAGATGGTAGATGTTGAACTTTTCGTAAAACTGGGGCGTCTTCTCGAACTCCAGGTCGAAGCCCTTCAGATGCTCGTACCAGTCGTCCACCGCGTCCGACACCAGGGTCAGGATGACGCCGCTGCGGTCCTCGGGTGGCGCGCGATGCGAGCAGATGCCGAGGAACGAGTTGGGGGCCACCTGATAGATGCGGCAAGCGCCCTGGTCCAGCACCATCTTCAGGCCCAGGATGTCGGCATAGAACGCGCAGGATCGCTCCAGCTCCTCGACGATGATGAAGGAAACGAACTGGTCGAACGCTTTCGGTGTCATGACGGGCCTCCGACGGGATGAAATCGCATCGCAAGCTGACGCCAGCAGCCTGCGAAAAAAGGTGAGTCGGTGATTGACCTCGTGCTTCGAGACGCTGCGCTCCTCAGCATGAGGTCAATCATATCAAACCTCTCCCTCATCCTGAGCAGCCGCCGCACGCGGCGTGTCGAAGGATGAAGCAAGGCATTTCGATGAGTTGTTCGGCATCTTGCTAGTGCTCCAGCATCCGGGACGGCAGCCAGATGGCGATCTCCGGAAACGCGGTGATGATGGCAACGGCGGCCACCAGCAGAAGGAAGAACGGAAAGGTGGACCGCGCGACCGAGAAGATCTCCTGCTTGGTCATGCCCTGGATCACGAACAGGTTGAAGCCCAGCGGCGGCGTCACCTGGGCGATCTCGACGACGATGATGATGAAGATGCCGAACCAGATCAGGTCGAAGCCGGCCGCCGTGATGATCGGCAGGACCACCGAGGTGGTCAGCACGATCATCGAAATCCCGTCGATGAAGCAGCCCATGATCGTGTAGAGCAGGCACAGCGCGCCGATCAGAACATAGGGGTTCAGGTTCATCTCCACGACCCATTGCGCGAGCGCGCGGGGGACCCCGGTATAGGCCATGGCCGTGGACAGGAACGACGCGCCGGCCAGGATGAAGCAAATCATGCAGGAGAGCCGCGTCGCGCTCATCAGGCTCACGCGCAGGTTCTCCCAACTCAGCGACCCCGACATCCACGACACCAGCAACGCCCCGATCACCCCCCCGGCGGCCGCCTCGGTGGCGGTGGCAAGGCCCGAATAGATGGACCCGATGACGGCGATGATCAACAGCACCACCGGCAGCAGTTCCCGGGTCGAGGTCAGACGCTCGCGCCATGAGAAGGTTTGCTCGCGCGCCGGGACGATCCGGCGGTTGACCAACGCGCTCAGGGCGATAAACCCGGAGAACAGGCCGATGATTAGCAAGCCCGGCCCGATCCCCGCGATGAACAGGCGGACCAGCGACACCTCCGCCGCAACCCCGTAAACGATCATGATGATCGAGGGCGGAATCAGCAGGCCGAGCGTGCCCGATCCCGCGAGGCTGCCGACGCTCATGTCGCGGCTGTATCCCCGCCTCGCCAGCTCGGGCAGCGACATCTTGCCGATGGTGGCCACGGTCGCGGCCGACGAGCCGGACACCGCGGCGAAGATCCCGCAGCCGATCACGTTGACATGCAGCAGCCGGCCCGGCAGCCATCCCACCCAGGGCGCGATGCCCCGGAACATGTTCTCCGACAGCTTGGTTCGGAACAGGATCTCGCCCATCCAGATGAACAGCGGCAAGGCCGCCAGCGTCCAGGAGGCGGAGGAGCCCCATACCGCCGTCGCCATCGCCTTGACCGCCGGCGCGTTGCTGAAAAAGGCAACGCCGAACCAGCCGACCGCCAGAAGCGAAACGCCGATCCATACGCCGACGCCCAGCAGCGACAGCAGGACGATCAGAATCAGCACGCCGATTTGAACCAGGCTCAGATCCGGGAACTCCATGGAAGCTTTGTCTCCGAGGCCTGTTCCTGCTCGCGCGTGGTCCCGTCAGGCGGGTGTGTCGTCCGGGGACGTATCCGCCCCGGCCGGTTCCGGCCCGCCGAAGATGTTCGTCAGAAGGGTGTCGAGGACGGCCAGGAACATCAGCACCGCGCCCAGCAGCAGCGCCGTATGTGGAATCCACATGGGAACGCGTAGCAGCCCCTGGGCGACGTCGTCGAACCGATAGCTGTCATAGACCAGGTTCGCGGCCGACAAGGCCAGGAACCCCATCACCACCGTCGCGATCGACAGGCTGATCAGGGCCGTCGCCCGCGCCGCCCGGCCTTTCAGGCGCTCGATGATCAGGGTGACCTGGATGTGGGTCCCCTTGCGGAAGGTATAGGCCATGGCGAAGAACAGCGACGCCGCGACCGACCAGGCCGTGAAATCGTCGGTGCCCGGGATCTGGAACCCGAGCTCCCGCCCGACCACCTGAGCGACGATCAAGACCGCTATGAGAACGATGAAAAGGGCGCCGACGACCCCGCCCGCCGTGTACAGCCGGTCCAGCCACTTACGCAGCGAAGCCATCGACGCCCCCAATCGATCTACCGGAAAAACCGAGGTCTATTTCCGATAGGACTCCCAGAATGCCTTGCCGTCCGCGCCGGATTTCTCCAGCCACTCATTGATCATCTGCTCGCCGATAGCCTTCAACTCGCCATAGAAGGCGTCGTTGGGCTTGGCCACGTTCATGCCCTTGTCGGCCAGGGTCTTGAGCGAGGCGGCATGGGCCTCGGCGCTCATTTCCCAGCCGCGCTTCTCGGCGGCCGCGGCGGCGTTGCGGATGGCCTCCTGGGTCTTTGGATCGAGCCCGTTGAACGCGTCGGCGTTCATGAAGACCACGTTCTTATTGTTCAACGCACCCACGTCATAGAAGTAGTTGACGAAGTCCCAGGACTGGGAATCGACGCCGGTGATGGCCGAGGTGATCATCGTGCTGACCAGACCGGTGGCGAAGGCCTGGGGCACTTCCGCCGCCTGTACCGTGGTCGGCACCGCGCCCATCAGTTCGGCCAGGCGCGAGGTCGCGGCGTTATAGGTGCGGAACTTGACGCCCTTGAAGTCGGCCGTCGAGGACACCGCCTCCTTCGTGTAGAGGCCCTGTCCCGGCCAGGACACCGCGTAGAGCGGAATGAGGCCGCTTTTCTCGAACCGCGACTCGATGAAGGGCCGGGTCTTGTCCCAGACTTCCTTGGCCGTGTCGTATCCGGTCGAGACGAACGGGATGCCATCGAGCGCGAAGAAGGGATCCTCGTTGCCATAGGCCGACAGCAGGATTTCGCCAAGCACCGCCTGCCCGGTCTGCACGCCGCGTTTGATCTCGGGCATCTTCAGCAGCGAGGCGTTGGAATGGACCTTGATCTTGAACTCCCCGCCCGTCGCCTTCTCGATCTCCTCGGCGAACATCAGGATGTTCTTGGTGTGGAAGTTTCCGTCCGGATAGGGCGTCGCCATGTCCCATGTGGTGGCGGCCGAGGCGGCCGAGGACAAGGCGAGGGTCCCCACCCCCGCGACAAGCATGCATTTCGCGATCTTCATCATCATGTAGCCTCCTGGTAGGTTATTGATTCCCTGCGGCAGATGTCGCTTTTGTGGCCCCATCCTGACAGAGCCGTTTCGGGCCGTGACCGGCCGGACGCCAACGAGCGCAGCGGAAACCACGCTCAAGGCATCCGACGCCGTCCATGGCCCGAAACGGCTCTGTCAGGATGGAACCAAGAGTGAAACGCACTCAAATACGATGGGTCTCACCACTAGTGAAGCCCGTGCGTGTTGTCAACGCCGCCGCGCGCGGCCCCGAGCCCGCCTGACCCTTCCCAACTCGTCATGTCCGTACGTGTTACGGGCATCCACGCCTACTATCCGCCCCGGCGTAGGATCCCGTGGAATCGCAATCCCGTTCACCGTCATTCCCGCGCAAGCGGGAATCCAGGCACTCCCGCCGCAGGCGGTCTCTGGATCCCGGATAGCTCGTTTTGCCAACGAAATCCCCTCATGTGATGGTTCCGAAGTTCGGCACATCATGTGTGCCCAACTTCGGAAGCTGAATCACAAGAGAATCAATAAGTTCGTGTGCCGATTCACGCGAGATTCGATGTATCGAATCTCGCGATCGGGACACTTGGCTTTCGGGCAAGCCGGCTTCCGGGATGACGCGTTGGGAAAAGGCGGAGAGGGTCTGTGTCTGCGGAGTCGCCATGGCGTCTCCTCTCCGCCCCTTTGGGGGGGAGAGGAACAAGGTGAGGTGGGGCGTCGGGGCATGAGCCACCCTGCGGCGCTCGCCCTGCCCGCCTATCTCTATCTCAGGGAACAAGCAGCCTGAGCCCCGACTCTCACAACTCCAGCACCACGCCGCAGTTTTCGCCGCAGGTCGCCTCGCCCGCGCTCGACCGTGGCGTCGAGCAGCAGATCAGCACCTCGTCCTCGGCATGCGGCGCGCTCGGCTCCTCGATATAATCGACCCCGCCGAACCTGATCCGCGTCGCGCAGGTGCCGCAGACCCCCGAGCGGCAGGAGAAAGCGGGGCTCAGCCCAGCCGCCTCCGCCAGGTCGAGCAGCGTGCCCGCCTCTGGCGACCACTCTGCGCGGACATTCGAGCCGGCGAAGCGGACCTCGACTTGCCTGGCCGTCGACGCGCCGGCCACGCCGCGTCCAATCAATGTCGCCGGGCCAAACGACTCGTAGTGAATCCGGTCCTCGCGAACGCCGATATCCATTAACCCCTCATAGAGCGACCGCATGAACGACGCCGGCCCGCACAGATAGAAATCGTAGTCGTCGAGGGGCAGCACCTGCTTGAGCAACGCCAGATCCACATGGCCTTCGCTGTCATGGGTTTCGCCCAGCCGGTCGTCCGCGCTGGGCTGGCTGTAGCGGATATGCGCGGTGAAGCTCTCATGCTCGACGGCCAGTCGGCGGACATGCCCGCCAAAGGCGTGCACCCGGCCGTTGCGCGCACCGTGAATGAAATAGGTCCGGCGGAAGCCGCGCGTGCGCCGCCCCTCACTGATGATGAAATTGGCCATGGCGATCATTGGCGTGATGCCGACGCCCGCCGAAATCAGAACCACCGGGCGCTCGCTCGTCCGGTCGAGGGTGAACTTGCCGCGTGGCGCCATCGCCTCCAGCCGGTCGCCGACCTTCATCTCGTCATGGAGAAAGGTGGACGCCACGGCATCGCCTCCTTCCCGCTTGATCGACAGCCGGTAGTGGTTGGCGCCGGGCGCCTCCGACACCGTATAGGTACGGAGCGCGGGCTCGGGCTCTCCCGGAATGCTCAGCCGGATCGGCAGGAACTGCCCGGGCTCGTAGGACGCCAGACCGTTGCCGCCGGTGCGGCGCAAATAAAAGGACTTGATGGCCTCGCTTTCCCGCTCGATGCCGACGACCTCGTACGCGAGATAGGCGTTCCGTTCCTTGTCCGCGGCGATCGTCGCGTCCGCCTGCTCCCAGCTTCCGGTGTGGTCCAGCATCGGCGAGTACGCGCCGAAGTCGAAGCGGAGCGGCAGGCTTCCCTCGACCCGGATGACCTCCTCGGCGCGAAAGCGGATCAGCCGCTCCGCGCCCTGGAAGGCCTGGACCTCCTCACCCTCCCACACGATCTCGGCCGCGCCCGTCATGTGGACGACATCGTCCGCCTCGAAGTCCAGGAACAGAAAGCCGGCCTTCGGGTTCAACACGATGTTGCCGACCGTGTTGAAGTGATTGTTGCCCGAGAAGTCGGGGAAGACGAAGCTGCTCTCGTCCTCGACGCGGACGAAGCCGGGCTTGCCGCCGCGATGGGAGACATCGGCCCCCTCCGATGCCGCGCCCTGCCCCTCCGAATAGGCGGTGGCGATGAACAGGGTGTCCGCCCCTTCGATGACCTCCCGTGTGCGCCGGTCGAACCGGTCCGATCGGTGGACCGGCCGTTCCTGCGCCACGTCGCCGATCTCCGGCAGGACCTCGACCGCGCGCGTCTGGATGTATTGCGGACAGTTTCCGAAGGCCTGATCGACGGCAAGCGTGAATCCGTTCGGCCGCACGACGCCCACCTTTCCGGTCAGCCGGTTCCGCCGCCGCGTCTCCAACTGTATCCCGAGCAGTCCGACATCCGTTCCCGGCTTCAGCGTCCCGTTCAGCGGATCGCCGAACAGCGGCCTGGCGGAAATGTCGAGGGTTCGGTCATCGGGCGTCGTCATGAACCCTGGCTGCCCCGCCACCAGCGACGCCCAGGGCCGGCCCTTCCCATCGACCGTTCCCAGCAGCACGAAGGACAGCATCCCGTAGAACTCGCGATGCTCGTCGGGCACGTGGTCGCGCACGACCCGCCGCGCGAAGGGCTCGATCTTGTCGCGCACGCCCAGGCGTTCCTGGACCTGCCGCTCGCCCTCGTGAAAGGGGGACTCGGTGGAGCTATGAATGCCGGTCATGGCCTTTCCTCCCGAACGGGGATTTCAATCTTTCAACGAATTCCGGAAGTGCCGCGGCTCCTTCGGTTTGCCCTCCCGCGAAATGAAAAAGGGTGGGCGGCGGCGAGGAGGCGACCGCCGCCCAGGATGATTGCGCACGCTCAGCCGAGACGGGCCGGATCCTCGTGCTTGATCTTGGGCCACTGCTCCTCGGCCTTCTCGATGTTGCCGGGGACGTCCTTTTCCCAGGTCTTCTGAATCTTCTTGTTGAGGTTGAGATAGAGCTTGCCGTCGACGATCTTCCAAAAGCGCGGATCGCCGTCGAACTTGGCTCCGACCGACACGCCGTAGGCGCAGTAGCCGCCATAGGCGGGCACGTACTTCTCGGGGTCGGCCTTGAACGCCTTCAGGTTGGCGGCGCTGGAAAAGCGGTAGGTGGCGCCGCCATGGACGACGGAGAACTCCGCCGAGCCCTGTACGGGCCTTTGCTCGGTGAAATAGGCCACCGGGTCGTAACCATGGACGGCGACGCCGGGGCCGTTCAGGGTCTGGCCGGGGGCGACGTTGACTTCGGCCACGGCGAAGGCCTCGGACAGCGCGCCGCCCAGCATGGCCACGGCCATCATGGCCGACAGGGCTAGGGTTTTGATTTTGATCATGGGAAGTCTCCTTTCGAGTCTGGGTTTGAGAGTTAGGGGGTTGGGGGTTGGGGGAATGGACGGCGTGAACCTCTGTCTCAGCCGCCCGACGCGATGAACTCCATGCGGATGCCGCCCGGAATCGAGCAGATCATGTGCTTCGTCGGTCCGCCGCCCATCGGCTCGGGCGCGAACTCGATCTCGACGCCTTCGGTGGCTTTCAGCTTGCCGTGAAGCTCGTCGAGGACCTCCGCCCCATCCACCTTCAGGGCGAAGTGATGCAGTCCGATGACGTTCTTGCGGTCGAAGGGAATTGCCCTTGCGGGATCGGCGGCCTGCCAAAGGGTGATCAAGGTGCCGCCGTCGGTCAGGAAGACCGCGGGATAATCCGGGACCTCTCCGACTTGATCGAAACCCAGCGTGTCGACGAAGAACGCCCGTGTCTTCGCCAGGTCGGGAACCGTCAAGCCGATATGATGGGCTCCTCGGGTCACGGCGGTGTCCGACATGGTTTCTCTCCTTCGTTCGATGGCCTCTCGCGGCGCTCCGGGCTCGCGTCGGCCTGGATTGTTTCCATGCCGCGAAATCTGGGTCCTTCCGTTCAAGTCCGGAATGCGCATAATTCGCAATTGATCGTTTCAGCGGATGGAATGGCGGTGGATCGACTTCAGACCATGACGGTCTTTCTCGCCGTCGCCGAGGAGGCCGGTTTCGCGCCGGCGGCTCGGCGTCTCCACATGTCGCCGCCCTCCGTCACGCGCGCGGTCACGGAGCTGGAGGCGCGGCTCGGCGCGCGGCTGCTGCACCGGACCACGCGCTCGGTGAAGCTGACCGAGGCCGGGCACAGCTATCTCGCCGATTGCCGCCGCATCCTGTCCGAGATCGAGGAGGCGGACCGCCACGCCGCCGGCGTTCACGCAATACCGAGCGGCCGGGTGACAGTGACCGCTTCGGTCATGTTCGGCCGCATGGTTCTGGTGCCGGTCCTGCTCGATCTTTTGGATCGCTATCCGGACCTCTCGGTCGCGACGCTGTTCGTCGATCGCGTGGCCCATCTGATCGAGGAGGGCATCGACGTGGCCGTCCGCATCGCGGAGCTGCCCGACTCATCCATGACCGCCGTTCGCGTCGGCAGTGTGCGGCGGGTGCTCTGCGCGTCGCCGGACTATCTGGCGGCACGGGGGCGCCCCCGCGTCCCGTCCGATCTTTCGGGACACGAGATCGTCGACTTCGTGAATATGACGCCCGGCGGCGAATGGGCCTTCGAGAAAGACGGCCAGACCCGGACCTTCAAGCCGCGCTCTCGACTGCTCCTGAACAACGCCGACGCCGCCATCGCCGCGGCGCTCGCCGGGCATGGGATCACCCGCCTGCTCTCCTATATGGTCGCCCCCCACCTGGAGGCGGGCACGCTCGAGATCGTGCTCGAGGACCACGAGCCGCCCGCCGTTCCCGTCCACGTCCTCCACAAGGAGCCGGGACAGACCTCGGCGCGCGTCCGCGCCGTCGTCGACCATCTGGTTCAGAGCCTGAGGAGAGACCCCGCCCTGGCTCCGCGCGCAGATGCCCGTTAAGACTTCCTAGCCGGCCTCGGTCACGATCCAAATGCTCGGCGCGCCGGCCACGCCGGCACCCTGCATGGCCTCCTTGAGCCGGTCCGAGGAGGCGAAGGCCTGGGCCTCCTCGACCGTGTCGAAATCATGCCAGACCGTCACGTCGTTGGGGTCGCCGGTCGCCTGGTACACCGCGTGGCCCCGGACCCCGAATGTAAGGCGCTCGGCGTCGAAGTCGTCATACGCCTTTCGCCATGTGGCGTAGTCCCTTACCGGATGACGAGCGAATAGGCGGATCATCTGCTTTCTCCCTGCTCTGCTCCACGGCGACAAGAAAACCTTGTTCTTCAGCGGCGGCATGGGCAAGGCCGGCCAGCCCGTGCCCCATGGATCCCGTGCCCCGAAATTAAGTCGGCCACCGTTGCTGAGAATGATACTCAAAACAAGCCGAGGACGTCACTATCCTGCCAACGTGCCGGCAAGGAGATTTGTCAGCGGTCCATTCGACAAACGGTCTCTCCGGATCGGACCCACCGGGTTTCCCCTCCGCCCCGGAAGCGGAGAGGAAACTCAAATAGCGCCGGTCAGACGTTCATCCACCCGCCGTCGACGGTCAGGTCCGCGCCCGTCACATAGGCCGACTCATCGCTGCCGAGATAAATCGCCGCGTTTGCGATATCCGCCGTCGTCCCTTCCCGGCCCAGCGGCGCGCTTTTGATCACCGCGTCGATAAAGCCCTCCAGCTCCTCGGCTGGCATATCCATCTTGCTCTGGAAGGGGGTTCGGACGACGCCCGGGCTCAGGCTGTTGACGCGGATACCGCGATGGCCGAGCTCGGCGGCGAAAGACCGCGCGAAGGAGCGGACCGCCGCCTTCGACGCGAAGTAGACGCTCCCAGTGGGCGCCCCCTTGGCGTTCACGGCGGAGGAATTCAGGATGATGCTGCCGCCATCCTTCAGAAGCGGCGCCAACTGTTGAACGGTGAAGAAGACACCCTTCACGTTGATACCGAACTGGTTGTCGAAGCCGTCCTCCGTCATGTCTTCGATCGGGGCGAAGATCCCGATCCCGGCATTGGCGAAGATGATGTCGATGCTGCCGAAGATGTCCTTGGTCTTGGCGGCGAGGTCCGACAGTTCCTGGACGCTGGTGGCGTCGGCCTTGATACCGACCGCGCCCTCGCCCAGCTCGGCCACGGCCTTGTCGAGTCGTTCCTGGCTGCGCCCGGTAATGATGACCTGGGCGCCCTGGGCCAGATAGGCGCGCGCGGTTTCGAAGCCGAGGCCGGTGGTGCCGCCGGTGATGACGGCCTTCTTGCCGGCGAGCCGCCCTTTTCCGTTCGTCGTCATGCTCAATCTCCATTTCAAACTGTCTCTCCAGGGGACGCTCGGTCCGGATCGCATCCCATCGTTGCTGACCAAGTGGTCAACCCGGGATCACGGTTCAACAGCAGGTTGGGAGTCTTGCGCGATAGCGGCCACAACAGCGCGCCTTGACGATCTCAGCGCCCCGCCTTTGCTCGATAGATCCCGCCTTCGCGGGCGCGTGCCCGCCACTGCCGGATCATGTCCGTCGCCGCCCACAAGCCGCCCGCGCCGAGATCGATCGTACCAAAGGCCATGCCATTCCGGTGCCGCCGGCAGCTCGCCTCGACCTGACCCAGCGGGTTGATCAGCCGCGTGCGCGTGCCCTGTACGGGATTGGCGGGGGTGACCATGCTCACCCAGTAGACATGGTTGGCCGCTTGCGCCTGCGCCGTGATGCCGAAAATCCCGTCTTGCCGGGCGTCGTCCTCCGACGATCTGCCGGCCGTGAAGGTCGAAAACAGCGCACAGTGCACCCCGAGATCCCGATACTCCTCCCAGATTTCCGGGAACCGCCCGTCGAGACAAATGACGCAACCGAATCGAACGCTCCGGACCTCGAAGACGCGGGGCTCGAACCCCGGCATGTACCAGCCCTGGAGCTCGTTATGGGAGCAGAAGCGCTTGTCGTATCGGGCATGCACCCGCCCGGACGGCGCGACGACGAACAGGCTGTTATGGGGATGGTCGCTGCCCGCGACCGGGCTGACGCTGCCGAAGACCACCCACAGCCCCAGCTTCCCGGCCAAGTGGAGAATCCGGTCGGTCTCCGTCGCCAGCTCCCGCCAGTCCCGACCCGACCATTCGACGAAGGGCCGAAGCTCCTTACGGCCATATCCGGACAAGGCGCCTTCCGTGAACTGGATCAGATCGACGCCAGCGGCCTTTGCCCTTTTCATCGCTTTCCGGATCGCGGCCCCGTTCGCTGCCACGTCCATCCCCACCTTCGTCTGCGCCAAGGCCAGTCTTACCGCGGTCACTCTGATCCCCTCCCCTGATCTTCGACGTTAGGCCGGCGAGCGTTCGAAGGGATTTGCATGAACCATGGCCCTCGTGCTTCGACGTTGCTCAGCATGAGGGCCTCATCCTGAGCCTGTCGAAGGAGAGGCCCGAGCCCTTTAGAGCGCTCGCCGGCACTTCGCATCGCCAAACCGGCCCGTTCTCCACCGCCCCGTCACCGCCGGGCGCGAGGGCGCCCGGAGCGCCCTTGTACTCCGCCATCACGGCCCAAAATAAGGGGAATGTCAGCGTCCGCCGTCAATCCGCGGCGGCGCCCCAACAAAGGACCCGCCTGCCCATGACGACCATCCGTGCCTATGCCGCGAACGAACCGAACGCCCCCCTTCAATCCTTCACCTATGAGCTTGGAGAACTCGGCCCCGAGGAGGTGGATATCGACGTCATCGCTTGCGGCGTCTGCCATTCCGACCTGTCCATGGTGAATAACGATTGGGGACTGACCGCCTTTCCCCTGGTGCCGGGTCACGAGGTGATCGGCACGGTCGCCGCCAAGGGCGCGTCGGTCGAACATCTCGCGGTCGGGCAAAAGATCGGCCTCGGCTGGTTCTCCAAAAGCTGCCTGCATTGCCGGCCCTGCCTGGACGGCGACCACAATCTCTGCGACAGCCGCGAACACACCATCGTCGGGCGCCATGGCGGCTTTGCCGAGAAGGTGCGCGCCCATTGGTCCTGGGCGATCCCGGTGCCCGACAGCCTCGACGTCACCTCCGCCGGTCCGCTCTTCTGCGGCGGGATCACCGTCTTCAATCCCATCATGCAGTCCGGGGTCAAACCGACCGACCGTGTCGGCGTCATCGGGATCGGCGGGCTCGGCCATCTGGCCCTGCAGTTCCTCAACAAATGGGGTTGCGAGGTGACGGCCTTTTCGTCAACTCAGGCGAAGGCGCGGGAAGCGCGGGAATTCGGCGCCCATCACGTCGTCAATTCGCGCGACGATACCGAGCTGGAGAAGATCGCGGGCAGCCTCGATTTCCTTCTGGTCACCGTGAACGTCCCCCTCAACTGGCAGCTCTATCTCAATACCCTGCGCGCCAAGGGCACCTTCCATGTCGTCGGCGCGGTGCCGGAACCGATGGCGATCAGCGCCTTTGACCTCCTTTTCTTCCAGCGTTCCGTGACCGGCACGCCGCTTGGCAGCCCCGCGACCATGACTGCGATGCTGGAGTTCTGCGCCCGTCACGAGATCGCGCCGATGATCGAGACCTTCCCCATGAGCAAGGTCAACGACGCCTTCGAACATTTGGAGGCGGGCAAGGCGCGCTACCGAATCGTGCTCGAGAACGATTTCGCCTAGTGTGATGGTTCCGAAGTTCGGCACATTATGTGTGCCCGACTTCGGAAGCTGAATCACACGAGAATCAATAATTTAACGCCTGAAAGACCCAGCTACGCGAACCCTCGTTTTTTTCCGGCGTTAGGAGTATGATTCTCCAGCTCAACCCACGCCAAGAGGGAGGAGGCGAGGATGTTTGGGATCCGCCGGCAAAGCGCCGGCGGGCGGGAGTCCGCCGGCCCGCAATCCGGGAAGGGCGATCCGGCGCGCGGCCGCTCGAAAGGTAAGGCTCGCCCCCGCCGGGGCCGTCGGGCGGGGAACGCCTGGATGCTCTTCTGGGTGATGGCGGGCACGATTATCCTGCTCGTGCTGCTGTCCTGACGCCCGTCCTCACCAAGGATGCCCGAGCAGCGGCACCTTTTGCTAGCGGGCGTTTTACGGGGCTCGGGCCTATCCTTCGACGGGTTCAGAACCAGCCAGCACCTTGAAAAGATTGATCTCATGCCGAGTTTAGTCAAAGCATGAGATCAATCATCAATTCGCCTACTTCAGCAGCCTGCTAGATCAGACCGCGATCCGCTCTAGTCATCACCACCATCGTCGTCATCGTCGTCGTCATCATCCGAACCGCCGTCGTCCGAACCGCCACCATCCGAACCGCCACCATCCGAGCCGCCGTCGTCCGAACCGCCACCATCCGAGCCGCCGTCATCCGAGCCGCCGTCATCCGAGCCGCTATCGTCCGAACCGCCGTCATCCGAACCGCTATCGTCGGAGCCATGATCCACACTGGCGAAAAACGACCACCCGTTCCTCGAGAGGGTATCTGATCTGATCCCGTCCATCCCGCGGCCGCCGCTGGGTTTCCCCTCCTTATGCACGGAGACAGAGGTGATCGGCCCGGCACCACCCGCCCCGGTCCGTTCCGCCTTGCCTTCTCCGAGAACATCCAGTTTCGACCTTTTTACGGCCTTGCACGGAAACTCGTTTTCATCCGGGTTATAGGTATGCCGTCTCTCCTGCTTCTCCAGATTGCAGGTGCTATAATCGACCGCCCGCTGCGATCCCAACGGCGTGCCAGGGGCGAGGACGGCGACCTCTTCAACGTCGCCGATGGGATCGATCGACGCCGCGGACAGCGAGGCCGGCACCATCAAACCGGCCACCGCTATGACAGAGAAAATCTTGAAAAACCGTATTATCATTTCAACGCTCCCTGGGCTGTTGCCCAACTCCTGTGTATCGTCCTCGCGACCGGGGAGAGATGTTGCCGGCATTTCGAAGCCAAGGCGGGACCGTTCGCCGCCATGGGCGGCGGGTATCGGCGGTCGCCACGCGCCTCGCGTGATCCTTTACGGGGTTCCGCTGATGCGGGTCGGACGCTTGAACATTCCGGACATTCTCACCCTTATGCTCATCTTTCCACGACACGCACCCCCTTTTCTGGAGGCGGGAGAGCCCCAAAACTTGGGCTCAAATTGCGTCGTTCATGATGTCAATTTAATATCAAATTGCGACGAAATGCTGTGACCGCCGTCACAATATGGCTACCACTTAAGAATTATTTTCACATAAAATCTAAACAGCGCTGAGAATGTCCCGAATGAGCCCGAGGCCGGCCCTTCTCCCGCCTAACTCCTTGCATTCTCTACTTAATATTGAACGATGAAGGCGCCCGCCCATGACCGCTCCAACCGACTCCCCTCCCCCGCTCGGCATCGTGCCCAGCCTCAACACGCCCTTCACGGCGGACGACCAACTCGATACCGGCAGCCTTACGCGCCTAGCCGACCATCTCGTGGACTCCGGCTGCGCCGGCACCCTCATCTTGGCGGTCGCGGGCGAGACCTCCCGTCTCAGCCCCGACGAGCGGGATCTTCTCGCCGAAACCGTGCTTGCCCGCATCGGTTCCCGCCTGCCCGTAATCGTCGGGCTCACCGCCGAAAGCTGGGAGGAAAGTCTGGCCCGGGCCGAGCTCGCGCACCGTTTGGGCGCCTGGGCGGTGCTCTGGCAGCCTCCGCCCGAAACCGCCGAGGCCGAGCTCGCCGCCGGGCTCGAAGATCTCGCCCGCGCCGGCCCCGGGACAGTCATGCTTCAGGATCTGGATTGGGGCGGCGGCGGCTTTCCTATCGAGACCATCCTCCGCCTCCACCGACAGATCCCCGCCTTCCGGGCCATCAAGGTCGAGACCGTGCCCGCCGGCCCCAAATACTCGGCGTTACTGGAGGCGACGGGCGGCGCGCTGCATGTCAGCGGCGGCTGGGCCGTCAGCCAGATGACGGACGCGCTGGCGCGCGGCGTGCACGCCTTCATGCCGACGGGCATGGAGCCCATCTACTGCGAGATCTTCCGCCGCCACCGGGCCGGCCAAATCGAGGACGCCCGCGCCCTGTTCGAACGCATTCTCCCCGTGCTCGCCTTCGCTAACCAGCACATCGACGTCAGCATCCGCTTCTTCAAGCACATGCGCCAGGCCTCCGGCCTGTTCGCGACCGACCGCTGCCGTCCGCCGGTGCCCGAATTCGACGCGATCCAGGCGGCGGAATGCGACCGCCTCCTCCGCCTCGCCCTGGACGTCGAGGAAAACCTCGCCGCCGGCACATAGTTCCCCTTCCCGGCCGCGATCCCCATATCTCCTCCGTTTGGAGCGCTATGTCATGAGCATTCGACCCGTCAAGCGGATCGCCGAGTCCACGCCAACCATGGAGGGTGCCGGAGTCAAGCTGCGCCGCGCCTTCGGCTTCGGAGACACCGGCGAGTACGATCCGTTCCTGCTGTTCGACGATTTTCGCAACGACCGGCCGGAGGATTACCGCGCCGGCTTCCCCTGGCACCCGCACCGGGGCATCGAGACCATCACCTATGTTCTCGCCGGCACGGTCGAGCATGGCGACAGCCTTGGCAACGCGGGCCGGCTCGGGGCCGGCGACGTGCAGTGGATGACCGCCGGCAGCGGCATCCTCCATCAGGAAATGCCGGCGGGCGACGCCCAGGGACGCATGCATGGCTTCCAGCTCTGGGCCAACCTCCCGTCCTCCCTCAAGATGACGGCGCCGCGCTATCAGGACGTCCCGGCCGCCGAGATCCCCGAAATCACCGATGACGACGGGACCCGCGTGCGGGTCGTCTGCGGCGAGTTCTGGGGCCGGCGCGGACCCGCCGACGGAGTCGCGGCCGATCCCCGCTATCTCGATGTCTGGGTCCCGCCGGGGCGGCAAAAGACCCTTCCCGTCGAGACCGAACGCCACGCCTTCGCCTATGTCTTCGAGGGCGCCGGCAGCTTCCGCGCGGCGTCGGACCCCTTCGGCGTGCTCACCGAAAAGCAGGTTGACGGGCGGGAGACCCTGGTCCGCGAACAGGCCGGCAACCGCTCGCTCGTGCTCTTCGACAGCGGCGAGGAGGTCACGGTCCAGGCGGGCGAGGAAGGGGTCCGCTTCCTGCTGGTCTCCGGCAAGCCGATCCGCGAGCCGGTCGCCTGGTACGGCCCCATCGTCATGAACACGCGGGAGGAGCTGCGCCAGGCCGCCGCCGAGCTCCAGAACGGCACCTTCATCAAAAGCTGATCGGGAAGACGTCCCCCTGCGGTGGCGAACCGTTACGCACCGCGCAACCAATTCTCGCGGGGCAGACCGTCGATACGGGCAAACTCGCGTTCGTTGTCGGTGACAAGCGTATGGCCGAGGGCAACGGCCTGGGCGGCGATGAGCAGGTCGTTGCTGCCGATCGGCCGGCCGGCCTGTTCAAGGCGAGCGCGAAGCCGGCCATAGAATTCGTCGGCGGGCGCCTCGAAGGGCAGCACCTCCAGGGCATCCAGAACCGCTTCAAGTTGCGCCGCGAGTCTGGGTGATCCCTTCTTGGCGGCTCCGTAGCGAAGCTCCGCCGTAACGATGATGCTGGTACAGACCCGCGCGTCACCAAGCTCGCGAATGCGTTCCGTCACGCGGCCCTGCGGATTTCGAACAAGGTCCGAGACGATGTTGGTGTCGAGGAGGTAGTGCATCACAGGTCGACGGAATCGGCAGGCAAATCGGGGATCGGCGGAAACTCCTCGTCAAGCGGCTCAAGGGTCGCGAGCACCGACAGAAGGGACTTCGGCTGGGCAGGTTCGATGATCAGGCGGCCGCCTTCCTTGCGCATGACCGCCTCGTCACCCGGAAGCTCGAACTCGCGGGGAATCCGCACCGCCTGGTTCCGGCCATTCTTGAACAGCTTGACACGTCGCTCGGCGGTCATCGTCACCTCCAAAAGGCATAGGTCAAAGCATATGCCAAACAGAATCAGCTGTCCATCGCGTTAAGCATATGCCGCTTCGTTTAGGGCAGCGCCACCAACCCCCGCGCCTTCCACTACCGCCCGAAATGGCTCGACAGCACCAACCTCTACGAATACCGCCTGCTGCCCATGCATATGCGCGGGCCGTTCTCCCTCCAGGAGCTTCGGCATATGGAGCTGGTGGAGCCCTCCGGCTTCACCAAGGGCGTCTCGATGCGGAAGATCGATGCCCGCGACGATTTCAAGCGCGTGCCCAACCATGACGGCGACGGCTTCGAGGATGCCGAGACGCGGCTCTACGACCTCGCCGCCGACCCCCTGGAGAAGCATCCCTTCCGCGACCCCGCCATCGAGCGCCGGCTCCTGGACGCCGCCGCGGCCGTGATGCGCGACCACGAGGCCCCGCCCGAAATGTTCGAACGGTTTGCGCTCACCCCAGCGGGGTAGCGGGCCGCGCCCCTCACGCCGCGCGCGGGATGCGCTTGACCTTGATCCGGTCGGCCTTCTTCATCGCCTGAGCGAGGTCGTAGGCCGCCTGCAGCCGATACCAGGTGTCGGCGCCGCCGCCGAAGGCCTTGTCGAGGCGGATCGCCATCTCGGGCGAGATCCCGGACCGGCCGTTCACCAGCTCCGACATCTGCTTGCGGCTGACCCCGAGCCGACGCGCCGCGTCCGTCACGCTGAGGCCCAGGGGTTCCAGGCAGTCATGACGGACGGACAGGCCCGGATGGGGCGGGTTCTTCATGGCCATGTCGTGGTCCTCCTAATGGTAGTCGATCAGATCCACGTCGCGGGCATGGACGCCTTCAAAGCGAAAGACGATGCTGGCTGCAGCCACTTCCTGATTTAAGGTACCCGCCGGTCAGTCCGGCGGTCCAGATCCAAAACACGAACTCGTATGCTACGTCAGAAACATACCCACTTTCTTACAAGCGTTTCCACGCAGCTAGAGGACTACAACAGTCCTAAGTCGTATTAATTCGATACTGTTACAAGACTTCCGTCTACATACTCATAAAAATCTGGATTTCGTTGAGCAACTAGATTCAAAAGATCATCGAGAATTTGGTCCAGAGCTATCTCCGTGCCTGGATTTCCTACTTCGAATGATTTAACTTCAACACGTGCAGGCGAAGCATTCAGCAATAGAAGATACATCCGTTCATATTGCTCTTCGCGACCAGCGGGGTCCATACGCCCCGTGAATAACCGCATCCGACTGTGGGCGTTAACGAAAGTCGAACGCCGACGTGCCGTCTCGTCATTAGCTGCTTCCGAGTCCAGGAAAAAGAGCCCGCCCAAGACCGCATATGGAAACCGACGGTGAAGCGTCACCGCCTCCATGAGCATGTCACCTCGACGGTTCGTCAGATTCTTCTGGAAGTTGCCCGTACGTTTGTCTCGGGAGTTGATGCTTTTTATGGAGATCCCAAGGAGCAATCCCGATTCCTCGGTCGTCCAAGTTACATCAACCTTCTTAGCACCAATTCCTCCCGCCATGCGACGCTCTGCTCCCGATGTATCCAGTTCGCCGGGCGGTGCAGGCCGAGTCCCTTTAAGGCCCCGTTCGCGAAGTTCCTCGGCAAAGGCCTGAGCTACCTTTTCCGAAACCTGCTCACTATAACGCTTCTTTTCCGATTGGCGTTCCGAGTCGTCAGGCTTGGCAGGAAGTGTTCTGAGTGCGGCGCTCAGAAGTTCATCAATTCTCCCCACGGGTCACCCGCCCCCTCGCGCGGCGGCGCTCAAAAAGAAGCTCCCGAGCTGCCCGCAGGCCCGATATCTCTTCATTCGAAACATTCAACATTTCCCTAAGTATAACTTGGTCAACCATTTCAACAGCTTTTGACAGGTCGCCCTGCCGAAGTGCCACCGAAAGCTGAGGCCGAAGGTTTCGCAAATCTTGGCCGGCCTTCTTAAGCAAGGTGTCCGACGGTACAGGCAACTGGTCGGCCTCCCTCGGCTCCAATTTAAGGAGCCCGCCACCATAAGCTCTTCCTACAACTTCAGCTCCTAAAAGAGTTACGCTATTTAGGCAAGCCATTGGAAGAAGTTCACGGCCAAGCGTCTTACGACCTTTACGTAGGCATATACCATAGAGAGAATTTAAGATATCCACGCCTGCCTCGTTGGAAATGAGGCGTGGGCGGTCATGGTTCATATATGTGAGGAACAAGTCTGGCGTCCTAACAAGCGGGACTGTCCACCATGGCATACGCACCGAACACTTGTAGGCACGATCAACACGACTCCTTTCACCTTCCGCAATGTAACGGATCGCAGCAGCTTGAAGTTGTGCTCGCGGATAGAAAAGTAGACAACGGGCGCCACCTTTCGCCAATGATTCCCAAGCTTCGTGGGTGAACTTAAGACCGCGAAGATGCCTTGAGCCGGGAGGCGAAATTCGGATCACGTCTTCATCTTTTAGACTAAGGCGAGCAACTTCAGAGCGACTAAGAGCAAAGTACCGGTTGTTACCGGTCACTGCGCCGAGGAATGTTTCTCCCCATTCTATAAGAGGCGAAAAACCTTCGTCAGTACTGAGCTCCCTATACGTCGATAAGCTCGCCTTCGATAAGAGTGCTGGCGTCCACTTCTCGTCTACACCAGGATTATGCTCTATCCAGGCCGTTCTCTCGATAGGGGGTAATCCCTGGAGATCACGAGTTTGGTAAACTTCGAAGCATTTAGCACCGCCCGAACCTTCCGCCAGTAACAAGACGATCTCTTCCAGAACACCCGGAAAGACCCGATTCTCGAACATCACCAATCGGACGCTCGCGAACCGTTCTAATAAGAAGCGACGCACTTCAGCGGCATAGTTAACGCTCAGAAGTTCCGCCGGCAACACGAACCCCAACCTTCCTTCTGGCTTTACAAAGGTAGATGCGTGGATCACCGATGCGGCCCATGAGCTTGCAAGCCCGTTAAGTCTTACTCCTTGGGCGAGTGCCGCTGCTAAGCTCTTAGCTCGTGCGGGCCCGGTAAAATGTTGATAGCGAACATAAGGAGGATTTCCGATAACGACATCATATTTTGTTTGCGTTGGGTCACAATCAAAAAAGTCGGCGACTTCTATTCCGGCATCCAGGCCCGAATCTTGAAGCATTGCGCATGCGGTTTCGGCTGATTCTTTGTGAATCTCTATTCCACGAAGTTGATGAGACCAGAATAGTTGATTACAGCCGAGCAACCTCAACCGATTCGCAGCCGCAAGAAGAAAACTGGCCTCACCGCAGCACGGCTCCAGTACCGTGTCGCCGGCGGAGCGGACCGCCCAATCGGCGATGAACTTTGCGATCTCAGGGGGGGTAAAAAAGGCACCGCGGACCTTCCTGAGCGCTGGAGTATCCAAACTTTGATTCATTCCGGACCACACCTCCCCCTCCGGGGCGACCCAAACTCCAGTCGCCAGCTATGCATCGCCTACATCGAATAGTATGTCAAGTAACGTGTAACCCAATATATTGATATTGTACATGTTTTGTTCTCTAATGTGAAGCAAAATATGCGTCAAGAGATGGCGAATTAGGTCACAATCCTGACGTGCAGCAAGGCCGCAGCTTTGCGAATGCATAATGCCGGGCTTCAGTATTTCGCCGCCAACAGCACGAAGCCGATCCTCCAGTCGAGATAGCGCTAAGCCTTCACAGCCCGCCGATCAAGCGCCCACCGAGACTCACCGTTGATCCCAGACACGGCCTCTGCCCCGCACTATGATGCCGGCGTCGCTGAGAACGGCGCGGCTCAAGGCGGCTCAAAACGAGGAGGCAACACCGCCATGGCGAGAATCACCGACCTCAAGGGCTTCATCTATCCCTCGCCGGCGGGCATCGCCACCTGCGTCGGCGACCTGCCCTGGCATTACGGGACCGAGCATCTCTGCGTCACCTATCGCAGCGACGCGCAAGCCATCGCCGCCTATCTGCCGGAGCCCTTGATGCCGGCCCGCGAGTCCGACCTCGTGATGATCGATTTCGGCACCTAGAGCGGATCGCGATCAATTGGAAACACCACATGTTTGCAATTGATCGCGTGAATCCGCTCTACTTCAATGAACCAGATCAGATTCACGCGATTAAATGGTATGCGGAGCAATTCCATTTAATCGCGATCTGATCTAGTACTGCCTCTGGAACGATCCCGACCTGTCCGCCATCAATCCCGAGCGGACGCGCCCCTCGCGCCACGCCGGGGGGCGAACCGAACCGCGCGCTACTCCAGCCCCAGTTCCGTCTCCACCTTCTCCCGGACGACCCAGTTCTCGGCCTCCAGGCGCTGGCGCGCGGTCGGGCTGATGCTGCCCGTGAACCACAGCTCGCCGCCCGTCACCCCGGAAACGTTCCGGATCGACTTCATGTTGGTCGCGTGGCGGCCGGCGATATCGGCGGTCCAGGCGAGATAATCGGTCGGGAGGAGCCCGACGAGGACGCCGTCGGCCCGCTGCGCGAACGGCGCCCGTCCGACCTTCACGACCCGTTCCACCGGCTCCACTTGAACGTGGTAGGCGGCGAACATCTCGGCCCAGCGGACCATGAACCGGCCCATCGTCTCGTCCTGGACCAGGATGGCCCGCTCGACGAAGACCTGCCGGTCATGCGCGCCGACCTGGGCCAGCGCTTCCACCAGGACGGTCTTCATCGACGGCGAGTAGCGCGGGTGTTCGAGGAACAGCTCGGCGACCCGCTCGTTCACCTGCATGACCCTCAGCTTTTCCGCGTTGATCTTCTTCAGCTCCGCCGGCGTGTTGTCGCGGATCAGCTGCTTCATGCCGCTCGCTGTCTTGGTGCCGCTGACGACCCCGCCCGCGGCGCCGGGGATCGCGGCGAAGCCCACCGAGACCGTCAGCCCCCCGGCGGTCGACGCCCAGGCGATCTCGTCGAGGCGCGCCTCGACCGGCGGGAAGGTCGTGTAGGGGTCGATCCCGAACTGGAAGGCGAGCCTGCGCTTGGCCTCGGCGAACCCGACCGCCGTCTTCAACACGCCTTCCTCCTGCTCGCTCGGGCTGCCGAACAGAGAATGGCCGATGCCCGTGAAGAACGTGCCGACGCCGGAGGCGATGCCGCCCACCGTGTCGACCGGCTCCGTCACCAGCCCCTTCACCGTTTTGAACGGGCCCGTGGCCGCGTTCTTCAGGGATGTCTGGAAGGATTCCGAGCGTCTGATCTCCTCCATCTTCTCCAGGACCGCCAGTTCCCTCAGGCGCTCCCGCATCACGGCGTTGCCGGCGACCGCATGGGTCTGGCCGTCGACGACCACCGAGAAGCGGTTGAGGAAGCCATCGTTCCGGACCTCGGGCAGGATCTCGTAATTGGGGCCCTTGAGGCTGGCCTCGGGCAGCAGCTCCGCGGCCTTGAAGGTCGGCGGCGTCTCCGCCGCGTCCTGCGCCAGGGCGGAGAGCAACGGCAGCAACAGCACCAGGCCGGCGGCCGGAACGAGTTTGGAAAAAGCGGGAACGGAACAAGCTCGGATCATGTCGCGGCACCCCCGTGACTGCTCGCCCTCCCTCCGGGCATGCCACAGGCTCCGGAAAGACGGCAAAGGCCCAACCAAGCTCCTCCCTCCCAGGACAGATCGTGAGCCCCCCGGGGAATTCAAGCACGAGGACCGACATACCGACACCTCGCGTCACCGGCATACTGCCGCCCTAATATCTATCTCGAAGCGTTTATATATCATAAAATACAACCTAAAATACATACATGGACCCGATAATTATTGACAATAGCGAGAGATAAATATCATAATATAATTTCTAAAGTTGTAATCAACAGAGGCAACCGGGGGATCGTTATGGGTGCAGGTTGGTTTTCCGGACGTGAAGGACGCGCCCGGACGCGGAGGGTCATCGCGGCTTTGTGCCTGATTATCGGCGGGGCGACCGTTGGTCATGCCTCGCTGCCGGGCGGAACGGCCACCACCAAGGGGACGGATATGGGCGCGACGGTGGGCGAGATTCTGGTCGTCCAGTATAATCCGTGCTCCAAGAAGAAGAACGGTTGTTAGTGACGCGCGGCGGTTAGCGCCAAAAAGCGCGCGATATGACGTTCCAGGATTTCTTCTTTGACGCGGTTGGCCCGCAACCGCTGAACTTTCTGTTCGGGCTGATTTTGATCGTCGCCTTCAGCCCCGAGCAGTTCGCCAGGCCGTCCATCGATCTTTCCAGCCTGCCCATCCGCTTTGTGGGCGAGCTGTCCAGCTTGACCTCGCATCAGCGCTATTATGGCGCGATGGCATTCTACATGCTGGGCTTGCTCGTCCTGTACGTGGTGCTGTGCGCCATGGGGCCGGAAGGGCTGAAGAACCTGGGGGCGGACGGGGATGACGCCGCGCTCAAATCCTTTGGCGTCGACGAAGACTCGATCCGGCTGCTGATCGCGCTGGTCATCATCGGGATCATTCCCTATTTCCCGCTCATCAACCGGCTGGAGTTCAAATACCGCCGCGCCTGCCATCGGCTGGCCAACCTTCCCGACTTCGCCTTGGCCTGCGCCAGCAGGCTGACCGAGTTGCCCTTCGACCCCGACAGCGTGGGCAAGGCCGAAACCGCGTTTGATCGCGAGATCAAGAACGCGCTCCTTTTGCGCGATCAGCGGCCCGATGATGAGATCCGCAGGCACCTCGACGCCTGGCTGGCGATCGCTTCGCTGGCCGGGCGGCTGGTGTGGATGGCACGGAACGACGGCGACCGGCTTTTCGACCAGAAACTGATCGGACTGCTCAAGCCTGAGATCTCCGGCATCGAGGAGCGCGTCCAGCTCCTTCACCTCGGTCTGTGTCAGCAAGCCTCGGGGGAGGCCGAGGCCGAACCGTCCATCAAGCTGAGCGACCTGCGAAAACGGCTGCCACTTTTGCGCAACCGGGTCAATTTCACGGTGGCGCTGCTGGTTTTGCGTGGCCGCGCGAAGGGGGTCTCGCTCCTCGACGCCAAGCAGTATTTCGGTATCGAGGCTATCGATACCGGTCAGGAGCACCCGCAGCTTGAGACCGCGATCTCCACGGCTTCCCTGGTTGTGCTGGTCACGGTTGTCCTTCTCCTGCTGTCGGACTACGCCTTGCCCGCGATCGTGCAGTATTTCGAGATGGATCATCAGAAATTCTTCGGCGCCGGGTCGGCCAACACGATCTTTCCGTCGCTGCTTAACGCCTGCCTCGTCAATGGCGGCGTGATCTGGGCCGCCTTCGCGTTCCGTAATGAAAAGCAGTTGAGAAACGCCTGGCTCCATTGGGAAGGCGGCGTGCCAAAGGGGCGTATGCCCCCGAATTACGTGGCGGCGGCCGGCATCTGCCTGATCGGCTCGCTCCTGATGAACTACCTTTACCGCGGCGCCCTTGAGAGCACATGGCACGACGTGCTGGGCACGGTGCAGGAAAGCGCGCCATTTTCGCTGGTGCATGTGTTCGTCGGCCTCATATTCCTGTGGAATCTGGACTTCATGCGGCTCAAGCGGCCGCTGCCCTCCATCGGCCGGCGATTCCGTTACGTGTTGTTTCAGGCGCTCCTGGTCGCGCTGGTCGGGGCCGTAATGGGTCTGTTCTACACCCTTCGTACACCCACCCCGCACATCCAGATCCTGTTCAGCGCCTTCGCCTCCTTTGCGGCATGCCTTGTGGTATCGACCGTGACGCTGCTTGTGGTTCAGCCGCGGGACCTGCCCGCGCCTGGCGATCCCGTGAAGGGAGCCGCCTTGACCGCGTGAGGGGTGGCGTCTAGACGTAGAACCGCGTGAGGCGGGGGAGTCGAGGACATGGAGCGGTATCCTGCCCCTTTCCGCCCTACCTGTGGTCGTCGCCGGGGCGGGGGTGGTCCGGCGGCGCCGGCTCGACATAGGGGAAGCGCGCCAGACCCTTGGTCAAGGTCGTGTTCGTGTCCTTGCTGCTGCGCACGAACTCCCTGGAGGCGTCGCGCGGCACCTGATAGTCCCAGGGGGTCCGCTCCCCCGTCAGCAGCACCTGCTGGAGGAAGCGGCGGCGGCGCTGGCTGGCAATCACATCCGCCTTGATCGCCTCGGGGTCCCAGCGCTCCAGGATGGTCGCCAGAATCCGCCGCTCCCGCTCCGCGTGCTCGGGGCGGCCGCAGAGATTTTCCACCTCGCCGGGGTCGTTCTCCAGGTCGTACATCATGCCCGGGTCGTCGGCGCAGTACACGTATTTGAAGCCGTCCTGGCGCAGGATCAGGCAGGGTGAATAGGTCCCCTCCCCCGTGAACTCGATCATCACGTCGTCGGCCCAGCCCGGGTCCGGCCCGTGCAGCAAATTGACCAGGCTGTGCCCGTCCAGATGGTCCGCCGGCTCCGGCGGCTTGCCCTCGCTCCCCAGGTCGACGAAGGTCGGCAGCAGGTCGAGCAGCGACACCCCCTTGGTCTCGACCCGGCCCCGGGCGCCGCCCGGCGCGCTGATCACCATGGGCACGCGCAGGCACCATTCGAAGGGATTGAATTTGTACCACATGCCGCGCTCGCCCATCATGTCGCCATGATCGGCGGCGAAGACGATCACCGTGTTCTCGGCCAGGCCCGTGTCCTCCAGCGCGGCGACCAGCTCCCCGAGCTTGTCGTCGACATAGCTGATCATGCCGTAATAGGCGCGCCGCGCCCGCCGGACCATCTCGTCGGTGACGTCGTGCTCGTCCTGGCGGATCAGCTTGTAATAGCGCTGGCTCCACGGATCCCGCTTCTCATAGGGGATATAGGGCACCGACGGCAAGTCGATCTCCTCGTCCGAGTAGCGGTCCCAGTACTCCCGGGTGATGGTGAAGGGGTTGTGGGGATGGGTGAAGGAGGCCGTCAGCAGGAACGGTCGCTCGTCGCGGTCGCGCGCGTAGTCATAGATCTTCCTCACCGAGGTGAAGGCCACCTCGTTGTCATAGTCGATCTGCAGCGACCGCTTGCACAGCCCCGCCTCCACCACGCCGCGCAGGCTCATGACCGACGGCGCGAAGGGCGCCTCCGTGCGCGTCCAGTCGGGCGTCCAGCCGAAATCGGAGGGGTAGATGTCGGTGGTCAGCCGCTCCTCGAATCCGTGCAGCTGGTCCGGGCCGACGAAATGCATCTTGCCGCTCAGGCAGGTCTTGTAGCCGAGGGCGCGCAGATAATGCGCGAAGGTCGGGATCGAGGCCGGAAACTCGGCCGCGTTGTCATAGGCGCCGATCCGCGAGGTGAGCTGTCCGCTCATCATCGAAAACCGCGACGGCGCGCAGATCGGGTTGTTGCAATAGGCGTTCCGGAAGGTGACGCCCCGCGCCGCCAGGGATTCGAGATGCGGCGTCTTCACGGTCCGGTGCCCGTACATGGGAAGCGCCGGCCCTGCCAGTTGATCGGCCATGACGAGAAGGATGTTGGGTGCGGGCATCGGACATCACCTCGCTTGCTGTCGTTCGTGAAAAAAGAGGGGGAGGAGGAGGCATTCCCCTCCTCCCCAGGTCGACCACGTCACTGGGAGGTCTGTTTGACGAAATCTTCAATGCCGGGAACGCCGATCTCCCGATAGTATTTCAGGGCGCCGGGATGGAGCGGCGCACCGAAGCCGTTGAGCACGCTGTCCTTGCCGACACGCTTGAAGGCCGGGTGCACGCCGCCCAGATACTCCAGCTCCTCGAAGATCGCCTTGGTCATGCCGTAGACGATGTCCTCGGGGATCTTCTTGCTGATGACCAGCGCGTTGCCGAGCCCATAGGTCGGGGTCTCGCCGGCGACCCCCTTATAAGTATCGGCCGGGATGCTCAGGCGGAAATAGGGCGGGTATTTTTCCCTCAAGCCCTCGACGACTGCGTCCTCGACGGGGATCAGGCGGATGTCGTGCTGCGACACCAGCTTGATCAGCGGCGGCAGCGGAAAGCTGCCGTTCCACATGGCCGCGTCCAGGTTCTTGTCGGCCAGCATGTCGGCCATGTTGCCCAGGCGAACGCGGAAGGGCTCGAAATCCTTGTCCGGCTCCAGGCCCAAATGTGCCATCAACGCGTCGGCGTCCAGCATCGAGGTGCCGCCCGGCTGGCCCATGCCGACGCGCTTGCCCTTCAGATCCTCGAGGGTCTTGATGTCGCTCTCGGCGCGGGTGATCACATGCATGGCCACCGGCGCGATCGACAGCCAGGACATGATCTGCCCCGGTTCGGTGCCCTTGTAGTTGCCGCTGGCATGGTAGGCGTCGTAGGCCGACAGCGAGGTCGCCATCGCGGCCTCCAGGTCGCCGCCCTGCATCAGCTTGATATTCTGGACGTAGCCCTTGGTCTCCTCGGCCGTGGCCTGGACGCCCTGGACGTTCTTGTTAATGACCTCGGCGATGCCGGCCGACCAGGTATAGGCCGTGCAGCCGATGGGACAGGACCCGATCGAGACGTATTGGTCGGCCGCCCGGGCCTGGACGGTGGCCCCCAGAGCCAGAAACATCGATGTCGCGGCGATGGCCGCCTTATGCGCGAGTTTCATGAAAACCTCCTGCGATTGACTTGGTTGGTTGGCTCAGTTCCTTACTTGGCGGGCGCTCGCCGCCGCTGCCGGACCCGGCTCCACTGATACCCGCCGATCGCGGCCACCACCGCGATGCCGCCCAGGTCGGAGAGGATATGCGGCGACATCAACAGGAAGGCCGCGGCGCCCAGTACCACGCGCTCGAGAATCGAGGCGCGGGTCATCCACCAGCCCTGCGTCGCCACGGCGATGCTCAGGCCTCCGATGAAGGACATGGCGGCGGCGCGGATCGTCTCGGCGATATCGCCATGGCCGATCAGGGCCGGGTTGTAGACGAAGAAGAAGGGCACGATGAACGCCGCCGAGCCGAGCGTGACCGCCGTCATCGCGATCTTCAGCGGGTTGGCGTTGGCCAGCCCCGCAGCCGAATAGGCGGCGAGCGCCACCGGCGGCGTGATCGAGGACAACATGGCGCCATAAAACACGAACAGATGCGCGGCCAGCAGGTCCACGCCCATATCGACCAGCGCCGGCGCGACCAGCGTCGAGACCAGGATATAGGCCGCCGCCGTCGGCAGCCCCATGCCGAGGATCAGCGAGGCGATCAGGGTCAGCACCAGGGCCGGGAACAGATGCCCGCCCGAGACCGCGACGATCAGCGAGCTGAATTTGAGGCCGAGCCCGGTCAGCGCGATCACGCCGATGATGATCCCCGCCGTGGCGCAGGCGACCGCGACCGGGATCACCGCCTCGCCCCCGGCCACCAGCGCCGCCAGCAGCTTCCTCGGCGTCAGCCAGGTCGCCCGCCTGAGATAGCTCAGCGAGACCGCCGCCACCACCGCCCAGAACGAGGCGTACATCACTGAATATCCGGCGATCAGGAAGTAGACGAACACCGGGATCGACAGCAGCAGATGCCCGCCTTCGCGGAGCGTCGCGCGGATGTCGGGCAGGTCGTCCACACCCAGCACCGGCAGGTCGCGCTTCACCGCCTCCAGGTGAACGACGCCGAACAGCACCACATAGTAGAACATGCCCGGCAGGATCGCGGCGGCGGCGATCTCCAGATAGGGCTTGGCCGTCATGTCGGCCATGATGAAGGCGGCCGCGCCCATCACCGGCGGCACCAACTGCCCGCCGGTCGAGGCCACCGCCTCGATGGCGCCGGCCACATGGGGCTTGTACCCAGACCGCTTCATCAACGGGATGCTGATCGTTCCCGTAGTCAGCACATTGGCGACCGCGGTGCCGGAGATCATGCCCATGAGGCTGCTGCCGACGACCGCCGCCTTGGCCGGGCCGCCCCGCGCCATCCCCGTCGCGCCGACGGCGATGTCCATCAGCACCTTGCCGGCGCCGGACCGCTCCAGAAACGCGCCGAAGATCACGATCATGATCACGAAGGTCGCGCTGACCCCCAGCGGCGTGCCGAAGATCCCGCCGGTGCCCAGATAGGCCTGGCTGATCACCCGCTCCAGCGAATAGCCGCGATGGGTAAAGATCCCCGGCAGGTAGGGCCCGACAAAGGCGTAGATCAGGAACAGCGCGGCCAGGATCACGATCGGCCAGCCGATGGTCCGCCGCGTCGCCTCCAGCAGCACAACCACGCTGACGATCCCCATGTAGAATTCGGGCTTCGTCAGCTCGCCCCACCGCGCCGCGATCTCCTCGTAGAGAAAGACGTGATAAAGCAGCACCCCGATCCCCAGCGCGAGCAGCGCCGCATCCATGAGCCGCGCGGCGGCCGGCCGCGACGGCGCGCCCAGACAGCTCGTGGACAGGAAGACCAGCGCGAACACGCAGGCCAGATGCAGCGGCCGCTGCACCAGATCCGGCATGACGCCGTAGAACGCCGTGTAGATGCTGAACGCGGCCAGAAAGACGGCAACGAGCTTGCGCACCGCCGCGGCCGCGCCCAGCGCATTCATGGCGCCGCCCCGGCCCGCCTTCGGGCGGTTTCCCCGGCCCGGCTCACCAGGCTGTCCAGGTCGAGCCGCGCCGAATAGACCAGCCCGTCGAGCGCGATCAGCACCGCCGACTCGATGGCCGTGTAGCGGCCGAACCGCCGTTCCGGCGGCGGCCCCGGCAGGCGCTCCGCGAACCGCTCCCAGGCGCTGTCGAAGCCGCCGGCGAAAGCCCGCGACCGCGTCATCCGGCCGGCCAGAATCACCACGCTCGGATCGATGACATAGAAAACCGAGCGCATCGCCTCGCCCAGCCGCCGGCCCGCGTCATGCAGCGCGTCGCCGGCCGCCGTCCCGACATCGGGGTCGGCTTCGATCAGCCCCGAGATCGCCGTGGCATTATAATCGACCTCGTCGGGCTTGAAGGTCCCGCCCGAGGCACGGCCCAGCCGCGCCAGCACCGACCATCCCGACCCCACCGTGTTCAAACAGTCGTCGCGGCCGCAGAAACACTTCAACGGCCCCGGCTCCACCGGCAGATGCCCGATCTGCCCGCCCATCGGGTGTGTGCCCCGGGCGATGGCGCCGTTCTTCAGCAGGCTTCCGCCCACCGCCGCGCCCACATGCACCAGGAACGCGTCGGCGATCCCCTCCGGCTCGCCGAACCGCGCCTCGGCCAGGGTCATGGCGTCGGAGATGTTCTCGATCGTCACCGGCAGGCCCAGCCGTTCCGCCATGGCGGCGCCGAACTCGACGGTTTCCCAGCCGAAATAGGAGGATTGCAGGACCCGGCCGGCGTCGCGCTCGATGAAGGCGGCGATCGCCGCCCCCACGCCGCAGAGCCGGCCGCGATCGATGCCCGATTCGTCGATCACCTGTTCCAGGACCGCGCAAGAGGTTTCGATGGCCTTGTCCGGGTTGCCGACCTCCGGCAGGTCGAACTCCCGCCGCGCGACGATCCGCCCCGTCGCGTCGGCGAGCGCGACCCGATGCCCGAAGGCGGAGATCACCAGCCCCGCCACATAGGCCCCGGCCGGATCGATGCCCAGCACGGTCTGCCGCCGCCCGGCGACGCCGTTGCGCGCGCGCTTCCCGGTTTCCCGCACCAGCCCGGCGGCGATCAGCTCCCGGGTGATGCGGGTGACGGCCATGCCGGAGAGTCCGATGGCCTCGGCCAGCTCGGCCCGCGAGCGCGCGGTTTGCGACAGCAGCGCGCGCAGCGCCATGCTGCGGTGGACGCGGCGGAGGTCGCTGGGCCCCCTGGCCGGCGGCATATTTATAACCATCCGTTAGTTATTAATCGAACCGTCCTTCTGCGTCAAAGGAAAATGGGGCCGTGGACGGTCAGGGTGCGCTGGCCAGCCAGCCCGCGTGCCTGGCTTGACTGACGACAAAGACCGCGGCGATCGCGACTCCACCGATGAAGAAAAATCCGTTCTCAGTTACCAGATAGGCAAAAAGGAATCCCGCTCCCGCCATACCGGACAGCTTCTCCCACGCCAGGAGCTCCGTGAAGAAATAACCGAACAAAACGGCAGTCAGAAGAGACATGAAAACCAAAGTGGTCGCCAACGACGTCAGCCCATGCAGGAACGTGTCGGCCTGCAGCAAAAGCGACGGGTTCGTGAAGAAAAGGAACGGCAGAATAAACCCCGCGCTGGCCAGTTTCATGGCGTTGTATCCGGTCTCGAACAGTCTGGAATCCGCGATCTTCGCAGCCGTCATGGAGGCCAGCGCAACCGGCGGGCTGATCGCCGCGATCACGGCGAAATAGAACACGAAGAAATGGACCTCCAGGACCGGAAGGCCCTTCTGTACGAGCGAGGGCGCGACCAGGATCGCCATCAAAACATAGGCCGGCGCCGTCGGAATGCCCTGGCCGATGAAGAAGCACAGCACGGCGGTCAGGATCAGCATGATCCAGATTTGGCCGAAGCTGACGACTTCGATGATATGCGTGACCTTGCCGCCGAGTCCGGTCGTGATAACGGTTTGGGCGATGATGCCCACGGCGGCCAGGACCATGGCCAGCTTGGCGCCGATGGTCACGCCTTTGACCACGGCGTTCGTCAGCGCCTCGATGCTCGGGCGCGTGGACTTCCTCAGGAACGCCAAGCCGAGAACGAGAAAGATGCAATAGAAGACCGTGTACGAGATGCTGTAGCGCTGGGTCAGCAGAAACAGCAGCAGAAAAATCGGCAGGAGGACGATGGGGCCGATACGGGTGATCACCGAGAAATCGATGCCTTGGCGGGGCGTGACGATCCCCATCTTCTTGGCGTAGAACTGAACCGCCAGCCCGATCCCGAAATAGTACAACAGGGCCGGCATGACGCCGGCGATCATAATGTTGACGTAGTCGACGCCCAGAAAATCGGCCATCAGAAACGCGGCGACCCCCATCACCGGAGGCATCAGCTGACTCCCGGTCGATGCCGCTGCCTCGATGCCGCCGGCCATGGCGGGGCGGTATCCCATCTTCTTCATCAGCGGGATGGTCATCGATCCGGTGACCACGACGTTGGCCGCTGCGGCGCCCGTCGTGCTGCCCACCAGGCTGCTGCCGATGACGGCGGCATGGGCCGGCCCACCCTGAAGGAAGCGCCCGCAGATATTGCCCAGCTGCATGAAGAAGGAATTGGACCCCACGGCTTCCATGAGGCTGCCGAAGATGACGAGAAGCATCAGGAATTCGGCGACCACGCCCAGCAGTCCGCTGTAGATGCCCTCCAGACCGACGCTCATCAGCGAAACCGCCTCGTCGAAGGGAATCTCCGGATGAAAGAGCGGCGGCGGTAGATGATGGCCGAAAACGAAATAGAGGATGGCTAATATCGCGAGGCCGGAAAACATCGGCCCCCAGGAGGCCCATGTGCCGATCAGCACGCATGCGATGAGCAGAATGCCGATCACGACATCCCGTTGTTCGGGAAACCCGACGGAGGCCTCCAGATGGTCATACTCCACCTTGACGTAAAGCGAGGCGACGAGCCCGACGAGGATGAAGGCGATCCACGCGATCTTCGCCCAGTTCTCGGAACTTTCCCGGATCTTGATGACGCCCAGAAAGGTAAAGGTGAGGGCCAGGCAAATCGTCTGCTGCTCCACCCCCGTCTGGAACAGGACCATCACCGTTCCCATGAAGTAGACGAAGATGGCCCAGGCCAGGCCGATGACGACCCAGTCCAGAGGTCTCTTTTTTTCGGACTCCACTTTCGCCGTCACCTGTTGGCCTGGGGCATTTTCGGACATTGTTTGCGGGAACCGCTGCGAACGTCGAGGGTTCGGCCGGACGCGCGGTCGTCTCCTGCTAGAGCAAATCCCGAGCGGATTGAGTCAATCCGCGACGACGTATTTGCTTAAAATCAATATGCTGGAGCTTTCAGATGCCTTGAACTCGATCCGAAGGAAGGGCGGCCCCGCGGGGCCGCCCGGAACCCGTCAGTCGAGGAGCCCCGCGTCCTTCAGCGCTCGCCGTGAGCCTGGATGGACCTTGACGCCCTCGATGTTCTTGATCGGCCAGACCACGCTGCCCGGCGTCACCATTTTCCCGACGGCGTGATAGTCGTCCAGCTTGCCCGAGTGCTCGACGATCACTTTCGTGACCTCGTAGGCGAGATCCTCGGGGAAGCTCGGCGTCGCGTACCAGGCGACACCGACGAAGCTTCCGGTGATCTCCTTGTCGTGCCCCTTCAGGGCGCCGGCGGGCAGCGTGTATGAGAGGGCCGGAATGTTCGCCAGATTGGCCGCCGCGCGCTCGACGGCATCCTTGGGGATCTCCACATAGTTGAGATCGCGTCCGGCCGCCAACAACTCGCGCGTCGCGGGCGTCGGAACGAACGCATTGTTGACCGGATCGACATAGCCTCCAACCACGATGGCATCGACCTTGCCATCGAGGAACGATGCCCGGGCCTGTTTCAGGCCGACATATTGAAGGTCGATCTTGTCCTTCAATCCGGCCCCCTGTTCCAGCCACGCGGCGGCGAGAAATCCCCATGAATCCTGTGTCTTGAAGCCGATGGCGACCTTCTTGCCTTCCAGGTCGGCCAGCGTTTTGATGGACGGGTCCATGGTCGCGTAGAACATCACCAGGTTCCACGAGAACCCCAGCGTCAGCATCTCCTCGGGCCATTTCTTCTCGAAGGCGCCCAACGCGTTTTGCGCCGCGATCGGCGCGACAAAGGACGTAAGGATGAAAGTGTCCTGCTTTCGCTCCAGCGGATAGGTGTTCAGTTTTCTGATGTTGTAGAGGCTTCCCCTCCCCTCCAGGGCCACGATGCGCAGCCAGGGATGATGTTTCCGGGTGATGTCCTCCAACGCCGCCCCGATCACATAGGCTCCCGTGCCGAAGGGGGCGGACATGAACTTGACGATTCTCGTCTCCGCCGCCGAAGCCGTCGACACGGACCCCAGGGCCAGAAGGAAAACGCCCAGAAGGGCCCCAACACTCTTCCGAAACATAATGAAGTACTCCCCATTCCTGATTTCGCGCGTCCGCGAAGTCGTTCGTTCGATCCCTTGCGCCAACCCAGGATCCCGACGAATCGCCGCAAACCAAGTTGACGGATTTGGCACCCTACTTTATAACTGACAGAAAGTAAATAAAGATGACAGGCGCCGCATGACTGGAGGAAGGCCCCCGGAACTTCGTCGCAAAAACCGCGCCCTGGTGTTGCGGGCGCTGGTGAAACATGGCGACATCTCGAGAACCGGATTGGCCGAGGCCGTCGGACTCACCGGAACCGCGATCACACGCATCACCCGCGAATTGCTCGACGTCGGCCTTATAGAAGAGGGCGACAAGGCGAACCAAGGCCGGTTCCTGGGGCGCCCAAGGACATGTCTCGCCCTCGCCTCCACCGGCCTTTACGTCATCGGCCTTGCCATGCAGGCGGCCGACAGATTGCTCGTTCTGGCAAACCTTCAGGGAGAGATCCTGTCCAGTCGCCAGATCCCGTTCGAGGTCGTGCTCGATTTCACGGGAAAGGTTGACGCGGTATCGAATTTGGTCGACGAACTCGCTGCCGAGGCGGGAATTTCAAAGAAACAGATCATCGGTATCGGCGCCGCCATCGCCGGTGCCGTCGATCCGATGGCCGGATATGTGAAGACAAGCCCGCCACTCGGCTGGCAAGACGTTCCGTTGGTTGCTCTTCTGGAAGATGCGACGGGGCTGCCGGTCGCCGTCGACAACGTGAACAACGCCATCTGCGCGGCGGAATGCCAGTTCGGGACGTATCAGGGCACGCGCAATCTGATGCTGTTCAGCATCACGCAAGGGGCCGGGGCCAGCTTCGTCATCGACGGCGAGATTGTTCGGGGAAGGTCGTTCGCCGCCGGCCAGATCGGCCACATGCCGGTCACCGGCGCGTCGGACCTTTGCTCCTGCGGCGCGCGCGGGTGTTTGAACACCGTCGTATCCGGCATGGCGATCCTCGCCGACTTCGAGGGGACGACCTACGAGCGGCTGGCGGCCAGGAACGCGGACGAGAATACCAGACGCATGCTGAAGATGCTCGAACGCTCCCTGACCGGAGACGTTCGGGCCATTAGGGCCCTGCATGATGCCGGAGAGCGCCTCGGCGCCATTCTCAACGTTTTCACCCTTGCGTTTCAACCCGAGCACGTCTTGCTGGCCGGACAAATCGGGAGAAATCCGTATTTCGTCAAAGGCGTGGAGGACTCGGTATCCCGAGATACCCGCCTCGCGGGCCTCTGCACGGACCGCGTTGGAATGAGTATCATGGGGGTTGACGAGGCTGCGGTATTCCTGGCGTTGTCGAGATTTCTGCTCTCCGAGAAACTCGACCTGCAAACCTTGAAGAACCTGAGCCGGTGGCGAAGGGACGCGCGATCGAAAACCACAGCCGCTGAAAACGGCGCCCCCGACAGGTGGGTTACGCCGTGAAACGGCCGAATATCCTGTTTCTGATGGCCGACCAGATGTCGGCGAAGGCGCTTTCGATTCATGGAAATGCCGTTTGCCGGACGCCCCATTTCGACGCCTTGGCGGAAGGAGGCGTCGTATTCGACAGCGCGTACTGTCCCTCCCCGCTCTGCGCGCCGAGCCGTTTCTCGATGCTGTCGGGGCGGCTTCCCGCCGCCATAGACGCCTTTGACAACGCCGCCGAATTCCGTGCCGACATTCCCACCCTCGCCCATTATCTCGCGTTGCTCGGCTATCGCACGACTCTGTGCGGCAAGATGCATTTCATCGGCCCCGACCAGTTGCATGGCTACGAGGAACGCCTGACCACCGATGTCTATCCCGCGAACTTCGCCTGGATGGCGAACTGGGATCGCGGCCCCCGCTACATCTCGTCGGGCGTGACGCTGAGCTCCGTCGTCGAGGCCGGCCCCTGCGTCCGCAGCCTGCAGATGGATTACGACGACGAGGTGGAGAACGCCGGCATTCAAAAGCTCTACGACCTCGCCCGCGACCCCGGCGACCGGCCCTTCTTCCTGACGATCTCCTTCACCCAGCCGCACACCCCCTTCACGCCCGGCCAAGCGTTCTGGGACCGCTACCGCGAGGACGAGATCGACATGCCCCGGGTGCCGGAGATCCCGTTCGACAAACTCGACGAGCTGAGCAAGGGCCTGTACTTCGCGCATGGTCGCAACCTCCATACCGTGCGCGAGGAGCACATCCGCAATGCCCGGCGCGGCTACTACGCCATGATCAGCTGCGTCGACGACAAGATCGGCCGCGTCTTGCGGGTGCTGGAGGAAACGGGACTGCGCGACGACACGATCGTCGTGTTCGCCTCCGATCACGGCGAGATGCTGGGCGAGCGAGGCATGTGGTACAAGCATTGCTTCTTCGAATGGTCCAGCCGGGTGCCGTTGATCTTCAGCCATCCCGGATCGCTTGCGCCCCGGCGCGAGGCGAGGACGGTCTCCTTGGTCGATCTGCTGCCCACCCTTCTCGATCTCGCCGACGGCGGCGAGTTCAAGGGAGAGACTCTCGACCTCAATGGCCGCAGCATGTGCGGATTGTTGTCGGGCGGCGACCCCGATTGGCCGGAGCTCGCCATCGCCGACTATCTGGCCATCGGCCCCGGCGTCCCGTGCCGGATGATCCGCCGGGGACGGTACAAGCTCCACTACATCCACGGGCACGATCCGCTCCTCTACGACCTCGAATCGGACCCCGACGAACGGCACGACTTGGCGTCCGACCCCGAATTCGCCGACGTCCGGCGGCGCCTGGAGCGAAGGCTCAAGGAGAACTACGATCCCGACGACCTGGATCGGCGGGTTCGCGCCTGCCAGCGCCGGCGGTTTCTCATCGCCGAGGCGACCGGGCGCCGTCCCATGTGGAACTATGTGGCGCGTCCCGGCGACGAAGCCCGTTACGTGCGCAACGCCAAGGTCGACGAAACCAAAGGGCGGAGCCGCTTTCCCGCGGTCGATCCGGTCCCCCCCGATAAACACGGGATGCCCCACTGAAATGAACGACCCGACCTCATGGAAAGACCGCCCTGTCCGCGAAGACCTCGGGGCCTGCCTGTACTCCTTCGTGGTGATCGCCGACACCCATGTCGATCTGGAGGACGGCCCCTCCTCCTCGCCCTTTCCCGTCAATGCCCTGACCAACAAGCGAACCCGCTACTGCGTCCAGGACATTCTGAGGTTGAGCGAGCAACTGGGCTCCCTCGCCCCGAAGTTCGTTTTGCATCTCGGGGACCTCATTCATCCGGTGCCGTCGATGCCCAGCTATGCCGACGCGGCCCGGGACTACAAACAGATCGTCGGCCGCCTGAACGTCCCGGTCTATTCCATCCCCGGCAATCACGATGTCGGCGACAAGCCCGTGGACTGGGCCCCGGCCGGCGTCGTTCGGGACGATTACCTGACCCAATGGGAACGGACGTTCGGCAAGCATTTCCAGTCCTTCGATTACGATGATTGCCATTTCGCCCTGATCAACGCCGAGGTCATCAACTCCGGCCTCGCCCTGGAAGCCGAGCAACGGGCTTGGCTGGAGCGGGATTTGGCTGCCCATGCCGGCCGGCGTCTATTCCTGTGCCTCCACTACCCGCCTTATTTGACCGAGCCTCGGGAAATCGAGAACTACGACAACCTCGCCGAGCCCGGACGAAGTTGGATCCTGGACCTCTTGCAACGCCACGAGGTCGAGGTTCTGTTCGCCGGGCATGTCCATCACTTCTGGTACAACCGGTATGTCGAAACCGATTGCTACCTCCTGCCCTCGACCTCCTTCACGCGCCAGGATTTCAGCGAGATGTTCCGGGTCGCGCCGTGGGCGGAGGCACAGGACGGCCGCAACGACCAGGGCAAGGTCGGCTACTTTCTCGTCTTCGTCTTCGAGAACGGGCATGTCTGCCACCTCCGCCGCACCGACGGTCTCCTGCTTGGGAAAGGCGAACGGCTTCCGGTCTCGCCGCCCCGGATCGCCACCTGTCACACGCGGGAAATCGGCGGAACGACCCTCGGTTTCGATCTCCGCCACCCCTGGGCCGAAACCACGGAGATCGCGCCATCGGGGGCGCTCGACGACTTTCACCGCAAACGCATGAGGAACGACTATCCGGTCCTCGCCCTGTGGGATATGGGCGCGCGGAACCTGCGCGTTCCGCTCCACGATTTCAGGGATGCGCCGGTCCGCGATCGGATCGGCGCCATGACCCATATGGGCCACCGGTTCATCGTCATCAGCCAGGGCATTCCGAGTGCGGAGGACCAACGGCTTCTCATCGACAACCAGGACCTGATTTCCCGATGGGAAGTCGTGCTCGCCCCGCATCGAATGGAGGACGCCCTCCCCGCCCTTCGCCGCGTCAAGGACGCCGTCGCGTTTCCCATCTTCCTGGGCCACCTTCGGACCAAGGCCGACATCGTCAAGCAAGGGCAGCCCTACTTCCACCGCATCACCTATGGCTTCGTACCGGCGGACCGGGACGAGATCGCGCGGCTGGCCCGGCACGCCGACATCGGCGCCATCTTCTCGGGCTTCCTTTTCCGTGTCGGCCGGGACGAGTCTCCCTGGGCACGGATCACGGAGGTTGCCGAGCTGGCTTCTGGCCTCGGGCTTGGCGCGTCCGTGACCGTTTTCATGGGCGACAACAACCCGGCCCGCCACCAATGCGACGACCTCGCCAACGCCAACCGCATGGCTGAAGGTCTGGCGGCGGCCGCGTGCAATCCGGGACGGGAGGTGTTTATCGACACCTTCATGGATCTCGACCGCGGCCACAGCGTCCGCAACGGCGTCATCGACCGGGAATGCAATCCGCGGCTGGGCTACCGCGTCACGCGGAATTTGCACGCCGTCTTCAACGGCCTTTCGGCCCCGCTCGAAGGGGCCGGCGCCGGAACCTTCGCGGGCGGCGCCTGGGTCGCGCTGCGCGAAGGCGCGGCGACCCACGTCCTGGTCATGCCGTCGGAGCCGGTGCGCGAGGCCGCCCTTCCCGCCGCCCTGCTCGGGAACGGGACCGCGGGGACCGCCCGCTTGATCGACCTTTCGACGGGCGGTGTCGGGG
>JANQJG010000061.1 GCA_028281785.1 Rhodospirillales bacterium
GAGCATATCGAGCGACGAGCGACGCCCTCGGCGGGGATAATCGCCGCGTCCCGAAGGGTTGGCCGAGGCCGGCCGCCCGGTTCGTTGCCGCCGCTCGCCGGGGCCGCCGGGCCCGCCTTCGCGACGGCGCCTGCCGGCGCGGCCAGCCTCGGACCAACGCAGCCTCCATGCGACTTCTCAAACAGGCTCTAAGGCGATAAGGGAGGGACAAAATGCCGCTTAAGTTGCAATTAAGAAAAGGACAAAAGATCATCGTAAACGGCGCGGTTCTGGAGAATGCGGGATCGCACACCGCGTCGCTGCTGGTCAAGAACGACGCGTCCATCCTCCGCGACAACGACATCCTGACACCTGCCGACGCCCGGACGCCGGCCAGCCGAGTCTACTATGCCTTGCAATGCGCCTATCTCTTCCCGGTCGAACGTGACCGACATTTAGGGAATCTTAAGCAGCTTGTTGATAGTTACGAAGAGGCGGCGCCGAGCGCGAGTCCCATTTGTGGGGGCATCCGCAGCCTGATGGGAGAAGATAAGCTGTATCAGGCGCTCAAGCTGGCGCAGGAGCTTATAGCCCACGAACGGCAGGTATTTGAATATGTCCACGGAAGAATTGGTGAGGAAATACGAGACGCCACCCCCGGCGGGAAATCCTCGGGAGGTCGAGGCCTGGGCATTGACGCAGGCGGCGCTGCGGATGAAGGCGGCTCAGGAGGCTGAGGACGCGGAAGCCATTCTGTCGTCGGCCCGCCTCAACTGGCAGTTGTGGACGATTATTCAGTCCGAGCTGCTTGATCCCGACTGTCCCGTTCCCATGGACATTCGTCAGAACGTCCTCTCCCTCGCCAATTTCGTCGACAAGCACATGGTCGGCATCATCGCCGGTCCGGACCCGAAAAAGCTGGATGTGCTCATTTCCATCAACCGGGAACTGGCGGGCGGCCTCTATGCGCAGCCGCGGCCATCGAATGAGAATGATGGAATCGAGGATGTGCCGATGGAAACCGCCACTCGTCTAGAGACGAACGAAACATCGGCCTGATGGATCCCGGGGGCAAAAGTGACTGGCAAAACAAAGCGTTCCAATCAAAAATTTTTCGAGTCGATTGCCGAAGACGTGCATGCCGGCGACTGGGAGAAGGTTCGTGGCGCCGTCGAAGCCTATGTCGAAGACAATGGTCCGACGCCGGAATGTCATTATCTGCTCGCGCTTGCGGCCCATGGTGAGGGTGATTTCGCATCCGCAATCGCGCACGCCCGTTCCGCATTCGAGAGCAGCGGTTCAAGCGTCAAGGAGTATGCCGACCTTCTTGCCATTTTGTATGCGTTGGTCGCCGATCTTACACATGCCACCTTCTACGCAAAACTGGCCTCGGCAAATCCTTCGTCGGCCTTGGCCAAAAAGCTCTGGCCAGAGTCGGTGCCCGAGTTTCGCGACTGTTTCCTGATGGTCCGCCAGGATCCGTTCAAACAGGATGGTCTTCTCGCCTCCGGACGGGGCGCTTGGAGTGAAGCCGAGCATTGGTTCCGCCAACACTTGGCCTTTAACCCGGATGATCCGGACGGCTATTTGGGCTTGGCCAATTCTTTGATCGTCCGTTGCCTCTACCGTTCGGCGGTCGAATCGCTGAGGGGTGCCCGGCACGTGCTTCCGCGCAACCCGCAGATCGCTCAGATGCTGGGAACGGCGCTGGCCGCTGTCGGCGAGATCGCCGAGGGCCGCTCATGTCACGCCGAGGCCGTGCGCATGGCTCCCGACGACCTCATCGTTCACGCGGCCGGCGCGACAGACACTCTTTTCGATCCTGAGCTTGGCATCGAGGAGGTGGCCAAGGAGTTCAGGGCATGGGGCGAACGCTTCGGCATGTCACCGGAAGAGGTGTTGCCGCCGAACCTCCGGGTCGACAAGAAGCGGCTGACGGTTGGCTACGTCGTCGGCGCGCTTGACAGGTCCGGTCCCGGCGTGGGCGTGGCGGAGATTCTCGCTCATCACGATCCCCAGCGCTTCCGCGTCGTCGGTTTCGGCCTGGGTGAGCTCTTCGATCCGTTCAATGTCTTCTTTCAGAAATGCTTCGAGAGTTGGCTGAATTTCAGCGATACCGATCCGTTGACATTCGCATCGATGGTGGGCGCCGAGGGCGTGGATATCCTCGTGGATCTAAGCGGCTTCGCAACCCCTCAAGTCCTGACCGTGTTCGGGGCGCGGGTGGCGCCCGTTCAACTTGCTTGGCTCGGTGCGCCGGCTGGAACAGGCCTTGCCAACATGGATGGCATGCTGACGGACGAGTTTCTCGATCCGCATGGCCAGGCCGACGGGCTCTATCGAGAGAAACTCGTCCGGCTGGCATGCGGCGCCCCGGTCGTTAATCTGCCGTCCGCCTGGGGGATCGCGCCAGAGGATAGGCGGCAGTCGACCGGTGTCACCTTCGCGGCCGATGCCACGCTCGACGAGATCTCGCCTTCGACCGTCGGGATCTGGGCCGACATCCTTCATTCACTCCCGTCAGCAACACTCGTTCTGCGTGATCACGATTTCCAGAAGGAGGAAAACGCAACCCGCGTCATCGGGCTCTTCGGAAACCACGGCGTGGCTCACAGGATCGACGTGCTGTCAGCCGCCGAGACGCATCAACTCTTCGCGGAGGCCGATGTCTGCCTCGTGCCACCGTCTTCGATGCGGCCCGAAGTTGCGGTCGCGGCACTTGAGGCGGGGCTTCCTGTCGTCGCGCTCGCGGGCGAGGGGCGCCATCGCCGCGCCGTGGGCAGCGTTCTGCATCATCTCGGGCTTGCCGAAGATACGGTCCGTCAATCGTCGTCGGGATATCGGGAACTGGCGCTGGAATGGGCGTCGGGAACCGACCGCCGACGGCAGTTCCGGGCGGCGCTTACCGAGCGCCTGGCATCCGCGCCCTTGTGCGACAGCCTGTCGCGGGCGCGGGACCTGGAGTCGGCCTATGAGCAGCTTTGGAACGACGCCTTGGCCAAAGGAGCCCCCAAAGAGGCTCTGGGCGCATCATGACGACGGACGCGCCGTCCCCGCTCTACAGACGCAATCGGAAGGCATTCCGCAAGTATGCCGAGAGGGTTTGGGCGCAGCTCGAGCCTTTCGAGAAGACGGTCTCGACCCTCGTGTTCGAGGACGGTGCCGCCGCCAACATCGACCTCGGGGAGACCCACCTCTACCCGGAGGCGGCCGGGCCATGGACCGGGCGGCAGATCGACAGCTATTTCGAGGAGCCCGACAGGTTGGGCTTCTCCGGGCCGGGGCACTGCAACCTTTCCCCGGTATCGGTCGAGGTTCTGTCGGACATCAAGGACTACGTGCTGGAAAAGCGGCGCTGGAAGATGTCGCCCTACCCGGTCACCGACGTCGGATACACTTTCATTTTCGGCATCGGTCTCGGCTACCACGTTCCCGAGCTTCTGCGCCGCAAACTTGCCCGCCACATCATCCTCATCGAGCCGGTGCCCGAGTTCGTGATCCAATCGATGCACGTCATCGATTGGGGGCGGATCTTCCGGCAGGCTGACAAACTGGGCGTTCATCTGCATTTCATCGTCGGTCACGATCCCGTTCGCACGATCGAGATTGTCGAGGTTCTGATCCGTGGCTGCGGCACGACCTTCATCGATGGGTCCTATGCCTATGTGCACTACTACTCATGGGCGTTGAAGGAAGCGCGCACGCTGCTGAACGAGAAGATCAAGGTGTTCTATCTGTCCTCGGGATTCTTCGAAGATGAGATCCTGATGATGCGGAACACCTATGGCAATCTGCGGCGCTTCTCGTTCAACCTCGTGACCCGCCGGGCGCGGCGGGAGCGGGACTTGCCGGTTTTCGTGATCGGTTCCGGCCCATCCCTCGACCGAGCGCTGCCTGTCATCGAGAAATGGCGCGACCGCGCCATCATTTTCTCCTGCGGGACCTCGTTGGGCATCTTGCTGAAGAACGGCATCCGGCCCCATCTCCATGTCGAGAACGAGAACACCCTGCCACTGGTGAAGAACCTGGAAGGCTTCCGGGACGAATATGGGCTGGAGGGGATTCGCCTCGTGGCCTCTTCGACCCTGCGTCCCGAGGCCAGCCGGCTGTTCGACAAGCGGTGGTTCTACTATCGGGCGCCGTTGAGCTCGAGCACCCTCTTGTCGGGGGGAACCGAACCGCTTCCCTATGCCGAGCCCCTGGTCGCCAATGCGGCTTCCGCCGTTTCGACCTATCTGGGCTTCACGGACATTTATCTGTTCGGCGTGGATTGCGGCCGCCACTTCGAGGGCGAGCATCACAGCAAGGACGCCATCTACTACGACGACAGTTTCGATATCGATCCCAATGACCGGCCCGATGCGGGGTTCGAACGGGTCGTCCCGGGAAGCTTCGGTGGCCAGGTTTTGACCACCTGGTCGATGGACCTGTCGCGCCGGATGTTCAAGGCCCTCATGGGGGGGTGTGGGATCGTTCTTACGAATTGCAGCGACGGGGCGCGCATTGATGGCGCGCTTCCCAAGGTTCCAGCAGCGGTGCGCCTGGACGTGCCCATTGGCAGACAGGAAGACGTGCTCTCGCAGATCGAGCGCGATCTGCCCTTTTACGAGGCGGGCGACATGCTGGCGGGCATCGACCTGCACCAGGATGCCGAAGCCTGTGACCGTTTCATGGAAGGCTTCAACAAGCTCATCGACTCCGCCAAGGCCGAGATCGAAAGTTTCTGGGACTTTGATCAGCGCCTCGAGACGTTCTGGCACGACGAGTTCGCCGACTGCAAGGGTGTGCTCAAGATCATCGGCGGCACCTTGGCGTCGACGGTAAGGCTGGGCGCGTTCGTCGGAACGCGCATCAAATATGGCAGGTCACGCAAGCGGTTTTTCGACTTCTTCCTCGAGACGTACCGGGATTCGTGTCTTTGGATGGCGCGGGAGACCAAGGTGATGCTCGAAGAAATGAGCGAAGGCCGGGAAGAGATCAGCGAGGTCGGCGACGTGGCCAAGAAGAAGGCGGCCTGACGAAGTCGTCCGGCCTGTCCTGCCCGGACCCCTCGATATCAAGCGAGAATACTGATCAGCTTCGCCGCGAACTTGTTCTGAATGAGCGGCTTCAGGAGAATCGCGTACTCGTTCTGCATGGCGACCGCGCGCGCGACGTGGCTGGTAGCCGAACTGTACTCTCTCGCCAGTTCATTCTGGGCCTTCTCGATGGCCGCCGCCTGCTCGATCAACAGATCGTTGGTCTGCTCGGTTAGGCCGTCGATGGCCCGCTTGGCAACCTTGTCATAGAAATCGGATGTCGTGAGCGCGATCTCGTAGCGGCGTATCTCCAGATCCACGGCATACTTGGCGGCGTTAAGGTCTTCGAGTGCCCGTGTCCGTCCGTCCGAGGTCGCCAAACCGTCATAGGCCCATGAATCCATTATGGACAAACCGTTTCGATAGAGCGTGCCGGTAAACGACTCCGGGGTCGCCGTATCGGGCGCCACCGTGAAGCTGATCGTGTCGCCCGTAAGGCTGTCCAGCTTGAGACCGCCAACGAAATGGCCGACCGTGCTTGTCGGCTCGTCGGGATAGACGTCATACCTTTTGAGCGTTTTTGCGGTGCGGTTCAGGCTCCAGTATTTGCCGTCGGTGTCGATGACGTAATAGTCGCTGCTCAGATTGGCGCTGGCGATGGTCGAGGTCGTGCCGTAGATACCGACTCGATATGTCAGTTCCTGCTTGGCGACACCGATCAGGTTGGGCGACAGCGACGTGTTCTTGGCGTTGGAATCCGCACCGTTGAGATAGGAGTCGAACGCCGCGGCATAGATCGACGGTCCCGTGGGATCGTGGCTGTTCTGCTCCGCCTTGTTCACGTTGCTGATCATGTTGTTGAGGCTGTTGCGGATCGATTTGATCCGCGAGAGCGTGCCTCCGATGACGTCCTTGGCGGCCTGGATATCGGCGCGGACGTCCTCCCAGCGCGCAGACTCGCGGCCCAGGGTGTTGGTCTTCTGTCCATACTCCGCGGCGATCTGCTCGCTCTTCTCCACACCCCTCTGCTCGTAGTACGCGCCAATCTGCGCGACCAGCTGGGCTCGGCCGAAATCAGCTATCGTGAAGTTCGATAGGGGCGAGATCGTCATCGCGCGTCACACAGCACCAGGCACAAAGATATACAAAAAAGTATATCATTATAGATCTTTTGAGTAAACATGTGTTTTTCCATATGGTTACGGGAAGGATTCCGATGATTCCGCATGCGGAAGGTCGGCAAATCCCTTCTTGAGCAGAACCTGTCCCAGCCGGACGGTAGCCAAGCATTCGGTGATGATTTCCGAGGCCCGGCGGGGACCTTGATAGGGGTTCGCGAGGGTCGTCAGCTCCTTGTGGAATTCCGGCGAAACTGCCCTAAGAATCGCTTCGATTACCGCATTTCGTGCGATCGGCGTATCCACCACATTCTTTGCGCGTATCCGGCCCTCCTGACGGTCCCCGATATTGACGACCGGGAGGCGAAAGGAGGCCGCCTCGATGATCCCGCTCGACGAATTGCCGACCATCGCCGCCGCCTCGCTCATGAGGCCGAAATAGGCGGCCGTTCCCAGGCTGTCGACCAGACGGGCATGGTCGCGTTGGCTGACATGGCCCTCGATCAGGGCACGCAGCCGGCCGCCGCCGGTATCGGCATTGGGGGCCGTGAACACGGCCGGGAGCGCGGCGTCATCCAGGGCCGCGAAAAGCTCCGCGGCCTGGGCCTCAATCGGCAGGGACCCGCGCGTTTCCGGGTGATAGGTGACCAGCAGGGGCCGGGGGGAAAGGGGCAATCCGATCAGCCGTTCAAGCTCCGAGCCGGTCACGGGTTGGACATCGCGGAGATTGTCGAGCCCGAGCGCGCCACAAACGCTCACCCGCCAGGCCTCCTCGCCCATCTGGCGAACGCGTCGGCCATAGGCCTCGGTCGCCACGAAATGCAGATGACTGAGCTTGGTCATCGAATGCCGCAGGGCATCATCCATGGCGCCCAGGGTTAGCTCGCCACCATGGATGTGGGCTACAGCAATGGGAAATGACTGCGCCGCCAGGGCCGCGGCATGCATTTCGTAGCGGTCGCCGAGCACCACCAGGATGTCCGGCCCGAGCTGGTCGAGGGCGGCGGCGAAGCCGGCGACGGCGCCGGACATCGCCTGCGCCACGTCGCGTGACGTGTCGCCCGCCAGGCGCATCGGCACCCTTGCCGTGATCGGAAAGCCGTCCCCTTCGATCTCTTGAACAGTCAGTCCGAAGGAGGGGTGGAGATGCATGCCGCCGACGACAAGGGCCAAGTCGGTCTCGGCAGCCTCGTTAAGCCGGCGTAGAAGGGGCCGATAGATGCCGAAATCGGCGCGGCTGGTCGTGACGACGGCAATCCGCCTCATGGCGTTCACTCGAACATGTCGGGATGGAGGATCGTGCCGGCGGCGACGGCCCGCTTGACCCGCCGTCCGAGGAAATCGGGGAGACGCGCCGGCGCGATCCCGATTCCTGGGCGCCGCGACGCCACGGACTCGGGCGTGAGGTTGGAGCCGACGACCAGATCGCGTGCCGCGACGAGGCTCTTGCGCGCGACCGCTGCCACGTCCGCCTCGGCCGCGACCGGTTGTTTGCGGCCGTCACCCAGGGCGCTCTCGACGCGGCGAAGGGCTGTCACCAGGGCGGCAAACTCCGCCGGGGCCATGGAGCAGCGCTGATCGGGACCGGGAAGGTTCGGGTCCAGGGTGATGTGCTTTTCGATGATGCAGGCGCCGAGCGCGGTGGCCGCCAGGGCGATCTCGCAACCCATCGTGTGGTCCGACCAGCCGACCGGTACGCCGAACATTCCGGCCAGCGTCTGCATGGCCCGAAGGTTGCAGTCCTCGGGGCTGGCCGGATAGGCGCTGACGCAATGGAGCAGTGCCAGCGACCGGCAGCCGGTAGCGCGAACGGCCGCCACCGCCGATGCGACCTCGGTCAGGTTGGCCATCCCGGTCGAGAGAATCAGTGGCCTTCGCTTGCCGCCCAAATGCTCGAGAAATGGGAGGTTCGTGATCTCGCCGGAGCCGACCTTGAAAGCGGCGATGCCGACGCGCTCCAGGTCATCCGCGCTTGCCGGGTCGAACGGGGAAGACAGGAACGTTATGTTCCGCTGCCGGCAATGGCGCGTCAGCTCCCGCCAGGCCCCGTCGTCCAGCTCAAGCCGGCGAAGCATCGTCTGCTGGCTTTCCGTTTCGCCGCCCGCCGCTACCTGATAGCCCGCCTTCGGGGCGTCGGGCGTCGCCAGGCGGTCGGCGCGGAAGGTCTGGAACTTGATGGCATCGGCGCCGGCGTCGGCCGCGACATCGACCAGGGCATGGGCCATGGCGGGATCGCCGTTGTGGTTGACGCCCGCCTCTGCGATGACGAAGCAGGGTGCGCCCGGGCCCAGTTGCCGGCCTGCGATCTGGAACCCGGTCACCACGCCGTCCACCCACCGTCGACGACCAGATTGTGCCCGGTCACGTAAGCCGAGAGATCGCTGGCAAGGTACGCGACCGCGCCCTTGAGGTCCTCCTCCGATCCCATGCGTCCCAACGGAACCCGGCTCTCATAGCGTTCCACGAATTCCGCTGCTTGCCTTCGCCAGATGCCGCCGGGCGTGATCGCGTTGACCCGCACCTTGGGCGCGAGAACCGTCGACAACCAGCGGGTCATCTGCAGCAGGCCGCCCTTGCTCGCCGCATAGGCGGCCGGATTGCCCATGCCTGTGCCTTCGTAGAGCCGAAGGTCCGGCCCCAACATCCCATAGATGGAGGCGATCTGGATCACGCTCGCCGCTCCGGATTTTTCCAGCCAGGGCGTCGCCGCCTGAACCAGAACGAAGGCCGAGGTGAGGTTTACTTCGAGTGCCGCCCGCCAAGTCTCCGGGCTTTGCTCGGGAAAGGGCACGGCCCAGCCTTTGAGCTCCGAATCCCCGACGAAAGCCGCGGCATGAATGATGATGTCCACACCCCCGAGAACCCGGGCAACCCTGTCCGGAAGGTCCTTGACCCCGGCCTCGTCGGCGAGATCGCATTGGACGGCCAGGATCTCGGCGTCGCATTGTCCCGACAGCGTCAGCGCCGCCGCGGCGCATCCGTCACCGCTGATATCCGCGAGCGCCACTCTCGCTCCCAGCTCGGCCACCGCCGCGGCCGCCTCATGGCCGACATGGCCGGCCCCGCCGGTCACCAGGGCGACCCGGCCGGTCAGGTCCATCAAATGCTTCAGCGGGCGCGTGGGCGGCATGGCCGGTCGATGTCCATCAGGGTTCGGGCTATGGCGAGATCCAGCTGGTCGTCGATGTCGACGGCCCGTTCGCGCGGCACCAGCACGGCGCCGACCCGTCCCGCGAACAGGTGATCGGCCGTCCGAAGGAAGTCGGGCCGGGCAACATAGCAAACGGTCGTCAGGTCATAGACGGCGGGCGCCGATTGACGGTTGTGGATGCCGTCACCGGGCGGGATGACCAGATCGGCCCGCCCGCCCGCGTCCAGGGTCACCATGTTGAAGTAGGGGTTTCTCGCGGTGGCGGTGGCGGTCAGCACCACGTCCACATCGCCTTCCCGGAAGCGCTCGACGCAGGCGTCGATATCGCCCGGTAGACGCAGCGGCGCCGTCGGCGGGACGGAGACGAAGATCTCCGTGGGCTTGGCTGCCGCCTCGTCCACGGCATCCAGCGCGTGTCGCCAGGCCAGCCATTCGGGGCTGTCGTCCCGGGCCAGTTCCGCGGGACGGAGGAACGGCACTTCGGCCCCCCATTTCCCGGCCACGCGGGCGATCTCGGGATCGTCGGTGGACATCACCACGCGATCGACCGTCCGCGCCTCCTGGGCCGCCTCGATGGCATGGGCGATCAGCGGCTTGCCGCCAAGCGGGGCGAGATTTTTGCCGGGAAGACCCTTGGATCCCCCTCGGGCGAAAATGAAGGCAATGACTGGGCCGGTCATAGGCTGATCCTCTCTCCGCACGCCTGGGATCGTCGCGCCGCGTCCACCACCTCTAGCGCGCGCAGCCCGTCCTCGCCTGAGACGAGGGGCTCGCTCCGCCCGCGAACGCATTCGATGAAATGGCGAAGCTGCGCCGCGAGGATGCCGTCCATCGTGATCCCGCCGCTCGGAAACAGCGTCTCCCAACGGCCGGTTCCGGCGTCATAAAGGCGCGCCTCATGGGCGATGCCGTCCCAGATCGCGGTTCCCCGCGCGCCCGTGACCTTGCAGGTCCGCACGGGGCACCTTTGAAGAAAGTCGAGATGCAGGCTGCCCCGAATCCCACCGGCGAACGCCAGCGACAGCTCGGCGAGATCCTCGACGTCGATGTCCAGATCGCTCACGCGGTTCAGGCGGGCTTGAACCGACGCCACTTCCCCGGCGATCCAGCGGGCATAATCGATCTCGTGGCTGAGTTCGAGGAGCACCCCCCCGCCGAGCGCGGCACGCGCGCTCACTCCCTCTCTGTAGTCGGTGCCTGGGCGCCAGTCCGGCAGGTGCTGGCCGACTTCGGCGCGCAGGTATAGCGGGCGTCCGATCCGCCCGGTCTCCACGGCCTGCTTGACGGCCGCGAGGGACGGGTCGAAACGCAGGCAATATCCGACCTGAAGGACCTTGCCCCGGGCGCGGCATATGCGCAGAAGGTCCGGGACTCCGTTCGGATTGTTCGAGAGGGGCTTCTCGACGAGGAGGTGAACTCCGGCGTCCGCCAAGGTGAGGGCCGTCCGCACATGAAGATGCGCGGGGGAGGCGATGATCGCGGCGTCGACACCGATATCCAGGGCGGCCTTGAGTTCGTGCACGAGCCGGACGCCCGCGCGCGGTTCGCCGCCCAGGTCGCGTCCCGGCCGCCTCAGGATCAGGGCCTCCGCGTCGGGCAGTACGTCTCGCAGGGATTTGAGATGGCGGCGGCCGATACTCCCCAACCCGACGACCAGCACCGATCGCGGCGCGGCGCCATCGGACGGCGCCCGGATCTTTCCGGGGGCTGGGGACATGGGCGGATCGAACGCGAGGATATCGGCGTTTTCCGAGGGCATTGCCGCCATTTCAGTTTCGCGCTCCGACGGGCCGAACGCGCCCCGGGGGAGGCCGTGTGATTTCCAAACTGTGGTATGCGACCCCCAGTCTGTCGAGGTGACGTTAAGAATCCCTTTCGCTCTCTCATAGAAGACCGGGAATCAAAGGCTTGTTCCCGGCTGGTAATTCGTCGGTAAGAAAATGGGGCTAGTACGTAAGAGCCTGTTTGAGCAGTCCCATGGGGCTGCTCAAACAGGCTCTAAGGCGGGAAGAAGACTTCGTTAGAATACTCGGAGACTCCCTGGGATGATGCTAAAACTGGATCCCGTCACCCCGGACTTCTGCACGGTTTTCACGGGGGGTGACCATTTGGGATACGTCCATCGAACCGGCCAAGGCGGCAAATGGAAGGCCTGCCTGTTTGACCGCGGCGAATACCGTTTGCTCGAGACCGAAACGTTCGAGGGCAAGGAGAGCGCCGCACAGGCGCTGCTCGATCAGCGTCAGGCCGGAGTCTCCGGAGTCTGAGGGCTTCGGCTCAACCCGTTCGACTGGCGGCGCAAGGCCTCTCTGCCAAGGCGCCGCTTACAGCCTGATCTCCAGCGTCGACAGATCGATCTCCCGGAGGAACGCCGAGATCGACTCGTAGCACTGCTCCCCCGGTGAGGTTGTTCTTCCGGCGTGTCGCCTCGGTGGCGATCTTCTCACCGAGTTCCAGTGTCATCGCTGAGCTCGACCTTTCGGCCGCACGCGCAGCGTCATGCCTGCGCTCCTTCTGTCTATCGGCGATTCGGAAATTACTCGTTAACGGATGGGGCGCGATAATCCGCCAATGGACGACCCAGAGCACTATCCGACCAAATGGACCCATTCTGACCGAGGCCTTTCGGGTCTGGAGCAGGAGGGCTTCGAAGAGCGTAGCGGGATCTACGGTCGAGAAGTCCGACGCCCTTCCAGGCCCGAAAGGCCCGGTCCCTTAAGGGATGGCCCGCGGCGGGCGTCCACTGCGTTGCCGGACTTGCCCGACCTGCCTCCGCGAAGCCGAAGCTTCGCTTCGGCGAAGGCGGGTGGCCCCGCATCGCGCTGCGTCCAGCGCCTGACGGACCGCCACGCCGCGAAGCCATCAGAATTGAGTCTATTTGGTTGGATAGTGCTCTAGACGCGCGGCCTCATGGGGAGGCGCCCGACGCGCCCGGAAACAACGGATCATTCATGCACCCTCATCCCGCCGGCCATCCCGTGGACCTCAAGGCTTTCGCCCCTGGCATCAACGACCCCGAGGTCAAGTACGGCCTCCCCCAGGAGGTGGCGTTCTGCCGACACTGCGTCATCTCGAACCAGCGGCCGAACTCGGCCGTCGAGTTCAAGCATACGGCGGCCAGCAAGAAGGCGACCATTCATTTCGACGAGGAGGGCGTGTGTGACGCCTGCCGGGTGGGCGAGGACAAGCGCCGCGATATCGACTGGCAGGATCGGGAACGCGAGTTGAGGGCCATCTGCGACCGGTTTCGCAGCGCCGACGGGTCCTACGACTGTCTCGTTCCGGGCTCCGGCGGCAAGGACAGCTTCTACGCGGCCCATATCCTCAAGCACAAATACGGCATGCATCCCCTGACCGTTACCTGGGCCCCGCACAGCTACACGGAGTGGGGCTGGCGGAACTTCCAGGCCTGGATCCATGCCGGCTTCGACAACTATCTGTGCACGCCCAACGGCCGCGTTCACCGCCTGCTCACGCGGCTCGCCGTCGAGAACCTGTTTCATCCCTTCCAGCCGTTCATCATCGGACAGAAGAACTTCGCGCCCAAGATGGCGCTGCTGTTCAACATCCCGCTGGTCTTCTTCGGGGAGAACGAGGCCGAGTACGGGAATCCGCGGCAGGATAGCTCGACCGCCCTCCGAAGCTGGGATTACTTCACCGCCCAGGACGAGTCGGATATCTATTTCGGCGGCACGTCGGTTAGGGAGCTCAAGGAGGACTACGGCCTCGTCAACGGCGACCTTGATCCCTATCTGCCCGCCGATCCCCAGCGCATCGCCGAGACCGCCATCGAGGTGCACTATCTCGGCTACTACCTGAAATGGCACCCGCAGAGCGCGTATTACTATGCGGTCGAGCATGGCGGCTTCGAGGCGTCGCCCGAACGCACGCCCGGCACTTACTCCAAATACAACAGCATCGACGACCGCATCGACGACTTCCACTACTACACGACCTACATCAAGTTCGGAATCGGCCGCTCCACCTACGACGCGGCGCAGGAAGTCCGCTCCGGCGACATCACCCGGGACGAAGCGGTAGCCCTGGTCAAGCGCTTCGACGGCGAGTTTCCAGAGCGTTTCGCCGATGAGATCTTCAGCTATCTCAGCATGCCGCCGCGCGAGTTTCCGGTCGCGTCGGAGATGTTCGAGCAACCGATCATGGACCGGCCGTACTTCGACGCGCTCACCGACCGGTTCCGCTCGCCGCATCTGTGGATGCACACGGACGAAGGCTGGCGGTTGCGGCACCGTGTCTGGCAGAACGGGGCCGCGGAGTAGGCGATGTCGCGCGTCCGCCTCATGCCCCGGCTCGATATCAAAGGCCCCAATCTGATTAAGGGCATTCATCTCGAGGGGCTTCGGGTCATTGGCGATCCCAACACCTATGCGCGGAAATACTATCAGGCCGGGGCCGACGAGCTGATCTACATGGATATCGTGGCCAGCCTATACGGCCGGAACAATCTCACCGACATCGTCGAGCGGGCCGCCCGCGATGTTTTCGTTCCGATGACGGTCGGCGGAGGCATCCGCTCGGTCGGCGATACACGCGAGATTCTGAGGGCCGGCGCCGACAAGGTGGCGGTCAATACCGCCGCGGTCGCCAACCCTGATCTGATCTCCGAGATCGCCCGCGTCTTCGGCTCCCAATGCATGGTGCTGTCGATCGAGGCCAAGCGCGCGCGGGCGGGCGCGTGGGAGGCCTTTACCGATAACGGCCGCGAGCATACCGGGCTGGATGTCGTCACATGGGCCCGGCGCGGCGTCGAGCTGGGGGCCGGCGAAATCCTGCTCACATCCGTCGATCAGGAAGGGACGCGCCAGGGCTTTGATATCGATCTCGTCAATGCGGTGGCGACGGCGGTTCCCGTCCCGGTTATCGCCAGCGGGGGGATGGGCTCGGTCGAGGACCTCGTGGCGGTCGTCGGGAGCGGTCGGGCGGATGCCGTCGCGATGGCGGATATCCTTCACTACGACCGCTTGTCCCTTGCCGAGATCCGGCATGGCGCTTTGGACGCCGGGATCGAGGTCCGTCGGGTATTCAGCGACGCGGCATGAACAAGACCG
>JANQJG010000131.1 GCA_028281785.1 Rhodospirillales bacterium
AGGCGGAATATCAAATCGCAAGCTTGCGGCCTGATCGGTCCGAAAGCTTGCGATTTGGCAACACATGAAATGGGGGCGCAGGGCCGCCCCAAACCCCCATTTCGCCTTGTAACAATTGAAAAAAAGTACAGTGAGCAAAGCGAACGACTTTTTTTCACGGAGAACTTTTTTTCCTCAAGCGCCGTCGGCCGCGGCGCTCGGAGCACCCCGTTAATCCGGACTGGCCTCACCCCCCGCGACGCCATCGATGAGATTGATCGCGAGGAGCCTGGAGGTCTTGGCATCGGCCCGGCGAACCAGGGAATCGGCGAGGGCGTCGAGGCGATTGTCCAGGGCCACGCCCAGCTCCTCGGCGGCCTCAATCGAAATGGCTTCGAAGCGAACAGAGTCGCCGGGTTGGCGCTGGGCAAGCCGTGGCAAATCGGCCGAGATCACGGTCGCGATCTTGGGGTAGCCGCCCGTGGTCTGACGATCGGCAAGCAGAATGATCGGCTGGCGGTTGCCGACCACTTGGACGCTGCCGGGCGCGATACCGTCGGAGATGATGTTGTAGTCGCCGGCGAACTGGATCTCCGGCCCCTCCAGTCGGTAGCCCATGCGGTCCGATTGCGGGGTCACACGGTAGACGCTCTCCAGGAAGGTGCGCTTGCCCGCCTCGGTATAGTAGTCTTCCTGTGGGCCCATGACGACACGCAAGGGCCCATCGTCGACCGGCCAGCGCGCGGGCGGCAACTGCAGATCGGGTCCCAGAAACCCTGTGGGATTGCGCAGCGGAAGTTCCTGTCCGCCCACCAACGCGGCGCCGTTCGACCCACCCAGGCCGGAGCGCAGATGGGTCGACCGGCTGCCCAGGGCGGGTTCGAGGTCGAAGCCGCCGCCCACCGCGAGATAGCCACGGCACCCGCGAACGGCCGAACCGATGGCGATCCGGCTGCCGCGGCGCAAGGTGTGGCTGGCATAGCTGGCCGCCGACACGCCGTCGATCGAAAGCGGAAAAGCGCCGCCGGTCATGGCGACCCGGCACACCTCGGCCTCGACGATGTAGCTGCCCCCGGCAAGGGTGAACTCGATGGCGGCCTCGCCGTGGGGATTGCCGACGAGCGCGTTGGCGATATGGAGCGCGGCCACGTCCATGGCGCCGGAGACCGAGACACCGAAACGCTGATAGCCGTAGCGCCCGAGATCCTGGATCGTGGCCAGAGGCGCCGGCGCGATCACCCGAAGCGCGGACCCGGGAGTCGCTTGCGAGGAGGACGGGGTCATTGGATCGGCTCGCTGTCGGCGATCAGCTCGCCCGCCTCCGCCAACCCGTCGAGACGGGCGAACTCGTCCGCATCGATCGGTTGGAAACGCACATGGTCGCCGGTTCGCAGCAGGAACGGTTGCTCGCGCCGGGGATCGAAGGTGCGGGCCGGCGTTCGGCCAAGCATGTGCCAGCCGCTGGGCACGGGCATCGAGGAGATCGCGGCCTGCACGCCGCCGATCGAGACGCTGCTGGCCGGCGTCAGGGTGCGCGGGTTTTCCCGCCGCGGCGTGTGCAGACCTTCCGGCAGGCCGCCGAGATAGCTGAACCCCGGGGCGAAGCCGATCATATAGACCCGGTATTCGGAGCCGGAATGCAGCGCCACCACCTCCTCCGTCGTGATCCCGTGAGCGTCCGCGACGACTTTCAGATCCATGCCGTGGTCGCCGCCATAGCAAACCGGAAACAGCCAGCGCCGGCGCTCGGCGGGGGCCGTGGCCTCCAGCGGGATGACCTCGCGCAGGCGGGCGACAAGCGCCCGCGCGCGGATGCGGCCCGGGTCATAGACCACCTGCACCGAACGATAGGTGGGGATGGTTTCGACGACGCCGTCGATTTCGGCCCCGGCGATCGCCTGATCGATGGCGGCGACCCGGTCGCTGACCCCGGGATCGATGGCGTTGGCGATCTCCACCGTCAGCGCCCGGTCCCCGGCCTGGAGGAAGCGGGGCTCGGGATAGAAAAGGTCGGCGGCGTCGGTCATGACCCTGCCTCTACCCTCGCAAGACCACCGTGTTGGGCAGGAACATCACGATCTCCGGATAGATCGCGATGAGGAGGGTGAAGGTGATCATGATCAGAAAGAAGGGGAAGGCCGCGCGGGCGATGCGGCCGATGCTCTCCCCGGTCAGCCCCTGGATGACGAACAGGTTGAAGCCGACCGGCGGCGTGATCTGCGCCATCTCGACGACAAGCACCAGGAACACCCCGAACCAGATGGGATCGAACCCGGCCGCCGTCACCAGAGGCAGGGTGATCGAGAGCGTCATGACGATGCTCGACAGCCCCTCGAGCACGCAGCCGAGAATGCCATAGAAGACCAGGAGCAGGAGGATCAGCTGAAAGGGCCCGAGTTCCATGGCGCTGATCTGCTCGGCGACGAAACGGGGAATGCCCAGGAATCCCATGGCCGTCGACAGGAAGACAGCCCCTGCGATGATCAACCCGATCATGCTGCAGGTGCGGGCCGCGCCCATGACGGCGGCGCGGAACGTCTCCCAGTTGAGCGAGCGCTGAGCGACACTGACGACGAAGGCGCCGAACACGCCGACCGCCGCCGCCTCCGTCGGGCTGGCAATGCCGCCATACATCGAACCCATGACGGCGAGAACCAGGAAAAGGACCGGCGCGAGATGGCGCAGGGCGGCGAAACGCTGCCTCCAGGACGCCTGCTCGATTCGGACGCCGACGAACTCGGGCCGCAGCGATGAGCGGATCCCGAGATACAACATGTAGGTCGCGGCCAGCAGAAGCCCCGGAATGACGCCCGCGATGAAAAGCTTGAGGATGGAGATCTGGGCCAGCACGCCGTAGATGATCATGATCACGCTGGGCGGGATGAGGAAGCCCAACGTGCCCGCCCCGGCCAGGGACCCCATGGCGAGGTTGCGGTCGTACCCCCGCGACAACAGCTCGTTCAGGGTGATGCGGCCCACCGTCGCGGTGGTCGCGGCGGACGAGCCGGAGATCGCGGCGAAAAGCGTGCAGCCGAGAACGTTGATGTGGAACAGCCGGCCCGGCAGCCGCGTGGTCCAGGGCGCCAGGCCGTGGAACAGCGAGGAGGACAGCCGGGTTCGGAACAGGATCTCGGCCATGAAGATGAACAGGGGAAGCGCGATGAGCTCGGTGCTGGTCAACGTGTTCCACGAGACCTGCGAGAGCAACCGCTCCACCGGCATGTTCTTGAACATCAGCAGCGAGCCGATGCCGACACCGTAGAGGCCAAGGCCGACCCAGACACCGGCGCCGAGAATCGCGACCAGCAGGCCGACGACGCTGAGCCCGGCGACACTCATGCCTCTTCTCCCGGCAAGGCGTCCTCTGGAAGCTCCAGATCCGCCGGCTCGCCGATCAGCAGACGAACGAGGCGCGCGCCAAGCTGAAGCGTCAGCAGGGCCGCGCCGGCCGCGACGATTGCCTGCGGCGGCCAGAGCGGCGTCTCGCTGGGCAGGAAGCTGCGGGCTCCGCGGGCGAAGGACTGGGCCGCGAAATCAACCAACGCGAAGGTGAGGTACGTGGCGATGATCAAACCGAGCGTCGTCGCCGCGACCTCCAGGATATAGGCGGCTCTGGGCGGCAGCGCCTCGTTGAGCAGCGACACGCGGACATGACCCCGCACCCGCAGCGTATAAGCGGCGGTGCCGAAGAACACGGTCGCCATCATGTAGGCGCTGTACTCCCAACTGAACACGAGGCTGAAATTGAGGAAGTTGCGGAACACCACCTCGGCCAGCATCAACATGGACATGGAGAAAAGACAGGCCGCGCCGACGACGGCGGCGGCGAAGGACACGGCGTCAACCGCGGCGAGAATACGCTTGAACATTTGAGCCCCGGTGAGGGGGAGCCCCCGGACGGGTGGGGACTCCCGCTCAGAAATGATGCGTCGGAAAGACTATTTGCCGATCTCGGCGCGATACTGGCTGATGGTTTCGGCGGCGGCCTCACCGGCGTCCTTGATGAACTCCGCCCACATGGTCTCGGCCACCTTAACCAGCTCCGTCTTGAGCCCGTCCGAGGGGCTCGTGACCTTGATCCCGTTGTCGGCCAGGGTCTTCAGCTTCTTGGCGTCCTCGTCCTTGCTCGCCTGCCAGAAAACCGGCTGCATCTCATTGCCGAGCTTCTCGATGGCGTCCTGGTGCTCCTTCGACAGATCGTTCCAGGCGTCGAGATTGACGTTGATCATGTTGGACGAAGACTGCCAGTTGAAGCGGTTCATGAAGCCCAGGAACTCCCAGAACTTCCCGTCCACGCCCGAGGAGCTGGAGGTGGTCACGCCCTCGATCACGCCCGAGGCCAGCGACGGCACGACTTCACCCCAGGGAAGCTGCAGCGGCGCCGCGCCGAGACGCGAGAAGAAGTTGTGGCCGTTCTTGTCGACCACCCGCATCTTGAGGCCGGAAAGGCTGGCGAGATCCGTGATCTCGCGTTTCGAATAAACGGCCTGGCCGGGCCAGGGCACGACGAAGAGAATCTTCTGATTAAATTTCTCGGCGACCTTGTCGATGCCCGGACGAAAGTACTTGTGCAGGACCTCGAGCTCGTCATAGCCGGCCGCGAGATAAGGCAGGGATTCAATACCGAAATACTTGTCCTCGCCGACTTGCTGGTTCATCAGGATGTCGGCAATGGGAACGATGCCGTCACGCACGGCGACCATGCCTTCCGGCCCCTTGATGCCGAGCTCGCCGCCGGGATGCACGGTGATCACCACCTCCCCGCCGGTGACCTCCTTGACCTTCTCGGCGAAAACCTCGGCATTCTTGACATGGAAATTGCCGGCCGGCCAAGCCAATGACATCTGCCACTCGGTGGCGGCCTGGGCCTGGACCGCGGAGAAGGCGGCGACGGCGGCCGCGAGGGTAGAGAAATACAGTGCGCGTGAGATTGATTTGGAGAACATGTTCAGGCTCCTACCCTGTTGGGACGAGTTATATCGTCCTGGTTTACGAGGTCGTCGATTTGATCGGCGTACGATCCGGACCTTTCGCCGCCGGTTTCGCCGCCAGTTCCTCCGTTGGCCCAAAATGACCACCGTGAGTCACATTCGTCAAGCCTGGGCGCAAGAAAAATAGGGTTATGAACCTGCGGTTGGGCATGGAGTCGGACCACAATTCGGATATGCCAAGGCGGACTTTCCAAATGCCGTCCGAGCCGACTATCCTGGTTCCGTGAAGGAGCAACCTACGGCATCCGGGAGGTAACGAGGAGAACATCATGGACCGCGTCGATCTGAATTCCGACCTCGGCGAGAGCTTCGGCGCCTATGTCATGGGCAATGACGAGGACATGCTGAAGATCATCAGCTCCGCCAATATCGCCTGCGGATTCCACGCCGGCGACCCGCTGGTCATGCACAAGACCCTGACGCTCGCCAAGGAGAACGGGGTCGGGGTGGGCGCCCATCCCAGCTTTATCGATCTGTGGGGATTCGGCCGGCGCCCCATCCACGGCGAGAAGCCGGAGGATATCGAAAAGATCCTGATCTATCAGGTCGGCGCCATCCAAGGCATGGCCCGGAGCGTCGGAGTGGAGGTCACCCATTTCAAGACGCACGGCTCGCTCGGCAATATCGCGGCGGTGGACGCCGATCTCGCCATGGCCTGCGCCCGCGCCGTGAAGACCATCGATCCCGACATGCTGTTCATCGTGATGCCGGGAAACGAGCTGGAGAAGGCGGGCGAGAAGATGGGTCTACGCTGCGCGCGCGAGATCTTCGCCGACCGCGCCTATGACGACGACGGCAACCTCGTCTCCCGCAAGCTCGAGGGCGCGGTCATCCACGACCCGGAGGTGGCGGTGCCGCGCGTCATCCGCATGGTCGAGGAGCAGGCCCTGACCAGCGTCAGCGGCAAGAAGATCCCGGTGGCCATCGACACCATCTGCGTGCATGGCGACAACCCGGCGGCCGTGGCCATGGCCAAGCGCATCCGCGACTCCCTGACCGAGGCCGGAATCGCCATCCGCCCGATGGCCGAAACCCTCAAATAGCCACGCGGGAGGACGCCCAGAGGCAGAAATCTCGAAATTGAGACGATTTTGTTCGCAAACTGTGACGAAGGTCACTTTCAGAAGCATTCAAAACTGGCAGTATCGTCACCGTAGTTAGAGATTAGTGTCCTCTTTTCCTCCCTGTTGAACTCGCCGGGCCCTGCAAAGCGGCCCGGCTTTTTTTATCTGAGGTACCGAAACGAGGGTATTGTATCGGCGCGCGTTTGAAGGGAGGCACGGGAACGCGGCCCTCGTGCTTCGACAAAGCTCAGCATGATGGCCTCATACTGAGCAACGTCGAAGGATGAGCCCGTCGAAGAAGAGGCCCGAGTGCCCGCCAGTGTCAGTCCCGGGTGAGTTCGACAACGAAGTCCGCGAGGCCGGTTTGCCGGGCGCGGCGCAGGCGTTCGGCCGCCAGGATGCCCTGGACGGCGGCCACGCTCTCCTCGATATCGCGATTGACGACGACGTAATCGTAGTCCTTCCAGTGGGACATCTCGTTATTGGCTTTGGCCATGCGCCGGCGCACGACCTCCTCGGGGTCCTGGGCGCGGGTATGCAGGCGCCGCTCCAACTCCTCGCGGGAGGGCGGCAGCACGAAAACACTGACGACGTCCTCGCCGCCGGCCTCGACGATCTGTTCCGCGCCCTGCCAGTCGATCTCGATCAGGACGTCCCGGCCCTCGGCCAGAGCCGCCTCGACGGGCGCGCGCGGCGTTCCGTATCGATAGTCGAAGACCAGGGCGTGTTCGAGAAAGGCGCCCTCGGCCACCATGCGCTCGAACGCCGCCTCCTCGACGAAAAGATAGTGGTGGCCATCCACCTCCGCCGGGCGCTTCGGCCGGGTGGTGGCCGAGATCGAGAGAGTCAGGTTGGACTCGCGGTCGAGCAAGGTCCGAGAGATCGTCGTCTTGCCGGCCCCGGAAGGCGAGGATATCACGAACATCAGGCCACGCCGGGCGATCTGCCGGTTCGGAGCGCCGGCCGGGCTTCCCTGGCCGGCGGGGAAGGTCTTCGTCTCACTCAATGTTCTGCACCTGCTCGCGCATCTGGTCGATGGTCGCCTTGAGGGCAAGGCCGACGCGGTTGAGCTCGACATCCGTCGACTTCGAACACAGCGTATTGGCCTCGCGGTTGAATTCCTGGCACAGGAAATCGAAGCGCCGGCCGATGGCCCCCTCCTCCTTGAGCAAATCCCGCGCGCCGTCGATATGCGCCTTGAGCCGGTCCAGCTCCTCGCGGGGATCGGCCTTGGTCATGATGACCGCCGCCTCCTGGGTCAGGCGTTCCTCGGTCAACCCGGGCACGTCATCCAGCAGGGCCTCGACCTGCGCCTTGATGCGGGCCCGAATGGCGTCGGTCTGCATCGCGGTCAGCCTCTCGGCCTCCTCGCACAAGCGCGCCATTTCCTCGATCTGGGAACCGAGCGGCACGGCCAGCCGTGCCCCTTCCTCGACCCGGGCCGAGACCAGAGCGTGCAGCGCCTGGTCGAGGTCGGAGAGCATAGCGGCGTGGAGGGCGTCGCGCTTCTCCTCGGACATCTCCTCTTCCGCCAGCTCGATGACGCCGCGCAGGGCGAGAAGGCCGTCCAGGGTCGGCGGCCCGGCCTCCGGGAACCGTTTGCGCAGGTCGGGAACCAAATCGAGGATCTGGTCGAGGAGATCCTGATTGATGCCATAGCCGATCTCGCTCCGCGACCAACTGACGTTGAGGACCAGCGAGACATTGCCGCGCTTGAGACGCCTGCCGACCCGATCACGGGCAGGCTGATCCAGGCTTTCGAAACGCTGCGGCAGTCGGCAGCGGACATCCAGCCCCCGGCCGTTGACGCTCTTGATCTCCCAGGACCAGGCGCAATCGCCGTTCCGTCCCTGGGACCGGGCAAAGCCCGTCATCGACGAGAGGGGCACGCGATCTCCTCAAACTTGGCAAAGACGGGCCACTTATATCCCCGGGACCGCACGGCAACAAGCGTCGGTCCACGGGCGGACGGCTACGACGATTTCCGCGTCTTCAACGGGGACGCAACGGCATGAATCCGCTATGCTCGCGGATATGAGCACATCCTCGCTGTCCCCGCGCGCGATCCTGATCACCGGCGCCTCCAGCGGCATCGGCGCGGCGATCGCCCGCGAATACGCCGAGGGCGGCGTGTTCCTGGCGCTGTCGGGCCGCAACGCCGAACGCCTGGCGGCCGTCGCCCAGGACTGCCGCGACGCCGGAGCGGATGTGGAGGCACGCCCCGTCGACGTTGTCGACCGCGCCGGCATGGCCGACTGGATCGAAGGAATCGACGACAGCCACCCGCTCGATCTGGTGATCGCCAATGCCGGGATCTCCTCCGGCACCAGCGGCGTCGACGATTTCGACCCGCGCACGCGCAAGGTTTTCGACATCAATGTCGGCGGCGTGTTCAACACCGTTCACCCGATCCTTCCCCGGATGCGGCGGCGCGGGCGCGGGCAGATCGCCATCATGAGCTCGATCGCGGGCTTTCGCGGCATTCCGGGCGCCACGGCCTATGCCGCGAGCAAGGCCGCCGTGCGTTCCTATGGCGAGGGTCTGCGCGGGCTGGTCAAGGCCGAGGGCCTGCGGGTCTCGGTGATCTGCCCGGGCTATGTGGTCAGCGCCATGACCGCAAAGAACGATTTCCCGATGCCGCTGATCATGCCGGCCGAGCGGGCGGCCCGCATCATCCGCCGCGGCCTCGCCCGCGACAAGGCGCGCATCGCCTTCCCCTGGCCGATGTATTTTACGACCTGGCTGGCCAGCGTGATCCCGCCGGGCTGGACGGACCCGATCTTCGCCCGGCTGCCGCGCAAGGAATAGGGAAGAAATCCGCGCCCAGGATCAGCGGGAGCCATCGGTCCGTTTGCGGCCCCAACGCACGGCATTCCAGATTTTTTCGTGGACGAAGAAAAAGACGAAACCGCTGGCGGAGGCACTGGCCGCCAGGGAAAGCGCGCTCAGCAGGCATCCGGTATGCGGATAGCTGAGCGCCGCCATGGAGACAATGCCCATGGTCTGCCAAGTGGCGGCCTTTGCAACGGTTCGCCGTGTCGTTTCCATCCCACGCCATCCAGAGCATGTCTTGCTCATATGGACCCATTCTGATGTGGCCGCGGCGGTTCAGCCCGCCAGGCGTCCGGCGAAGCGCGATGCGGGGCCATCGGGCGAGCCGGACAACGCCGCGGATGGCCGCCGCGGCCCACCCCTTCGGGGCAGGCGGTTTCGGGCCGTGGACGGCGTCGAACGCCTTGACCGTAGTCCGCGATACGCTCCGCGGCGCCCTCCTGGCCACGGACCGAAGCCGCTCTGTCAGAATGTGCCCATATGAACAACACATGCTCTAAGAGCGGCTTTTCCAAACAGCAGGTAACAGAAGGCGTGGGCCACGAGAATTATGGATTATAACGACATTTCAATCATAATGTTGATTATTATCATCAATAGAGTGATATTATCGACATGGACAAGCGTGAACGTGCCCGCGTCTTCCGCGCCCGCCTGGACGACAGGATGAGAAGCAACGGCATGAGCCGGAGCGCGCTGGCACGCGCCTGCGGCGTCGACCGATCCACCATCGCGCAATTGTTGAGCGAGGATGAGGTGCGGTTGCCGAACGCCCATCTGGCGGCGGAATGCGCCTCGGCGCTGGGCGTGAGCGCCGACTGGCTGCTGGCCCTGACCGAGCGAAGCGAAACCGCCGCGGATCTGCTGGCCACGTCGTTCCGCGTGGCCGAGGCCGAAAGAACCCCAGCCGATGCCCAGATCGACGAATGGCACCGGGAAGCCGCGGGCTACAAGATCCGCCATGTGCCGGCGACCCTGCCGGATATTCTCAAGACCGACGCGGTGATCGATTTCGAATACGCGGCATTCCTGGAGAAAACGCCCGAACAGGCAGGCTTGGCGGTGCGGGACAAGGCCGAATGGCTGCGCCGGCCGGGTTCGGATTACGAGATCTGCGTATCGCGGGAGTTGGTGGAATCCCTGGCCCGGGGCGAGGGCTACTGGCGCGGCCTGCCGGAAGCCGCCCGGCGCGAGCAGATCGAAACCATGGCGGCGTCCTGCCGGGACCTCTATCCCTCGCTGCGGCTGTATCTTTACGACACCAAGGTCGTGTTCTCGGCGCCCGTCACCGTCTTCGGCACCCTATTGGCGGTGGTCTATGTCGGCCGGTTCTACATGGTGTTTCGCGAGACCCGCCAGATCCGGGCGCTGACGGACCATTTCGACCAGTTGATCCGCGATTCCGAAACCGACGCCCGCTCGACGGCCGCCGTGATCGAGAAGATGCTATGAGAACAACCCGGATACGCAAGGCACGCTTCCCCATCCTTCGACACGCCGCCTGCGGCGGCTGCTCAGGATAAGGAAAAAGGTCGGAATGATTGACCTCATGCTGAGCCTGTCAAAGCATGAGGAGCGAAGCATCTCGAAGCACGAGGTCAATAAGCAATTCGCTTTCTTCGGCAATTTGTCAATTCGCCTGTTGTCGCCGCTCGCGCTGGATCTTGCGCCAGCGCGCGACGTTGCGGTTGTGCTCCTTGAGCGTGCGGGCGAAGAGATGGCCGCCATTGCCGTCGGCGACGAAGTAGAGCTCGTCGCTCGTGACCGGCTGCAGAACCGCCTCGAGGGCGCCACGCCCGGGATTGCAGATCGGGGTCGGCGGCAAGCCGTCGCTGACATAGGTGTTGAAGGGCGACGGGGTCTTCAGGTCGGCCCGGGTGAGAGGCCGATCCATGGGACCCTTGCCCTGGGTCAGCGCGTAGACGACGGTGGGGTCCGCCTGCAGCCGCATGCCCTTGCGCAGCCGATTGAGGAAGACGGCGGCAACGCGCGGCCGCTCCGCCGGCAGCCCCGTTTCCTTCTCCACCACCGAGGCCAGGATCACCGCCTCATCGGGCGTCTCGATCGGAAGATCCGGCGCCCGCGTGGCCCAGAGCTCGGCGAGCGTCTTGCCCATCGCCTCGGCCATGCGCGCGAGCAAGGCCTGCCGCGTGTCGCCGAACTCGAAATGGTACGTCTCCGGCAACAGGCTTCCCTCTTCCGGAACCCCATCCACCTCGCCCTCCAACCCGTCCACCGACCGCACGAACTCGGCCACTTGAGCCGAGGTCAGCCCCTCGACGACGGTCAGCCGGCGAACGACGGTCTTGCCGCTCTGCAGGAGTTCCACGGCCCCGCGCGCGCTGATCTGGGCAGGGAAGGCATACTCGCCCGCGCGGAGCCCCTTTTCGGCGCTGAGAAGCCGCGCGCCGAGGCGAAAGACCATGGGCTCGGCGATGACGCCGGCACGGGACAGAAGTTCGGCGATTTCCTCCAGGCCCGCGCCACGCGGAATGACGACCGTTTCCTGGGCCGTCAGAGGTCCCGGGCGGACGAACTGCGCGTATCCCCATGCGGCAAGGGCGCCCAGCCCGACGGCCAGGATGAGCAGCACGGATACGACACGGAACGCGATGCGGCCCATGCCGCCTTTCCCGTCTAAGCTAAGAGAATTCCTTAAAGATGAGCGATGCGTTCGTGCCCCCAAACCCGAAGGAGTTGGAGAGCGCGGCGCGCACCTTGCGCTCCTTGGCCTGGTGAGGCACGAGATCGATACCGTCGCACCCTTCCGAGGGGTTGTCGAGATTGAGCGTCGGCGGAACGACCCCGTCGCCGATGGCCATGATCGAGAAGATGGCCTCGACCGCGCCCGCCGCGCCCAGGCAGTGCCCGACCGCCGACTTGGTCGAGGACATGGACATCGACCCGGCGGCATCCCCGAAGGCACATTTAACGGCGTTGAGCTCGATCTCGTCACCCAACGGGGTCGAGGTGCCGTGAGCGTTGACATAGTCGATTTCGTCCGGCGCCAGCCCGGAACGTTTCAGCGCCGCGGACATACAGCGATAGGCGCCGTCTCCATCCTCCGACGGCGCGGTGATGTGGTAGGCGTCCCCCGACATGCCGTAGCCGATCACCTCGGCATAGATCCGGGCGCCCCGTCGCTTGGCATGCTCCAACTCCTCCAGGACCACGACGCCGGCCCCGTCGCCCATGACGAAGCCGTCCCGATCCCGGTCCCAGGGCCGCGACGCCTTGGTCGGCGCTTCGTTGAAGTTTGTCGAGAGCGCGCCGGCACGGGCGAAGCCCGCCACGCCGAGACGGCAGATCGCGGCCTCGGCGCCCCCGGCGATCATGACGTCCGCGTCCTCCCATATGATCAGGCGGGCGGCGTCGCCGATGGCGTGAGCCCCCGTGGAGCAGGCCGTGACGACGGCGTGGTTGGGTCCCTTGAAACCGAACCGTATGGACACCTGGCCAGACACCAGATTGATCAGGCTCGCGGGAATGAAGAAGGGGCTCAACCGGCGCACATTGCCCGATTCCACGGTCACGGAGGACTTGGAGATCTCGGCCAGGCCGCCGATTCCCGAACCGATCAGAACACCGGTCCGGCAGCGGGACTCGTGATCCTCGGGCGTCCAGCCCGCGTCCTCGATCGCCTGCTGGGCCGCCGACATGCCGTAGAGGATGAAGGTATCGACCCGTCGGGCCTCGCGCGGAGACATCCAGTCATCCGCATTGAAGGCCCCGTTTCCCGAGTTTCCCTGCGGGACCTGAGCGGCGATCTTCGCCGGAAGATCGGAAACGTCGAAATCCTCGATGGTTCCGACGCCGGACTGACCCTCGAGCAGCCTTTCCCAACTGGTCTTGACCCCGCAGCCCAGCGAGGTCACCAACCCAAGTCCCGTGACGACGACACGCCTCATGCTACCCCGCAACTCCCGATGCGCGGCCAAATCCGCTCGGCAAATCCGAAAGCTGACACCACGTGGGGACGACCGGCCCTAGCTGGCCTCGGCACCCTGCATGTTGATGTAATCGATCGCATCCTTGATCGTGAGGATCTTCTCAGCCGCGTCGTCGGGAATCTCGCAATTGAACTCTTCCTCGAAGGCCATCACCAACTCGACCGTATCCAGGCTATCGGCGCCCAGATCGTCGATGAAGCTCGCGTTCTCGGTAACCTTGGACTCCTCGACGCCGAGATGCTCCACGACGATTTTTTTCACGCGGTCGGCAATATCGTCACTCATGGTCTTTTCCTCAATTGTGGCAAAGTAACAACACCGGTTTCAGGTAACCGCCCTCAAGTCCTTGCGGGCCGCGCGGACGCCAACGGGACGTTGTCGTAACACACTTTTTTTTCCTTTGCCAGCACCCGCGAAAACCGTGGCCGGTCCGGTCACCAAGTACCGGGAACGCCTAAATCATCGCCATTCCCCCGTTCACATGGAGGGTTTGTCCCGTCACATAAGCGGCCTCGCCGCTGGCGAGAAAGAGCACGGCGGCGGCCACGTCCTCGGGGGTGCCCAGGCGGCCGCCGGGAATGCCGGCGATGAGGCGCTGCCGCTGGTCCTCGCTGAGCGCCGCCGTCATCGGGGTCTCGATGAAGCCGGGGGCGACGCAGTTCACGGTAATGCCGCGCGAGGCGACCTCCTGGGCCAGGGATTTCGACATCGCGATCATGCCGCCCTTGGACGCGGCGTAGTTGGCCTGTCCCGGATTCCCCGTCACCCCGACAATCGACGCGATGCCGACGATGCGGCCCCCGCGCTGCTTCATCATCGGCCGCAGACAGGCGCGAGCAAGGCGGAACGCGGCGGTAAGATTGACGTCGAGGACGAGCTGCCAGTCCTCGTCCTTCATGCGGAGGGCAAGCGTGTCCCGGGTGAGGCCGGCATTGTTGATGAGGATGTCGATCCGGCCCATGGCCTTCTCGGCCTCTTCGGCGAGATTCGACGCGGCCTCGGGCTCGGCCAGGTTACAGGTGAACAGATGAACGCGCTCCCCCAGCTCGTCGGCGAGCGCCTCCATCCCCTCCCGGCGCATGTCGCTCAATCCGACCGTCGCGCCGAGCCGATGAAAGGCGCGGGCGATGGCACCGCCGATGCCGCCAGAGGCCCCCGTTATCAATGCCGTCTTGTCCGTGAAATCCAACATGCTCGCCCCTTTCCCGACTCTATTATTCGCCCGCGAGCGCGGAACGCGTGCTTACCCCGGCTGGCCGTGGCTCACAACGTCTTGAGAAACGCCTCGATCTCCTCGGGCGTCTCGATGGCCCATGCCTGGAGATTCCGGTCGATACGACGCGCCAAGCCGGATAGAACCTTGCCCGCGCCGACCTCCACGAGGCCGCCGACTTCGGCCTCGCGCATGGCGGAGACGCTTTCCCGCCAGCGGACCGTCCCGGTCACCTGCTTGACCAAAAGGGCGCGGATCTCCTCGGTATCCTCGACGGGCTGCGCCGAAACATTGGCGACAACCGGGATCACCGGGACCTCGAGATCCACATCGGCCAAGGCCTTGGCCATCACCTCGGCCGCCGGCCGCAGCAGCGAGCAGTGAAACGGCGCACTCACCGACAGCATCACGGCCCGGCGGACCCCGTGCTCGGGCGCGATCTCGGCCGCGCGCTCGACGGCGGCGCGCTCGCCGCTGACCACCACCTGGCCGGGGGCGTTGTCATTGGCGATCTCGCAGACCTCGCCCGTCTCCGCAGCGGCGGTTTCGGCAATGACACGAGCGGCGTCGAGATCGACCCCCAGCAAAGCCGCCATCGCGCCGGCGCCCACGGGAACCGCCTCCTGCATGGCCCGGCCGCGGGTTTTCAGCAGGCGCGCCGCGGTGGCGACGTCGAGCGCGCCCGCCGCGGCCAGGGCCGAGTACTCCCCCAAGGAATGGCCAGCGACAAATCGACCCGTCCGCGACAAATCCAGGCCCCCGTCCTTCGCGAGCACCCGCATGAGCGCGAGGCTGACCGTCATGAGCGCGGGTTGGCAATTCTCGGTCAGGGTCAGCGCGTCCTCGGGCCCGTCGAACATGATGCGGGTGAGATTCTGGCCGAGGGCGTCGTCCACTTCCTCGAACAGAAGTTTCGCCGTCGTGAAGGCCCCGGCCAACGCCCGTCCCATCCCCACATGCTGGGAGCCCTGTCCGGGAAACACGAAGGCATACGTCATTCCGCCCGTCCTTGCTATGTCCGTTATGTCCGTTCCGCCGCGGCGCCGGCATTGGCGCCCGGAATGGGCGCAGAGATAACGTCTGCGCGGACTGTGTCAAGCACGCTTGCCTGCGATGGGCATTCGTGTATAGTGCCGCGCCTCAGCTTCCGTGCCGGACGGAGTCCGGCTATGCCCCCGCGCCGTCAGCCGGCCGGGCGGGTTGAGACAAGCCAAACGGGAGAGCGTATGCCGTACTACGAGAACATCTTTGTCGCGCGCCAGGACATCTCGGCCACCCAGGTCGACGCCCTGGCGGATCAATTCACCAGCGCCATCGAGGGCCAGGGAGGCCAGGTCACCAAGCGGGAGTATTGGGGCCTGCGCAATATGGCCTACCGCATCAAGAAGAACCGCAAGGGCCACTACGTCCTTTTCAACATCGACGCGCCCGCGACGGCCTTGCAGGAGGCCGAGCGTCAAATGCGCATCCACGAGGACGTCTTGCGCTACATGACGATCAGGGTCGAGGAATTGGAGGCGGGCCCGTCGGTCATGATGCAGAGCCGGGGCGGACGCGACGACCGGGGCCGACGCGACGACCGCGGCCGGCGCGATGACCGGAGCCGGCGCGACGACCGGGACGGACGGAGCCGCGCGGCGGCCCGCGACGGTGGCGAGCAGCCTGAGCCCTCGAAGGAGGAAACGGGGTCGAGCCAGGAGGAGGTTCGCGCTGATACCGCGACGAAGGAAGGAGACCAGTCATGAGCGCGGCTGAAAGCACCTCGGGAAGCGCCGCCGGCGACTCCCGCCCCTCACGCGGCGCGTCCGGCGGTCGGCGGCCGTTCATCCGCCGCCGCAAGACCTGCCCGTTTTCCGGATCGAACGCGCCGAAGATCGACTACAAGGACGTCAAACTTCTGCAGCGCTATGTTTCGGAGCGTGGTAAAATCGTGCCAAGCCGGATCACCGCGGTATCGGCCAAAAAACAACGAGAGCTCTCGCGGGCGATCAAGCGGGCGCGATATCTGGCCCTCCTGCCCTATATAATAGACTAGCCGTCGTCGCGCCGGATAGAAGGCGGAGACACTTTCGACCGGAGTCTTGAGAGGCCCCGTGGCCGGGCCGAGAAAGAGGGCGGCAAAAGGAGCCGAGAGCATCGGTCATGTCGAGGACCATCCTGATCGCGTTCGCGGGAGGCGGCGCCAGCGCCATCATGTCGATGGCCTTTTTGACGGGATCGCCGAGCTTCCTGATCCTGGCCAATGCCGCTCCCCTGCCCCTGTTTCTCGTCGGCCTCAGCCTCGGCGCGTCGGCGGGAACGATTGCCGGCGTGGCCGGGCTGGTGTTCGCCGCCCTGACCGGAGGGTTCCTGGCCGCCGCCACGTTCGGGCTGGTCTATGCCGTTCCGACCCTGCTCGCCCTGAGGCAGACACTGCTCAGATACCAGATGCCGAATGGACAGGTCGTTTGGTATCCGCCTGGATCGGCCCTGGCTTGGCTTGCCGCATTGGCGGCCGGGGCCATGCTGGTCGGCGCCATGGTCGCCATGGGATCCGGAGTATCCCCGAGTGGCGCGATCGAGGACTATCTGCATCAAATGTTTCTTGCCGTCGCGCCGACCCTACCGGATGCGAACCGGGTCGAAATGGTGGGCATGGTCCTTCCCGTGGCCGCGGGGATTTCGATGGCCTGGTGGGTTGGCCTCATCATTTTGAACGGACTGATCGCCCAGGCGATGTTGAAGCGGATGGGACGGAACCTTCGCCCGAGCCCGAGCTTCGCCAGCCTGGACCTGCCGGATTGGCTGTCCTGGCCTTTGGTGGCAAGCGCCGCCTTGACGCTGGCCGGAAGCGGCGACCTAGAGTATATCGGACGGAACCTGGCGATCGTCCTGGCCGCGCCCTTCTTCTTCCTGGGCTTGGCGGTTGTGCATTTGGCGGTCCGGCGGACCCCGTCACCGACGGGGCTGCTGGCCGTTTTCTACTTTGTCATTGTGCTCTCCAGCCTTGCTCAATTGGCGGTGGCGGGACTGGGAGTGGTCGAAAAATGGGTCGGAATCCGGCATCGACTGGCCGGTCCGCAACCGCCGGCGGAGATTGAGTGATGGAAGTCATTCTGTTGGAAAGAATCGAAAAACTCGGCCAGATGGGCGACGTGGTCAACGTCAAGCCGGGATATGCGCGCAACTATCTGTTGCCGCAGAAAAAGGCGATGCGGGCAACCGAGGAAAACCGCGCACATTTCGAGGGTCAGCGCGCGCAGCTTGAAGCGGTCAACCTGGAACGCCGGACGGAAGCCGAAGCCGTCGCCGCCAAGCTCGATGGCCTGACCGTGATGATGATTCGACAGGCGGGGGACGCCGGACAGCTCTATGGCTCCGTCAATGCCCGGGATATCTCCGCAGCGGTTTCCGAGGCGGGCTTCACGATTACGCGGCAGCAGGTGAAGCTTTTACATCCCATCAAGGCGGTCGGCATCCATACGGTTCGGGTCAACCTCCATCCCGAGGTCTCGGTCGCGGTCCGGACCAATGTCGCCCGCTCCACCGAGGAAGCGCAGATCCAGGCAGAGACCGGTGCCGCCGTGGTAGGCCGGGACGATGAGCCGCAAGTGGAAACGGAAGCATTCGGGCCGGTCGAGGAAGCCGCGGCGCCCGAGAGCGAGCCCGCCGGGGACGCGCCCGAAACCACCTAGGACCCCGAGCAGACGAGTTAGCAGGTGGCCGGCTTGTTCAAGCCCCTGACGTATTGCTTGCTCGCGTCAAAGTGGGGTTGATAGTCCCAGCTGTACCCCCCGTTGGTCTCCAGCGCGGCATGGATGAACCTGCGGGTTTGTTTGAGGCCAATCACATGGTTCGTGAGCTTGTCGATGTCGATGCCGTCGAGCAGGGCGGCATGCAAGGCTTGCGTCAGGTTCTGTAGGGAGGCTTCACCCGCCAGGTTCACGGTCTCGTCCGGATCCTCCGCGAGGTTGAAGAGGACAGGCGGGTGGTTGCGCGTGTACACATATTTGTCGTCGCCGCGCCGAATGCACAGCCAGGGCTCCTCGACTCCGGCACCGAAGTACTCGATGACCGCCTCGTCCTTCCAGCCGTCGGCCTGTCCGTTCAATAGCCGGACAAAGCTGTCGCCGTGGCCGCCCCCGAAACGATCCGATTCATTTTTGGCGCCGCCGATCTCGGCGAGGGTCGGGCACAGATCCGCCAATGAGACCGTCTGCGTCACCTCTCTCGGCGCGAACCGCTTGGGGCTGTGGAAGATCAGGGGCACCCGGACGGACTGCTCATAGGGGTTGCGCTTGAACCACATATTGCGCTCCCCCAACATCTCGCCGTGGTCGCTGCAGAAGATGATGACCGTATCGTCATAAAGCCCCAGAAGCTTGAGCTCTGCGACGATATCGCCCACGAACTCGTCGATATGACTGATCATCGCGTAGTAGCCCCGGCGCGTGGCCCGGATCCGCTCGGCGGAGGGTGGAAACCGGTCGACCCCGTGATGGACCTTCAGCCATTTCGTCACCGGATGGGGATCGTCATCCTCCGGAAGTCTGGGTAAGTCGATCTCCATATCCTCATACAGATCCCAGTACTTGGGCACCGACTGGAAGGGGTCATGGGGCTGCGTGTAGGAGACATGCAGAAAAAACGGGCTGTCATGTTGTTCCAACGCCTCGTAGCGCAAAAACTCGATGGCCCGAAACTGCACCTCGGTATCGAAAAGGATCTGGTCGTTGGTGCGGCAAAGGCCGGACAACTCCAGCCTTTTGGTCGATGTGCCGAGCTGGTGCTTGACCCGCGGTTTCCAATCGATGGACCAACCGAACCCGGACGGATACATGTCCGTTGTCAGCCGCCTGTCGAATCCATGCAGCTGATCGGGGCCGACAAAATGGGTCTTGCCCGACACGACCGTCCGGTATCCCGCCGATTTCAGGAAGTGCATCATCGTCGGAATGTCGGCGTTGAACTCCGACCCGTTGCCCCAGACCTCGTTGTGAGAGGGCTTGGAGCCGGTGAACATGGCGGCGCGTGACGGGCAGCACAGCGGCGAATTGCAATAGGCGTTCCGAAACAGAACACCGTCGCGAGCCAACGCATCGAGGTTCGGTGTCCTCGCCTGGCCGCGCGGATCGTAGAACGACAGCACGAAACTGGCCATCTGATCGGCCTCGATGAGCAGGATGTTGGGCCGGTCGCCTTTCCGCGTCATGTCAGTTTCTCCGTCAATCGGTCTATCCCTCGGCCCACGGTTCGGCCGATGATTCCTGGGCGCTAGTAGATGGAGGCCCCGCCATCGAGCGGAATGATGTTGCCGGTCATCAGGCGCGAGGCGTCGCTGGCCAGATACAGAACCAGATGGGACACGTCCTCGGGAGCACCGGCGCCCAGCAGCATCTTCTGGATGACCGGGTGGTCCGGCGGGATCAGGTCCTTGATCCGGTCGGTCATGATCATGCCCGGCGCCAGCGCATTGACCCGGATGTTGTGCCTGGCCCAGGTCACGGCCATGGCGCGGGTCAGGGAAATGATGCCACCTTTCGAGGAGGTATAGGCGTCGAATCCCTCGGAGCCCAGGATCGCGCGCAGCGACGACATGGTGATGATCGAGCCGCCGCCAGCCTTGACCATCTCGGGAATCACGTTGCGGCAGCACAGGATCGTCCCGAACAGATCGACCCGGATCGTGCGCCAGAATTCATCGAGGTCCATCTCGGTGACCGGTCCGTCGGCCGCCGAGCCGCCCCCGGCCGAGCAGAACAGGATGTCCACGCCGCCGAAGGCCGAGACCATCTCCGCCGTCATGGCGGCCACCTGGTCGGGATCGCCCACGTCCACGGTGAGGGCGATGGCCTCGCCGCCGGCCGCCTTGATCTGGGTGACGGTCTCCTCGGCGGCCTCGGTCTTGAAATCGGCGACCGCCACCCGAGCGCCGTGCTCGGCCAACAGCTTGCAGGTCGCACGGCCAATGCCGTTGCCGCCGCCCGTAACCAGCGCGCGCTTGTTTTCCAACTGGGTCATTTGTTCTTGCCCTTCAGAGTTGCGGGATCGGCGTGGCCATCGCCCCGCCCACGGCCTGTTCCGTCGGCAGGAGTTCGATGGTGCTGATGTTGACGTGCAGAGGCGCCTTGAGCGCGAACAGAATCGCCGAGGCGATGTCGTCGGGCCGCAGTTCCGAGATGCCGGTGGACGCCATTTTCGCGAGGGTGGCCTTGTCCCCCTTGGCCGCGTCATAGAATTCCGATGACACGCGGCCCGGGCAGATCTCGGTGACCCGGATGGGGAACCCCTTCACCTCGACGCGAAGGGTTTGGCTGAAGCCGTGCACGGCGGCCTTGCCGGCGCCGTAGAGGGAGGAGACGAGGGTGTGCAGTCCGGAAATCGAGCCCATGTTGACGACATGCCCGCGAAGCCCTTCCCGCTTCATCACCGCGACGGCGGCCGCCGTGATCTGAATGGGAGCGGTGACGTTGATCGCGATGGCCTCGGCGATGTCGCCGGCGTCCACCCCCCCGAGGCCGGTGATGCCATGGCCGACACCGGCGTTGTTGACGACAACCTGGGGCTTGAAGTCGGCGATCGCGTCCGCCATCGCGTCCGCCGCGCGGATATCGACCGCCAAGATCCGGCAGCCCGTTTCGGCGGCGAGGGCGGCAAGCCGCTCTTCCCGCCGAGCGACCGCCAGCACCTCGAGCCGCTCGGCCGCAAGGACGCGGCTGGTCGCGGCGCCGATGCCGGTGGAGGCGCCGGTTACAAGGGCCCGTTCGTAGGGCAATGTGCTCAATGAATTTGTCCCCTTGTGTTCAAACTCAGACGATGATCCACCCCTTTCATGCCGCGTACCCTCATCACGTCTCGAACGGTGGATCCCAAACGATGTCGTAGTCCTTCAGCTTGGCCATGGCATCGGGTGAAGGCAGGCGCGCGGACTCACGGATGACGAGCCGGCCCATCAGGCGTTCTTTCGTCACGTCCAGCGGCTTCCCGCGGATCAGATCGGTGAGCATGCGAACCGCCCGCTGGCTCATCGCCCCCGGGTCGACGGATATGGATGTCAGCCGGTAGCTCTCCCAGCGGGCGATATCGGCGTTGACAAAACCGGTGATCGAGACGTCTTCCGGAACCCGCAGTCCCAATCGGTGGCGGATTGCGTCCATGGCCCCGATGGCCATGATGTCGCTGGCGCAACAAATGGCGTCGGGCGGCGAGTCGAGCCCCATCAGATCCAGTACCGCCCGGTAGCCGCCTTCGTAGGTGGAATGGCCGTCGCGGCGTAGCCCAGCTGATGCCGACAGGCGCGCCGCCTCGTCGCAAAAACCGGTTTCGCGATCGACCGTCGGGGAGGTATCCGCCATGCCGGCGACGAAGGCCAGGCGCCGATGGCCACCCGCGAGGAGGAAGGCGGCGGCCAGCTTTCCCGATCTGATGTTGTCGGCGGTCACCGCGCCGAAAGTGGACCCCACGACATCGCGGTTGATCAGCACGGTCGGGATGTTTCCCTCCCGGCACATCTCGGTCGCCTTTGAGGACAGCCGCGCGGAGGCGATGACAATGCCGTCGACCCGGTAGGCGATGACTTCCGACAGGGCGCCGTCGATCTCCTCGCCATAGGGGAGGGAAACCAGCATCCCCTGGTAGCCCTGCGCGCGCAACGCCTGGCTCAGCTCATGAATCAGCGTGATGTAAAAAGAGTAGCGCAGGTCGGCGACGACGATGGCGATGATCCCCGACGTCTTGGTAATCAGGCTGCGGGCGATGGCGTTGGGCTGAAAACCCAACTCCCGCGCGGCACGAATGACCCTCTCCTTCTTTTCCTCGGAAATGTAACCGCGCCCGGTCAGCGCGCGAGAAACGGCGGCCTGGGACACACCGGCTCTTTTGGCGACGTCGGAGGTGGTCACCCGGGCTCCCTCCGGTTTCGGTTTTCCCCGTGCCAGAGGGCGAGCCTCTTTCGTGCTCGCGGATAACTGATCAGAGTCCGTCACTGTTGATCTCCAAACGGTTCTCGGAACATTCCCATTCCATTCACAATCATCCGACCGTTTTTTCGGCCATTCCTCTCCGGCGAATCAGTCGCGCAATCATCGGCCAGCACACGACGACCAGGGTGAGCAGAAGGATCCCGTCGGCGATCGGTTGCTCGAAGAACGCCCAGAAGTTTCCCCCCTTCAGAATCATTCCCTGCCGGAAGGACTCCTCGAACGTCCGTCCGAGCGCCATGCCGATCACGATCGGCGCCATGGGCACGTTGATCAGGCGGAGGAAAACACCGACCACGCCGGCGGCGACGGCAACGATGACATCCACCGGGTTGCCGCGCACGGCATAGGCGCCGACCAGCGACATCAACAGGACCATCGCCATCAGCATGGGCTCCGGCAGCCGCAGGACCCGGGTGAACCCCTGCGCCCCAACGGCGCCGATCAGCAACAGAATGACGTTGGCGAAAAACAGCGTCACGAAGGCGCCGAGCATGATTTCCGGCTGGTTCTTGAAGAGCTGAACGCCCGGGGTGACACCATGGATGAGGAGAACGCCCATCATCACCGCGGTCCCGCCATCGCCCGGGATTCCCAGCGCCAAAGTCGGAACAAGGGCGCCACCCGTGACCGCGTTGTTCGCGGATTCGGACGCGATGATCCCTTCGGGTTCGCCGGTGCCGAACTTGTCCCGGCGTTTCGAAACCCGCTTGGCCTCGCCATAGGCGATGAATGTCGCCGCGGTGGCGCCGGTCCCCGGGAGGACGCCGATGAAGGAGCCGATCGCGCTGCTTTGAAGAAGGCAGCGCATGCGCGACTTCCATTCCGGCCAGGGGGCAACCTTGAAACCGACATTGGGGATCGGCTTGACTTCGTCCTCGCGTATCGCGGCGCGGTAGAACACCTCCGAAAACGCGAACAGCCCGACGAGAATGCTGATCAGGGAGAACCCTCCCTGAAGCTCATAGATGTCAAAATGAAACCGGGAAAACCCCGTCATCGTGTCGGCGCCGACGGTCGCCAGGAACAGGCCCATGGAGCCGGCCATCAGCCCCTTGATGGTGCTGCCGCGGGATACCCAGGCAATACAGGTCAGGGAAAACACGATCAGGGCGAAGGTCTCGACCTGACCGAAATGAACGCTGACCGCGGCCAGTTGCGGCGCCAGGAAGACCAACAGGACCAGGGAAAACAGGCCGCCGAACACCGAGGCGACCGTCGCCCAGCCGAGCGCGTAGTCGGCCTTTCCCCGCTTGGCCATGGGATAGCCGTCGAGGACCGTCGCCGCCGATTGCGGCGTGCCGGGGGTGTTGATCAAGATCGCCGAAATCGATCCGCCGTACACCGAACTGCAATAGATGCTGAGCAGCAAGGCGATGGCGGCGGGGCTGGACATACTGAACGTGAACGGCAGCGCGACGATCAACGCAACCACCGTGCCCATACCCGGAAGGGCGCCGATGAACCCCCCGAACAGGGAACCCGCGAGAATGCTCAGAAGAACCTCGAAGGTCGCGAGCTGGTCAATGACCGAAGGCAGATGCTGCAGCATGATCAGAACACGTCAAACCAGGGCGACTGGGGCAACGACAGTTCGAAGAAATGGATGAACACGCCCCAAACGACCGCGGGCATGGCAATGCTGACGATCGCCAACGGCACAGGCCGGCGGTAGCCGAGCAGCCAGGTGAACACAAAGAAACCGGGAACCAGGGCGAGGACAAAACCGAATTGCAGCATGGCCGCGGCGATCACGATGGCGGCCAGGCAAGCCAATCCCAAGGGCGTCCAGTCGACGTTGAGGCGAAGCTTCGCGCGCCCCCGAACAACCTCCTCGACCACCATGAGAACGGCAAAAATTATCCAGAGAATGAGGAAGACGCGAGGGACGAAGACGGTAGTCACGTCGCCCCCATATGGTTCGCCAAGGTCGTAGGTGGCCGAGAACGTCGATACGAACAAGGCGCCGGCGGAAAGAACCAGCATCAATCCGTAGACAAATACAGCAGGCATCTCGCGCCTCCCAATGACGGATCGGTGCCGTGCGCCTCGGGCCCCACCGCACGGCACCGAAACGGTCTGCTGCCTATTTTATGAGGCCCGCGTCGCGGAGAAGCTTGCCGTTGTTCTTGTATTGATCCGTGAAGAACTCCCGGAACTCGTCGGTCGGCATATACCGGATCAGCCGCTTCGCCTTGGCCATGCCCTCGACGAAACTCGGTTGCTGAACGGCCTCTTCGCAGGCCGCCGACAGCTTTTCGATGATGTCCGAAGGGGTTCCCGCCGGCGCGAAGAAGCCGAACCAAACGTAGTGTTCAATCGGCTTGCCGAGCTCGGCAGCTGTCGGAACATCGGGAAATTCCTCGGAGCGCTTGGAATCAAGGATGGCAAGCGGCACCAAATCGAACCTTTGGGCGGCATCGCCGAACCAGATGGCCATATGCACCCGTCCGCCCAGCATCGACTTCACCACCTCATTGATGCCCTCATGCGGGATGTAGGTGAACTCGACGTCGTGGGCGAGAGCGACGGCGGCCTGCGCGATATGCGGCAGGGACCCCGGAGGCGGCCCGCCCGTCACCACGCCACCCTCTTTCGCCCTGTCAATCAGGTCCTGGAATGTGTTCATCCCCGAATCCTTGGCGACAGTGACGTAGAGCGGTCCCTGGGCGACCATACAGATGGGTTCCCAGGATTTGTCGCTATAGGCGGTCTTTCGGATATGCGGCTGGGTGGTTGTCGTCCCCACGGGCATGAAGCCGAGATGGTAGCCATCGGGCTTTTCCTTGGAGAGCTTTGTCGCGCCAATGGTGCCGCCGGCTCCGGTGACGTTGGTCACGATGATGTTGGTGTCCAGTATCTTTTCCAATTCGATGGAAAAGAGGCGCCCCGGAACGTCGGTCCCGCCCCCGGCGGAGAACGGAATCATCACATGGATGTTCTTTTCCGGGTACTCGGCGTACGCCGTGGCGCCGCCGACAACCAATCCGGCGGCGACCCCCGCTAAGGTTAGGATACGTCTCATTTCTGCTCCCTTTCGGTCACCTTCCTGTATATGAAATCGATTTCAGTTTAGTGAAAATTCTTTCACGGTTCAAGTAATTTGTTCAGATAGCCCGGCCCGCCAACATCCCGGCTCTCGCCGACGGGCTGGAAAACGGCCTCCATGTCAATGATTCGAGTGACGTTTTTGGCATAGAGCGGAAGAAGCCGTCCGACCCGAGGCCAGCCTCCTTGGAAGGCCGCAATCCCCATGCCCGAAACGGCGGCCGCGATCGTCAAATGTTGCGCCGTTTGCCTTTCCGCCTCCCTTTACAATGCACTATATTATAGAAAAGAGGGGACACCTCCCACGAAGGTCACGGGCCGAGCGATAACGGCTTGGCACCGTTGGGGGAGGAGGGGATGTGGCTTCTTGAGCGGTTTCTTAGACAACTCGTCCGTACGGGAACGCTGACCGTCATCGACGCGACAGGGCGTTCGTTCGTCTTCGGAGATGGCGGACCGCCGAATGTGACCGTTTGCCTCACCTCACGCGCGCTCTATTGGAAGCTCGTCGTCAACCCGGAACTCTACGCCGGCGAAGCCTATATGGACGGCACTCTGGTCGTCGAGGCCGGCAGCATCTACGATTTCCTGGACCTCACCGGCCGAAACCTCTCGAATTTTCCGAATTGGCCAGTCCGCCGGGCCATCTTTGGACTGCAGCTTCTTCTTCGCCGTATCCACCAGTTCAACCCGGTGTCGCGGGCACGCGCCAACGTCGCCCACCACTACGATCTTTCCGGCCGGCTCTACGAACTCTTTCTGGATCGCGACCGCCAATACTCCTGCGCGTATTTCGAGAAAGACGAGGATGACTTGGAGACCGCCCAGGAGAAGAAGAAGCGCCACATCGCCGCCAAGCTGCTTCTGGCCAAGGGCCAGAGGGTTCTCGACATCGGCTCGGGATGGGGCGGGCTGGCGCTCTCCCTGGCACGGGCGTTCAAGGTCGAGGTGACGGGCACCACGCTCTCGGAAGAGCAGTGGAAGGCGGCGAAGGCCCGCGCCGAGGAGGCCGCGCTTTCCAACCGCGTTCGTTTTCGGCTTCGCGACTATCGGGAGCTAACGGGCCGCTACGACCGAATCGTCTCGGTGGGGATGTTCGAACATGTCGGGATCGGCCACTACGACACGTTCTTCCGCAAGGTCCGCGAGCTTCTGACCGACGACGGCGTTGCCCTGCTGCACACCATCGGACGGACGGACGGCCCCGGCGTCACAAGCCCCTGGGTTCGGAAGTACATCTTTCCAGGCGGCTACATTCCCGCACTGTCGGAAATCATGTCGTCCGTCGAACGCAGCGGACTGGTGACCACGGATGTCGAGGTGCTGAGGCTGCACTACGCCAAGACCCTGCGCGCCTGGCGCGACAACTTCATGGCGCAATGGGACACGGTCGCGGAGATGTATGACGAACGGTTCTGCCGGATGTGGGAGTTCTATCTCGCCGGCAGCGAAATGGCCTTCCGGCATATGGGGCTGGTGGTGTTTCAGCTGCAGTTGGCGGGGCGCCAGGACGCGGTGCCCCTCACCCGCGATTATATCGGCGAGGCCGAGCAACGTATCCGTCGCGGCCGAGACGCGAACCGCCAAGCAGCCTGATCCCGCCGTTTTTCGCGTGGCTCACCATATCTTATCCACTGGATGTTCGCATATCTCACAGGTCTAGGACCGACCTCGGATTCTGTGCCGGATATCCACGCAATTAGGCTCTATGAGGGAGCAGGAGCCTTGTCTAAGGTGCGGACCGCATGACGACTCAAGCCCCCCCGTCCCTCTCGCCGGGACTCGCGGAAACCGCGCCCGGCGCGTCGATGTTCCGAACCCTGCCCCACAATGTCGAGGCCGAGAAGGCCTTGCTGGGCGCCATCTTCGCCAACAACCGCGCCTATGAGCGGGTTTCGGAATTCCTGCTGTCGGACCATTTCGCCTTCGGCCCGAACGCCAGGGTGTTCGAGGCCTGCGCGCGCCTGATCGAGCGCGGCCAGATCGCCGATCCGGTGACCCTCAGGCAGGTCTTCGAACACGACCAGACCCTGACCGAGATCGGCGGCACCGCCTATCTTGCCGAACTCGCCGCCTCGGCCGTGGGCGTCATCAACGCCGGCGAGTACGGCCGCCTGATCCACGACCTCCATCTTCGACGCGAGCTCATCAATCTGGGCGAGGAAATGGTGGAGCGGGCCTATTCGGCGGGCGTCGAGGAGGACGCGACCGGACAGATCGAACGGGCCGAACAGGGGCTCTACGACCTGGCCACCCGGGGCGCCTACGAGGGCGGTTTCCAACCCTTCGAACAATCCGTCGTCACCGCCATAAAGATGGCCGAACAGGCGCATCGGCGCGAAGGCGCCTATGCCGGCGTCTCCACCGGATTCACCGACCTCGACAAACTGCTGGGCGGCCTGCACCCCTCCGATCTGATCATCCTCGCCGGCCGGCCGGCCATGGGAAAGAGCGCGCTCGCCACCAACATCGCCTGCAACGCCGCCTATGCGCGTCTCCGGTCAAAAGGTCAGGAGGGCGCCATGGTCGGCTTCTTCTCGCTGGAGATGTCGGCCGAGCAGATCGCCAGCCGGATTCTCTCGGAGGCGACCGACATATCCTCCGACCGCATGCGCAAGGGGGAGCTCTCGAACCCGGAGTTCGACCGCCTTGTCGTCGCGAGCCAGGCGCTCCACCAGACGCCCATCTTCATCGACGACACGCCGGCGCTGACCGTGAGCGCGCTCAGGACCCGGGCGCGGCGGCTCAAACGCCAGCACGGTCTGGACCTGATCGTGGTCGACTACCTTCAGTTGATCTCCTCCGGCCCATCGTCGCGCAACGACGGACGGGTCCAGGAGGTCGCCGAGATCACCCGCGGCCTCAAGACCCTGGCCAAGGAGCTCAACGTGCCGGTGCTGGCCCTCTCCCAGCTCTCGCGGGCGGTGGAGCAGCGCGACAACAAGCGCCCCCAACTGGCCGACCTCCGCGAATCCGGGGCCATCGAGCAGGATGCCGACGTGGTGATGTTCATCTTCCGCGAGGAGTACTATCTGGAGCGCGACCGCCCGGGGCAGCGCCCCGAGGAACGGGACGACAACTTCGCATCGAGGGAGGAAAAGTGGCAAACTCGCCTGAATGACGTGCGCAACATCGCGGAGGTCATCGTGGCCAAACAACGTCACGGCCCAACGGATACGGTCAAGATGCACTTCGAAGGGGCTTTCACGCGCTTCCGGGACCTGGATCGGACGCACGGACGCATGGATTAACCCGGACTTCTCACCATGAGCGATCTGCAGTTCAGCGGCGCGGTTCTGACCATCGACCTCGATGCCATTCGCGCCAACTGGCGGCGGCTGCGGGACCGGCTGGGCGCGACCGGCTGCGCCGCCGTCGTCAAGGCGGATGCCTATGGCCTTGGGGTCGAGCGCGTGGCCCCCGCGCTGGCAGACGCGGGATGTCGGGTCTTCTTCGTCGCCCATCTGGACGAGGGGGTCCAGCTTCGCAAGCTCCTGCCCGGGGCCGAGATCCACGTCCTCAACGGTTTGCTGCCGGGCAGCGCCAGCGAATTCGCCGCGCATAAACTTGTTCCCGTGCTCAACAGCCTGGGCAATATCGACGAATGGCGGGAGTTCGGCCGAAAAGGTGGGGACGCGCCGCGCGCCGACCTTCATATCGACACGGGCATGGCACGGCTGGGGCTGCCGCCGAGCGAAGTCCAGATCCTCCGGGAGTCGCCCGATCGCCTCGAAGGCATGAAACTGCGCTATCTGATGAGCCATCTGGCCTGCGCCGACGAGCCCGATCACGAGCTCAATCAGCGGCAATTGAACGGTCTGCGCGCCGCGCAGGCATGGCTGCCCGCGCTGCCCGTCTCCTTCGCCAATTCCTCGGGTATCTTCCTGGGCCCCGACTATCATCTCGATCTCGCCCGCCCCGGGATCGCCCTCTACGGTGGCAACCCGACTCCGGGACAACCCAATCCGATGGAGCAAGCCGTTCGTCTGCAAGGAAAAATCCTTCAGTTGCGCGACGTTGACACCCCCCAGACCGTTGGCTATGGTGCCACCCACAGGGTCGCCGGACGCGGAAGAATCGCCACCATCGCCGTCGGATATGCGGACGGCTATCTTCGATCCCTCAGCAACGCCGGCAGCGGGTATCTCGGAGACAAGCGAGCGCCAGTGGTTGGACGCGTGTCCATGGATCTCATCACCCTCGACGTCACCGCCATTCCCCGAAAGCAATGCGCGCCGGGCAATCTGGTGGATTTGATCGGCCCCCTCAACCCGATCGATTCGGTCGCCGCCGAGGCCGGCACGATCGGCTACGAGATCCTGACCAGCCTGGGATCCCGATATCGGCGCGTCTACAGGGGCGGCGCCGACTGAGATGGGGTTCGTACAAACCATCGGGCGGCTTGCCCTCACGTTTCTGCGCACCACCGGCCGGCTTGGCCTGTTCACGGCCTCCGCCTTCGCCCACTGTGTCCGTCCGCCGTTCTATTGGCGGATCATTCTCAAGCAGATGATCGACATCGGCTACTTTTCCCTGCCGGTGGTGGGATTGACGGCGATCTTCGCGGGCATGGTGCTTGCCTTGCAGAGCTATACCGGCTTCGCCCGGTTCTCGGCCGAGGGAGCGATCGCCAATGTGGTCGTCGTCTCGCTCACGCGGGAGCTGGGCCCCGTTCTCGCCGGGCTGATGGTGGCCGGCCGCATCGGCGCCTCGCTGGCGGCGGAAATCGGCACCATGCGCGTGACCGAGCAGATCGACGCCCTCACGACATTGTCGACCAACCCGATGAGCTATCTGGTGGCGCCGCGTCTGATCGCGGGTCTGCTGATGTTTCCGCCACTGGTGCTGGTCGCCGACATCATCGGCGTTTTCGGCGGCTACCTGGTGGCGGTCTACAAGCTGGGGTTCAACGCCTCGAACTACCTCCAAAGCACCTGGGACTTCCTCGAGGCGAGCGACGTCTATTCGGGGCTGGTCAAGGCCGCGGTCTTCGGCGTCATCGTGACCCTTATGGGCTGCTATCACGGATACCATTCCCGGGGCGGCGCCCAGGGCGTGGGCGCGGCAACCACCAATGCCGTCGTCTCCGCCTGCATCCTCATCCTCGCCTTCGACTATGTCCTGACCGAGATGTTCTTCACCCGATGACGGCCTCCACACCGAAAATCCGGATCCGAGACTTGCATAGGTCCTTTGGCCCCAAACGGGTGCTCGCGGGGTTGGACCTGGACCTGGAGGTCGGAGAGTCGCTGGTCGTCATCGGCGGATCGGGGTCCGGGAAGTCGGTGCTGACCAAGTGCATTCTGGGCCTGTTGCCCATCGACGGCGGACGAATCGAGATCGACGGCGAGAGCATGGTGAATATCCGTGTCGAGGAGCGCGAGCGGATCAACCGCAAGATCGGCATGCTGTTCCAGGGCGCGGCCCTGTTCGACAGCCTGCCCGTCTGGGAGAACGTCTCGTTCGGCCTGCTCGCCCAGAAGAAGGTGAACCGCAAGGAAGCCCGCGAGGTCGCGGTCGGCAAGCTGGCCCAGGTCGGGCTCGGCACCGATGTCGCCGACCTTTACCCGGCCGAGCTTTCCGGCGGCATGCAAAAGCGCGTGGCCCTGGCCCGGGCCATTGCCGGCGATCCGGAGATCATTTTCTTCGATGAGCCGACGACGGGCCTCGACCCGATCATGGCCGACGTCATCAACGATCTGATCATCAAGATCACGCGGGAGGTCGGTGCCACGGCCCTTTCCATCACCCACGACATGGCGAGCGCCCGCAAGATCGCCGACCGCATCGCGATGCTTTACGAAGGACGCATCATCTGGACCGGACCGACGGCGGAGATCGACCGCTCGGGGAACGACCATGTCGACCAGTTCATTCACGGCCGCGCCGAGGGACCCATCAAGATGGCCATGCGCGCTTGACACCCGCGCATCGGCGCCCGCAACGTGAGGTAAGGCAAAGATCCCCTGATGGTTCGTACGAGCCGCATGTTCGTCTGCCAAACCTGCGGCGCCTCCCACGCCAAATGGGCCGGCCGCTGCGACGCCTGCGGCGCGTGGAACAGCCTGGTCGAGGAGGCGCCGGCCGAGGCCACCCCCAAGGGGCTGGGCGCCAAGCGCGGCCGCAAGCTCTCCTTTGTCGGGCTCGACGGCCCGAGCGAGAAGCTGGAGCGCCGGGTCACCGGCCTGGGCGAGTTCGACCGGGTTTGCGGCGGCGGACTGGTGCCGGGATCGGCCCTGCTGGTGGGCGGCGACCCCGGCATCGGCAAGTCGACCCTGCTGATGCAGGTTCTGGCGGCGCTTTCGGGCGGACTGCGCTGTGCCTACGTATCCGGCGAGGAGTCCGTCGATCAGCTGCGCCTCCGCGCCGAACGCATGGGGCTGACGGCGGCGCCGGTGCAGCTGGCCGCCGCGACCTCGGTGCGGGACATCGCAGCGACGGTCGATGGGACGGATACGCCCGACCTGCTGGTCATCGACTCCATCCAGACCATGTTCGTGGACACGCTCGATTCGGCCCCGGGCACGGTCGCCCAGGTGCGCAGCTCGGCCCAGGAGCTGATCCGACTGGCCAAGCGGCGCGGCTTCACCCTTCTCCTTGTCGGGCATGTGACCAAGGAAGGCATGATCGCAGGCCCCCGCGTGCTCGAGCACATGGTCGATACCGTGCTCTATTTCGAGGGTGAGCGCGGCCATCAGTTCCGCATCCTTCGCGCGGTCAAGAACCGCTTCGGCGCCACCGACGAAATCGGCGTGTTCGAAATGACGGACCTGGGCCTCAAGGAGGTCCCGAACCCCTCGGCGCTGTTCCTCAGCGAACGGCAAGGCGACGTCTCTGGCGCCAGCGTTTTCGCCGGAATGGAAGGATCGCGGCCGGTCCTGGTCGAGATCCAGGCTCTGGTCGCCCCCTCGGCCCTGGCCACGCCGCGCCGCGCCGTGGTCGGCTGGGACAGCAGCCGCTTGGCGATGATCCTGGCCGTCCTGGAAGCCCGCTGCGGCCTCTCGCTGGCCGGCAACGAGGTCTATCTGAACGTCGCCGGAGGCTTGCGAATCGCCGAACCGGCGGCCGATCTGGCGGTCGCCGCGGCGCTGACCTCGGCCGTCGGCGGCATTCCGCTGCCGCGGGAAACGGTCGTGTTCGGCGAAATTGGCCTCTCCGGAGAGGTTCGCCCCGTGGGCCATGCCGCGACGCGGCTCAAGGAAGCGGCCAAGCTCGGGTTCTCCCGGGCGATCATGCCGGCCCGCCGCGGCGCCGCGGCGGGCGGCGAGGACGGTCCAAAACCGCCTCGCGGCATGCGGGTGCATGCCATCGAGCGACTCGACGAGGTGGTCTCGATGATCGGCTCGGAGGCGGGGCCGCCCCGGCGCCAGATTTTCCGCAGCCGAGAGTCCGCGTAACATGGAGAGCACGCCCTTCACGGTCGCCGACATCGTCGTCGTCGTGGTCCTTCTGATCTCGGCTCTGCTGGCCTATATGCGCGGCTTCGTGCACGAGGTGCTGTCGGTGGTCGGCTGGGTCGGCGCGATCTTCGCCACGATCTATGCGTTTCCCTATGTCCGCCCCTATGCGCGGGAGATCATCGCAATCGAGCTGGCCGCCGATCTGGCCGCCGGGGTCGGCATCTTCGTGGTTACGCTGGTGGCGCTCTCCCTCATCACGCGGGCCGCGGCAAAGCTGGTGCATGCCAGCGCCCTCAACGTGCTCGACCGCTCGCTCGGCTTTCTGTTCGGCATCATCCGCGGCGGCGTGCTCGTCTGCCTCGCCTATCTCGCCATCGACTGGCTGACGCCGGAGCAGCCGGACTGGCTGCGCTCGGCGCGCAGCATCAAGCTCATCGAGGCCGGAGCCGACACCCTGAAATCGCTGGTCCCCGAGGACGCCGCCTCGGCAAGCTCCGACGCGGCGGGCCGAGCCCAGCAGGAAGCCGAAAAAGTGCTTGAAACGCATCGGGCTTTGAGCGAAATCCTCAAGACGGAGCCGCAGGCGCCGTCTCTCCCCACCGAAGACGGTTACGGCCGGCGTGAGCGGCTTGACATGGATCGACTGATCCAGGGCAATCAGTGACACACAGCACGTCCCATCTAACCGCGTCCGAGCGGGATGACGATCATCTCCACGAGGAATGCGGAATCTTCGGCATTTTCGGCCATCAGGACGCGGCCGCCCACACCGCGCTCGGCCTCCACGCCCTGCAGCACAGGGGCCAGGAGGCGGCCGGCATCGTCAGCTTCGACGGCGAGCATTTTCACAGCCATCGCGCGCTCGGGCTGGTCGGCGACAATTTCAACTCCGAATCGATGATCCGGCGCCTGGACGGAAGCCGGGCGGTCGGCCATGTCCGCTACTCGACGAGCGGGGAGACCGTGCTGCGCAACGTGCAGCCCCTGTTCGCGGATTTCGAGTTCGGCGGCCTCGCCATCGCCCATAACGGCAATCTGACCAACGCCTATCAGGTGCGGCGCGCGCTGGTGCGCCAGGGATGCATCTTCCAGTCCACCTCGGACACCGAGACCATCATCCACCTGATCGCGATCAGCCACTATTCGACGGTCGTCGACCGCATGATTGACGCGATGCGGCAATTGGAGGGCGCCTACTCCCTGGTGGCGCTGACTCAGAAGAAACTCATCGGCCTGCGGGACCCGCTGGGCGTGCGGCCGCTGGTCCTCGGCCGTCTGGGCGACACCCACCTGCTCGCTTCGGAGACCTGCGCCTTCGACATCCTGGGCGCGAAGTTCATCCGCGACGTTGAACCCGGCGAGATCGTGGTCATCGACGAGGACGGCGTACGCAGCATCAAGCCCTTCGTCAAGGCGCCGCCACGTTTCTGCATCTTCGAGTACATCTACTTCGCCCGCCCGGACAGCGTGGTCGAGGGCAAGAACGTCTACGCGGTGCGCAAGTGCATCGGGGCGGAACTCGCGCGGGAGAGCCATGTCGACGCGGACATGGTGGTGCCGGTTCCGGATTCGGGCGTGCCGGCGGCGCTGGGTTACGCCGAGCAGTCGGGCGTTCCCTTCGAGCTGGGAATCATTCGCAACCACTATGTGGGCCGCACCTTCATCGAGCCCACCGACAACATCCGCCATCTCGGCGTCAAGCTGAAGCACAACGCCAACCTCGCGCAACTCAAGGGCAAGCGGGTGGTCCTGGTCGACGATTCCATCGTCCGCGGGACGACGTCCCTGAAGATCGTCGAGATGGTGCGCAGCGCCGGCGCCCGCGAGGTGCACATGCGGGTATCGAGCCCGCCGACGGCATTCTCCTGCTTCTACGGCATCGATACCCCGGCGCAGGACGAACTGATGGCCTCGCGGTTCGACATCGACGGCATGGCGCGGCAGATCGAGGTGGACACGCTGGCGTTCCTTTCCCTCGACGGCCTCTATCGCGCCGTCGGCGAGGCGCGGCGCAACGCGTCGGCTCCGCAATTCTGCGATGCCTGTTTTTCCGGCGACTACCCCATTCCCCTGACCGACCGGACCGAAGGGCCGATCCCCGAGCAGCTGTCCCTGCTGACCGAGCAGGACTGACGGTGGCCGGCGCCTCGCAGGTTTTGCGCCTGGAGGGCCGCGTGGCGCTGATCACCGGCGCCTCGCGGGGCATCGGCCGCGCCGTCGCCCTGCGCTTCGCCAAGGAGGGAGCCCAGGTCATTCTGGCGGCCCGCACGCGGGGCGCCCTCGAGGAGGTGGACGACGAGATCCGGGACGCCGGCGGGTCGGCGACGCTGGTGCCGGTGAACCTCACCGATTACAGCAAGGTCGACGAGATGGGCGCGGCCGTGTTCGAGCGGTTCCGCCGGCTCGACGTCCTGGTCGGCAACGCCGGGATGCTCGGCGTGCCCGGCCCGCTACCGCATCTCGATCCCAAGGTGTGGGCCGAGGTGATCGATACCAACCTGACCGCGAACTGGCGCCTGATCCGCAGCTTCGATCCGCTGCTCAGGATGAGCGACTCCGGGCGGGCGATCTTCGTCACCTCGGGCCTCGGGTCCGAGCCGCGCGCCTATTGGAACGCCTATGCCGTCAGCAAGGCGGCGCTGGAAATGATGGTCCGCGGCTACGCCGCCGAGCTTGCCAAGACGCCGGTCCGGGTCAACCTGCTCGATCCGGGAAACGTACGCACGGGGATGCGGGCGCAGGCCTTCCCCGGAGAGGACCCGATGACGCTTGCGCCGCCCGAGACCGTGACCGACCTCTTCGTCGAACTGGCCGAAGCCGGCTGCCAGCGGCAGGGCGAGGTCGTCCGCGCATACTGAGTCCGCCAGGCGAAAAAGCCCGGGGACGTTCCCCCCAGCGCCTATTTCGTCGTCGTGAGCGAGGCGACCATGACTTCCGCCGGAAGTGTTTTCAGTGCCTTGGCCAGCTCGCCGGTCGGCGGCCGATCGACGATTATATCACGGACCTTCTCCAGATTCGGGACGCGAACGGAGGCAATCCGGTTGAATTTGCTGTGGTCGGCGAGCACGACCGGCCGACGCGCCAGGGCCAGCATCTGGCCGCGCAGTTCGGCGGCCTCCCGCGTAAAGTCCATCAGCCAGGGGTGCGGCGACAGGGCGCCGGCGCCAACGAAGGCGAAGTCGACGAAGTAATTGGCCAGCATGGCGGTGGCGTCGCGCCCCATCATCGCCCCCTCGTCGGGCAGCAAATCGCCGCCCAGCATGAGGACGCGATTGTCGTTGTGCCCGCCGAGACGCGTGCCGGCGCGAATGTCATTGGTGATGATGGTCAGGCGCCGGGCCGTCATCAGCGCCTCGACCAGTCCCTGGATCGTCGTCCCCGAATCGAGGATGATGGAAGCCCCGTCCGGGACCAGCGCGGCAGCGGCCCGGCCGATAGCGCGCTTGCCCTCCATGTTGACGCTCATGCGTTCGGAGAAAGTGGGCTCGAATGTATCGAGGGACAGGGCTCCGCCATGCGTCTTGCGCAAGCGATTCTCACGATGAAGGCGCGTGATATCGCGGCGAATCGTCTCCCGGGAAACCTTCAGCCAGCGATGAAGGTCGGTGATCGACACCGCCCCTTTTTCGCCCAGCAGGTCGAGAATCATCCCACGTCTTTGTTCGGCGAGCATCCTTGGCCTCGTTCCCAGTGGCGCCCGCAAACCTATCCGTCGAGGCACCGATCAGCCAACGATTTCGTGGATTCCGCCGGGAAGACAAGGACGCAACGCCCATCAAAAAAGCGCGAAGTAGACTTATTCTGCGTTTTCAGGGCTGCTATTCCCGTAAATCTCTTCTACAGATTGGGGAGAGCGACGGGACGAGGCAAAAATGACGGGGCACGGGGACCACTGGAACTGCGTGAGCCGGGATGTGGAGATGGCGGTCACGCGCTTTCTTCCGCTGACCACCCAGCATGGCGAGCCGGTCGTCGGCAGCACGAGTGTCCTGCCCTTCCAGATGGACGAGGACGGCAACACGGTCGAGGGCGAGTTCGAGGGCCGGTCCATCGGCCTCGTCCATACCGATGGGCCGGTGCGCACCGTCGCCGTGCTGGTGCCCGACGCGCGCGGGGAGTCGACCCATGTCTGGACGGTCTATCCCTTTGCCAAGGCCGGAATCGAACATCGCCTGAGAATCACCGAGATCCGCGAGTGGGAGAATCGGGTCGAGGCGGAGATCACCGCCGAGACCGTGGACGGGTACCTCATCACGTTCTTCGATGTGTTCTATTTCCAGAACGCGCCGCTCTACGAGATCGGCAAGGACTACACGTTCAAACTCGGCGCCCTCGCCTATGACATGCAGGTCGCCGAGGAGCGTTCCTTCGAGATCACCGACCCCGAGAGCGTGCGGGTCCTGCGAGAAGCGCGCCGAGAGGCGGGTGTCGAGGATGAGGAGCCCGGGAACGGGCCCATCGAGGTCCACACGCGGGGGATGGCGGCGCTATTCCCCATCGAGGACTGGGATCCCTCGGACTTCAGTTTCCATGGGCCGACCAAGGAGGTTCTGACAACGCCCTTGGACGACCAGGACTTTTATCAGCTCGTGACCACCGTGCTGCGCGGCGAGCAGGATTTCGACATTCCGATTCTCGCCGCCGACCATGTTCTCGAGGGCGGACGCCCGGCGGTCGGCGACGATGTTACGGGCGCGATCTGGATCCATGGACATCTGATCGACGACGAGACGAGCCAAGAGCCTGTTTGAGAAGTCGCACGGCCCCGCAAACTGCGATAGTCTGACCCACTTTCCTGCACTCGACGAACCGGAAAAGCGGACGCCCCGATGCCGGTCAACGGCGACCTTCTCGCGACGCGCGACCGCATCGCCTTCGGCATCGGGGTGATGGCGCTCGCCGTCTGTCTCCTGTCGAGCCTGGACGCGACCGTCAAATGGCTCACCGGGAGCTATTCGGTCATCCAGATCATCTTCTTCCGCAATCTGTTCGCCCTCCTGCCCGTATGGATGCTGGTTCACCGCGAGGGCGGCATTGGGGCGCTGCGGACCCGCCAGCCCGGGGTGCATCTTTATCGGAGCGCGCTGATCCTGATCATCTCCTATTCCTTCTTCTGGGCCATCTCCCACATGGAACTGGCCGACGCGACGGCGATCTTCTTCACCGTGCCGCTGTTCATCACCGTCCTGTCGATCCCGCTGCTCGGCGAGCAGGTGGGGCGGCGGCGATGGGGTGCGGTCATCGTGGGCTTCCTCGGTGCATTGGTGATTCTAAGGCCGGGAGGCGGCGTGTTCGACTGGCCGGCGCTGGCCGTGCTGGTGACCAGCATCGGCTACGCTCTGTTGATGATCTCCAACCGGGCGCAGCGGGGCCGGGAGACCGTCTCCGCCCTCACCTTCTATCCGACGGTTGGGGCGCTGGCGATATCGGGGCTGTTGCTGCCCCTGGTTTGGACGACACCGTCTCTCTCCGATCTGCTGCTGCTGGTCCTGGTCGGCCTGCTTGGCGGCGTCGGCCAGATCTGCCTGATCACCGCTTTCCGCTATGCGCCCGCGGTCGTCATCGCGCCTTTCGACTACACCACGCTTTTGTGGGCGACGTTCTATGGATACGTGCTCTGGGGCGACCTTCCCAGCCTCACGACACTCGTTGGCGCCGTCGTCATCGCGTTGGGCGGGATCTACATCCTGCGGCGCGAGACCTCGGCGGCAACCCGCCCCGCCCCCGTCGAAACCAAGAACGCTGCTGAATAGCTGTCATCGAGTCGTCACAGAACATTCTGTTGATTTTTGTGGCAAGATGACCTTTTTTGACTGAAACAGCGATTTACCTTTGTCTCCTTCTGCCCGCATGACGATCATGACGCCGCCGCTCGACGATCCCCTCCTGCTGACTCCCGGCCCCCTTACGACATCGGCAGAGACCAAGCGCGCGGCCCTTCGCGACCTGGGCTCCTGGGATGCCGATTTCATCGCCCTCACGGCCGACATCCGCGACCGCCTCCTGGCCATCGCCGGCGCCACTGGCAGTCATGTCTGCGTGCCGGTCCAGGGCAGCGGCACCTTCGCCGTGGAGGCGGCCCTGGGCACGCTGGTTGCGCGCGACGGCAAGGCGCTGGTCCTGGTCAACGGCGCTTATGGCGCGCGCATCGCCAGGACGTTCGAACGAATGGGACGCGATCACGCCGTCCATGAAACCGACGAGGTGACGCCGCCCGACCCGGCCGAGGTCGCGGCCCGCCTGGCCCGCGATCCGGCCATCAGCCATGTCGCCGCGGTCCATTGCGAGACGACCACCGGCCTGCTCAACCCCATCGAGCAGATCGCGGAGGCCGTTGCCGGACAGGGACGCCGGCTGATCATCGACGCCATGAGCAGCTTCGGCGCCCTGCCGCTCGACGCCCGCCGCATCCCCTATGAGGCCCTGGTCTGCTGCGCCAACAAATGCCTGGAGGGCATCCCGGGCCTGGGCTTCGCAATCATCCGCCGCGAGGCGCTCGCGGCCTGCGAGGGAAACGCCCATTCGCTGAGCCTCGACCTCCACGACCAGTGGCGGGAGTTGGAACGTAGCGGCCGCTGGCGTTTTTCTCCGCCGACCCATGTGGCGGCGGCGCTGGCGAGGGCGCTCGACCAGTTCGAAGCGGAGGGCGGGATCGCCGCCCGGGGCCGCCGCTATGCCGAGAACTACCGGGTGCTGGTGACGGGCATGCGGGGGCTCGGCTTCCAGCCGCTGCTGCCCGAGGCGGTGCAGGCTCCGATCATCGTCAGCTTCCGAACGCCGGACGACCCGCGCTTCGACTTCGACCGGTTCTACGGGGCGCTCAAGCGGCGGGGCTTCATCATCTATCCAGGCAAGCTCACCCGCGCCGAGACCTTCCGCATCGCCTGCATCGGGCATCTTTTCCCGGGCGACATGGCCCGCGCGGTCGAGGCCGTGGGCGCGGCCATCGACGAGATCGGCCTGCGCGTGCGGACGGCGGCAACGGCGTGACGCAGCGATGAGGACAACCGAATGACCTTCCGTTACGAGCGCAGCTATCGCGGACCGATCCGCGCGGTGATCCTGGACTGGGCCGGAACGACCATGGATTTCGGCTGCCAGGCCCCGGCCCTCGTTTATGTCGAGGTCTTCCGGCACGCCGGCGTGCCGATCTCCATCGCGGAGGCGCGGGCGCCCATGGGGGCCCATAAGCGGGACCACCTTCAGGCGATCACGGAGATGGAGGATGTGCGCCGGCGCTGGACGGAGGCGCATGGACGCCCGCCCGAAGAAGCCGACATCGACCTTATGTACGCGGAGTTCGTGCCGCTGCAGGTCGCCTGCCTGTCCGAGCATTCGGAGCTGATCCCGGGGACGCTGGAGGCGATCGAGACCTGCCGCGAGCGCGGCTACCGCATCGGTACGACCACCGGCTACACGCGCGAGATGATGGAGGTGAACCTCGCCGACGCGGCCAGACAAGGCTACGCGCCGGACGCCACCGTCTGCGCTTCCGACGTGCCGGTCGGCCGGCCGTTGCCCTTCATGTGCCTGAAGGCCGCGATCGACCTGGAGGTCTCGCCCCTGGCCGCTTGCGTCAAGGTGGACGACACCCCCACGGGCATCGAGGAAGGGCTGAACGCCGGCATGTGGACGGTGGGGTTTGCCGTTTCCGGCAACGAAGTGGGACTGACGCGCGCCGAATGGACGGCACTTTCGGAGGCCGAGCAGGAGGTTCCGCGCGCGCGGGCCGCCGACCGCATGTGGCGGGCCGGCGCCCATGAGGTGGTCGACAGCATCCGCGACCTGATCCCCTGCCTCGACGCCATCGAGGGCCGCCTGGCCCGCGGGGAGAAGCCGTAGCCCCGCTTTGCCCGTCAGTTGTCCGGCCGGCCGTCGACCCAGGGTTCGAGGACGGCGGCGGCAAAGGCGTGAATCGGCGTCGGGACGCCGTGCGCCTCCCCGAGCCGGGCAATGGCGCCGGACAGCCAGGGGAGTTCCAGCCGGCGACCGTTCTCAAGATCGTGATGCATCGAGGACGACATCCCGGGGGGCATGCCGGAACAGAAGGTCCAGAACCGTTTGGCCACGTCCTCGGGCAGCGACACGCCAAGGGCCCGCGCCACCGCCACGCCTTCCCCGAGACCCTGCCGGAACAACCCGCCCAGCCCGTCATGCCGCTGGAAGCCCCACGCGGGCAGGCGGGAGAGCGCCGTGATCGCGCTGAACGTGGACAGGAACACCATCTTCTTCCAGATTTCGGTGGTCACGTCCTCGATGAGTTGCGCGTCGACCCGCGCGCCGACGAGGATGTCCCGAAAATCGCTCAGCACGTCCGTCTGCGTGGGATGGAACGGACCGAACATGAACTCCGCAAAGCCGCTCGTGTGCTTGATGACCCCGGGACTCTCGATCGCCGCGCCGATTCGCGCCACGCCGCCGGCCGCGGCCTGCTCGCCGAGCGCCGCCTTCAGGGTGGAGGGGGCCTCGACCCCGTTGAGGAAGGGGACGACCACGGTGCCCTCCCCGACCATCGGCCGGACGGCGCGGGCCGCCGCCTCCATGTCGTAGAGCTTGACGGTGAAGACCACGACATCGACCGGGCCAACGGAAGCGGGATCGTCGGTGGCGGTGACTTTCGGCAGTTCAAGCGTGCCGGAATCGCTGACGATGCGGAGCCCGCCCGAGCGCATGGCGTCGAGATGGGCGCCCCGCGCGATGAAGGTGACATCGTTCCCGCCGTCCTGAAGCCGCGCGCCGAGATAGCCGCCGACCCCGCCACTTCCCATGATCGCGATGCGCATGATCCCCCCTGCGACAAGCCTTCACCGTCGACTCCGATCATAGCGCGCCCAAGGAAATCCTTCAGCCGGTCTCTTCAGCGGGCAAGGCCCCGGTCGCCATTGCCAAAGCGCGCGCGCCGGCTCATTCTCCTGCCGGGAGGAACGCCGTGCTGGAAACCGCGCTCATCGCCCTGACCACCTTCTTCGCCACGGTCGGCCCGATCGACGTGGCCGCGATCTTCGCCGGGCTGACGCCGGGCGCGAGCGCGGCCGAGCGGCGGGCCATGGCGGTCAAGGCGACCCTGATCGCCTTCCTGGTGCTGATGGTCTTCGCGCTGTTCGGCACCGAGGCGCTGCGCCATCTGGGCATCACGTTGCCGGCGCTGAAGACGGCGGGCGGCATCCTGCTGCTTTTGATCGCCATCGACATGGTCTTCGCCCGCCATTCCGGCGGCACCTCGACGACCCCCGACGAATCGCGCGAGGCCAAGGCCAAGGGCGACATCTCGGTCTTTCCGCTGGCGACGCCGCTGATCGCCGGGCCGGGCACCATGGGGGCGGTGGTCCTGCTGATGGCCGAGGCCGAGGGCAACCTGCTGGCCGAGCTGGTGGTGATGGGCGCGCTGACCGCGATCCTGCTGCTGACCTTCCTGCTGCTGCTGGCGGCGACGATGGTGCAGAAATATCTGGGGGTGACGGCGCTCAACGTAATCACCCGCGTGGTCGGCATCCTGCTGGCGGCGCTCGCCGTGCAGTTCATCTTCGACGGGATCGGCGCCAGCGGCCTGCTTCGAGGGCTCGACCCGTAGCAAAACGCCTAAAA
>JANQJG010000152.1 GCA_028281785.1 Rhodospirillales bacterium
TTTGCCCATACATGCTGGCCTCCTTTTCCAGCATGTATCTTGAATCTGATTTGCTGCCCCCTGAAAAGCCCCGATTCACACTAAACACCCGAAGCTCTAATGTCTCGATCCGGGCCATGCAACGTTCTATAAGGAACGGGCACGTGTCACGAGCAGGCATCGGCCCATCTCCTCAATGTCCCGGCTCCCACGGCCAAGACCTTCGGCGGCGTCGCGCTCCAAGAATGCGGGGAAAACTTCGCCCCCGCGCAAGGGACGCGCGCTCAAGCGGGCGGCCTTCACGATCGTCCTGGTCACATGCCTCGCCGTTCTCTATTCCGTCTATTGGGTCATGATGGCCGACCGGACCCGGGCGGCCTTCCTGGACTGGGCGGCAAACCTTCGGTCGGAGGGCTACGAAGTCCGCTTCGACAGCGTCGGACTCGCGGGGTTTCCGCGCCATATCGTTCTTACTGTCATCCGGCCGGTCATCCGGGCGCCGGACGATGCCATCTCCTGGGGATGGGAGACGGATCGGGCGGTCGCCAATATAGCGCCCTGGCGTCCGGGTCATGTGAACATCGACGCGCCCGGGAACCAAGCCCTGGTGGTCCGCTTGCCGGATCGGGCTCCGCTGGCGTTTCGCGGCACGGCCGGGGAACTCGTGGCGGAACTCGATTTCTTTCGTTCGGGGCTTGCCGGCGTTTCCATGCGCGTCGCCGGGCTCGATCTTGCCACCGCGAACCGCCGCGGCAGTTTGACGATCGAACGGGGCCAGTACGAGGCATCACGGCTGTTTCCCGAACAACCCGACCATCGAACGCCGGTTTTCGATCTTCGCTTGAGCACGGCAGGGCTGGGTTTGCCGGACGCCCTGGCCATGCCCTTGGGAACGCGTGTCGAGTCGCTCGAAGTCCTGGCCAGCGTCCTTGGTCCGGTTCCCGAAGGACCCCTGAGGCAATCCCTGGAGGTCTGGAGGGATACCGGCGGCACGGTGGAGCTACGCCGGCTCGCCCTCGTCTACGAACCCCTTGTCGTCGGTGCCCATGGAACCCTGGCCTTGGACGGTGAGATGCAGCCGGCCGGCAACCTGACCGCCAGGATCGAAGGCTTCTTTGAAACCGTCGACATGCTCCGAGATCGGGGGCTTATCCGTTCCCGCGACGCGACCACGGCGAAAATGGTGCTCGGCGTTCTGGCCCGGCCGGGCCAGAACGGCGGCCGCCTTAGCCTCAGCATCCCTGTCACCTTGCAGGATCGCCAACTCTTCGCCGGCCCCGTACCCCTCGCCAGATTTCCGTCTATCTCCTGGCCGTAAACGACGCAAAAAAGAGAAGCTCCGCCTTTTTTTCGCCGCAGACAATAGGCATATCTGGGGCGGACGGAGCAGGAACAATGCGGCGGGCCGCAACCCTTTTCCTTCTGGCACTCTTTTTATCGTCGGCACTCCAAGCGCGAGCCGACGAAGAACGCCCTGGCGCCCCGGCGGCCGGACTTTATGTCACTGGACAGCTTCTCGTAGCGGCCCCCAGCATGCCCGATCCACGCTTTGCCGAGACCGTGATCTATATGGTGGATCATGATAGCGACGGCGCGTTCGGGGTGATCGTCAACCGTCCGGTGGGAAGGGGCCCGCTGGACAAGTTCCTGAAAGGATTCGGTATCGAGGCCAAGAACGCCAAGGGCGATGTCCGCCTGCTCTACGGCGGGCCCGTGGAGTATCCGAGCCGCCTTTTCGTCATCCACACCAGCGACTGGCGGGGAGAGAGCACCCTCTATGTCAACGGTCCCGTCGCCCTGAGCATGCGCCCTGACGTTCTGGAGGCCATCGCCGACGGCACCGGCCCCCGAGACAGCATGATCATCCTCGGCTATGCCGGCTGGGGACCGAACCAGCTGGAACAGGAAATGGCGCGCAGCGACTGGGTCACCGCCCCGCTGGACATGGAGATCGTCTTCGACGACGACATCACATCGAAATGGGAACGCGCCACCGAAGCGGCCGGGATTCTGTTATAGCGGCCAACCCCCCGCGCCGATCATCCCCTCAATCTCCGTTGTCCTTGGGTCCCTTGGGCGGGATGTGCTGGCCGGCGTCGATAACGCCACGGCGGATTTCTCGGGTACGGTCGAACACATCGTAAAGGAGCTGCCCCTCGCTGCGGCGGATCGCCCGACGCAGCGCCACGAGATCCTCGCTGAAGCGGCCGAGCATTTCCAGCACGGCCTCCCGGTTGGTCAGAAAGACATCCCGCCACATGGTCGGGTCGGACCCGGCGATGCGGGTGAAATCCCGAAACCCACCGGCCGAGAACTTCACGACCTCGTCCCTGAGATCCCCCTCCAGATCCGTCGCGGTCCCGACAATCGTGTAGGCGATCAGATGCGGCACGTGCGAGGTGATGGCGAGAACCTTGTCGTGGTGCGCCCCATCCATCATCTGCACGGTCATTCCGCAACGTCTCCACAGCTCCGCCACGCGGTCGACGGCCACGCCATCCGTGCCCTGGGCCGGCGTTAAAACGCACCAGCGGCCTTCGAACAGCTCCGCAAATCCCGCTTCCGGCCCCGAATGCTCGGTTCCGGCGATGGGATGCCCGGGAACCAGATGCACGCCCTCGGGAAGAAAGGGGGCGACGTCCCGCTCCAGGCAAGCCTTGACCGAGCCGACATCGGTCACGATGCAGCCCGGCTCCAACCCCGAGGCCATGTTCTCCGTCACCTCGCGGTAGGCGCCCAGCGGCGTCCCAAGGACCACGAGATCGGCCTTCGCGACGGCAACGGCGGGATCGGTCGTGACGCTGTCGGCGAGCCCCAGCTCCTTGACCTTGTCCAGGGTGCGTCTTGTGCGGGCGCAGGCGGTAATCTCCCGAGCCAGCCCGTCGCGCCGGATGATCCGTGCCAGGGAAGAATTGATGAGGCCGATGCCGATCAGCGCGACCCGATCAAAGAGGGGAGCCCCCAGATTCTTATCCATGATCAGCCTGCGTCCGCAAAGTCCGCGAGCGCCCCCACGAAGGCCCGCATCTCGTCTTCCAAACCGATGGTCACGCGCAGGCTATCGGGAAGCTTGTAGGCGCCCATGCGGCGGGCAATGAAACCTCGGCTCTTGAGAAAGGCGTCCGCTGCCAGGGCGTCCCGTCCCTCACCGGTGGGAAAACGAACCAGGATGAAGTTGCCGATGCTGGGCGGGACCCCATAGCCGAGCTTGCGCAGCTCATCGCTGGTCCAAGCCAGCCATTGGTCGTTATGCCGGCGGACCTTGTCGACGAACGCCTCGTCCTGGAACGCGGCGAGCCCAACCGCCTGGGCGACGCTCGAGACATTGAACGGGTTTCGGACGCGGTTGAGCACGCCGGCGACGCCCGATGGGCAATAGGCCCAGCCGAGACGCATGCCCCCAAGCCCGTATATCTTCGAGAACGTACGCGTCATAACGACGTTGTCGCCGGCCTCGACCAACTCGGCCCCGGGGCTGTAGTCGTCGCGCCGGATATACTCCGCATAGGCCGCGTCGATGACCAGAAGCACGTTTTCCGGCAATGCCGCCCGCAGGCGCGTGACCTCGGACTGAGGAAGATAGGTGCCCGTCGGGTTGTTCGGGTTGGCGACGAATACGATGCGAGTCTTCTCGCTGACTTTCGCCAGGATCTCGTCGACATTGGCGACAAGATCGTGCTCTGGCGCGGCTACGGGGGTCGCCGAGGCGGTCTTTGCCGCGATCGGATACATGAGGAAGCCGTGCTCGGAATAGATGACCTCGTCACCGGACCCGGCATAAGCGCGGCAGAGCAGCCCGATCAGCTCGTCCGAGCCGGCGCCGCAAACGAGGCGCGAGGCGTCGAGGCCGTAGCGCTCCGCGATTGCCTGGCGAAGCGCGGTGCAGCCCCCGTCGGGATAGCGATGCAATTCGCCGGCTTCGGCCCTGAAGGCCTCCATCGCCTTGGGGCTGGGGCCGAAAGCGCCCTCGTTCGAGGCCAACTTGATGACCCGTCGCACGCCGGCGATCTTCGACTCGCCACCCACATAAGGCGTGATATCCAGGATTCCCGGCTGGACAGCGAGAGCAGTCATGACGAACGTTTCCTCTTTGCGCGCGTGCGGCTCGCGCTCGGCTTAACCGCCGAGCGCGAGGGCGTCCTGAGTTCATCCTCGGTCAAGGGCGTGCCATATCCACCCAGCCCCAGGACTCGCAGGTCGGTGTCCGCCAGCGCCCCGCGAAGCTTTCCAAGCCGCTCGTCATCTTCCGTCACGAAACCTTCGACCTCGATCCAGTAGAGCCAGAGGCTCCGCGTCCCCTGCTCACGCCAGGGAAAGACGGCGCCCGGGTTGAATCCCGCCTCGGCAAGCGCCGCCTGGAGCTGGGCGGGCCGTATCCCCTCCTCCGCTTCCAGGCCGAGAATGCCGCGCTCGCGATGGGTTGGTGTCCGCCGAACGGGACACACCACGAGGGCTTCCGTGTTCATGTCGATGCCGTTGCCCGGCCCGGCGAAAGGCAGCCGGGCGATAACACGGGGGGAGTCCGGACTCGCGGTCATCAGATGGGGCCACCAAGGCTGGCGATCGTCGAGGCGCGGCAAAGGGAGAACGCCGACCGTCGCGCCGTAGGTCCGCACCGCATCAATGACCTGAAGCGCCGATTTGTACGAGTACATCGGCGTGAAGCTGCCGTAGTGATCGCGCGCCAAGTCCCAGCATCCACCCTCGTCCTCCCCCATGTAGACGGCGACCGAGAACGGCCCCTCGAAGGACAGGGTGGCGACGATCAACTCCCGCCAGATACGGATCGTCTCGCGCTTGGGGAATTGTCCGGCATCACGGGCGATCAGCCGATAGATGATTTCGTCCTCGCGCCCAGGCCGGATCTTGACCCGGTCGCGCTGCTTCAGATCACGGACATTCTCGACGATCTCCGTCCGCTTCTGGAGAAGGTCGTGAATGGCGTCATCGATCCGATCAATCTCACGCCGCAGCGCATCCAGCGATTTCGCCGCGCCCATCACACACCCCGACTCACAGTAGCGATTGAGAGAGCCCACACGCCCGAAGCCGGATAGAGATACAGACATGAACCTGCAAAATCAAAGAAAACGTTGATGTTACGGCCCATCTATCCTAGCAATAGCCCCCGTTTCCAACCCTTTGAGGAGCCATCCGGGGGCCATGACCGCGCCCGACAAGCATCCGCTCGGCCGCTGGGACGTCGAGAGCTTTCCCGGCCACCGTGTCAAGTTGGGCCGCGACGAGCCGCTGCGTCTCGAATGCGGTGTTGAGCTTGCCGAGTTCACCGTCGCCTACCAGACATACGGCACGCTCAACCCGGACAAATCGAATGCCATCATGGTCTGCCATGCGCTGACCGGCGACCAGTTCGTGGCCGAACCGCACCCGGTGACCGGCAAACCGGGCTGGTGGGACTATATGGTCGGTCCCGGAAAACCCATCGATACGGATCGCTATTTCGTCATCTGCTCAAATTTCCTGGGCGGCTGCATGGGCACGATCGGCCCCAAGGAGGTCAACCCGGAGACCGGTGGACCCTGGGGCCTCGACTTTCCCGTCATCACCATCGCGGATATGGTGAATGCCCAAGTTATGCTGCTTGATCATTTGGAGATCGAGCAGCTCTTCGCCGTCGTCGGCGGATCGCTCGGCGGCATGCAGGTGCTCGAATGGGCCGCCTCCTATCCTGAACGTCTGTTCGCGGCGGCCCCTATCGCCACGGCCATGCATCATTCGGCACAAAACATCGCGTTTCATGAGGTCGGCCGGCAGGCGATCATGGCCGACCCAGATTGGTGTGGCGGAGAATACCTGTCACGTGGCCGGTGGCCGCGGCGGGGTCTCGCCGTGGCTCGCATGACCGCCCATATCACCTACCTCTCGGAATCGTCCCTGCAAGCGAAGTTCGGCCGGCGACTGCAGGACCGCGACGCGATCACCTTCGGCTTCGACGCCGATTTCCAGGTCGAAAGCTATCTCCGCCATCAGGGCAGCACGTTCGTCGAGCGCTTCGACGCCAACTCCTATCTCTACATCACCCGGGCGATGGACTATTTCGACCTAGCGGCCCGGCATGGCGGTTCGGCGGCCCAACTCTTCGACCACTCGCCCATCCGTTTCTGCGTCATCTCCTTCACCAGCGACTGGCTTTACCCCACCGTCGAATGCCGCCGCATCGTGAACGCGCTCAATGCCGTCGCCGCCAATGTCAGCTTCGCCGAGATCGAGACCGATGGCGGCCACGATTCCTTTCTTCTGGATGTGCCGGAATTTCACCGCGTGTTTCGTGGTTTCCTTGAGGGCGCGGCTGAGCATCGGGGCCTCCCTCGCGCGGTTCCCAGGAGGAACGGGCCGTGATGGCCGAAAGCCAGCGCAAGGCGATCCGCGTCGACCTGCAGTTCATCGCCGACATGATCGAACCGGGTTCGCGGGTTCTGGACGTCGGTTGCGGCGACGGCACGCTGCTGGACTACCTGGTTCATTTCAAGCAGGTCGACGGCCGCGGCCTGGAGCTCAGCACGGAGGGGGTCAACGCCTGTGTCAGCGCCGGACTGCCGGTTATTCAGGGAGACGCGGACACCGATCTTGAGACCTTCCCCGACAATGCCTTCGACTATGTCGTGCTGAGCCAGACCTTGCAGGCGATGGTGGCGCCGAGAACGGTGCTCCACCACATGCTCAGGATCGGCCGCCGGGCCCTCGTATCCTTTCCCAATTTCGGCTATTGGCGCGTGCGCCTTTTCCTGCTCCTGCATGGGCGCATGCCGATGAGCGACACGCTCCCCTATCGGTGGTACGACACCCCGAATATCCACCTCTGCACGATCAAGGATTTCCTGGCCTTGTGCCGAGAGCTGGGAATCGTGATCGAGCGAAGCGTCTCTTTGGATCACAAGAGCCGGACGCGCCGCATCAATTCCTCCCCGTTCACCGCCAATCTGCTGGGCGAGCAGGCGGTGTTCGTTCTGCGTCGATAGGCTAGAGCATTACGTTATGAGCCTGGAACCGCTGTTCGCGCTGCACGAAGGTCTCCCCCGCGCCGGACCAGGAAGCGAAGCGTCCACGCGTCGCGCGATCGCGAGCCTTCCGGTTCCGTCGGAGCCAGCTCGCATTCTCGATGTGGGCTGCGGCCCCGGCGCTCAGACCGTGGTCCTCGCGAAGCTCCTCCAAGGGCATGTGGTGGCCGTGGACATATTCGAGTCGTTTTTGAGGCAAGTGACCGCCAACGCCGAAGTATCAGGCCTCGCGGGGCGCGTTACGACCTGTGTCGGATCTATGGACGCCCTGCCCTTCCCGCCCGGAAGCTTCGACCTGATCTGGAGCGAGGGCGCCGTGTATGTCATCGGCGTCCCGAAGGCGCTCGAGCTTTGGCGGCCGCTGCTGAGGCCGGGAGGGTGTTTGGCGTTCACGGAGGCCTGCTGGTTCACCGATTCGCCCCCGGCGGAGGCGAAGACGTTCTGGGATCAGAGCTATCCCGGGATGACGACGGTCGACGGCAATCGCGGGCGGGCGGTCAGTGCGGGCTATGAGGTTCTCGCAAGCTTTCCCCTGCCGCCCGAGGACTGGTGGGAGACATACTACGGCCCGGTGCGAGCCCGAATCGCCGAGCTTCGGGACCCCTGGCGCGACAAGCCCGACCTCATGGCCGTGCTCGACGAGACGGAACATGAAATTGAGCTGTTCTCCCGCCACGCAGACACCTACGGCTACGCCTTTTTCGTCCTCAAGAAAAGCTCGGATTAGTCGTCGGGTTCCTTGAGACGCCCACCCCTCTCGATGGGGCCATAGCCCTGCGCCGCGCAGGGACGCTGGGGCAAGGGAAGGTTCGCGAGGCGGCGGCGACGGTCGGGCAGAGGATGACCTGCGTAAATCTGCTTGGTCGCCTCCATCATGACGACGCCGGCAAAAGTGTTGAAGCCGCGGGTCCCCAGCTCCTCCCAGGCCCGCGCCGAGGCCAGCACCATGCGCGAATGGGTCGGCGGCACGAAAAGCGCAGTCTGGGACTGCAACGGCGTAAACATGGTGTCGCGCAGCAGGCGCGACAGCTGCCCCATGGAGTAGGTCCGCCCGTGACCGAAGGGCGTGCGCTCGAACCGGGCCCAGATGCCGCGTCGGTTGGGCACCACGACCAGAAGCCGGCCGCTGCCCGACATCACGCGCCATACCTCGCGCATCAGCGCGGGCACCTGCTCCGTCATCTCCAGGCCATGAACCAGCAGGACCCGGTCGACGGAAAGGTCGGGAAACGGCAGGTCGGCCTCGTCCACAAGGGTTGCGAGGCCGCCTCCCTCGGCGGGCCAGTGAAGGACGCCCTGGCCCGCCGGCATGGCCGCCAAGACCCGCGCGCCGTTGCTGCGGAACGGCCCGAGATAGGGTGTGGCGAAGCCCAGCCCGAGGATGCTTTCCCCTTTTACCTCCGGCCACACGCCGCGAATCCGCCGACGAATGGCACGCGCGGCCACCTGCCCCAGGCTCGTGGCGTAGAAGTCACGCATGTCGATGACGTCCAGGCTCATGGCCGTGGCAGTCTAGAGCGTTTTCCGCAATGGTCAAAACGCACTGGTGGAGTCGCCCTCAATTCGGCCGTCCCGCAAGTCCAGGCTAGGCTTCTTCCATCACCGAATTGGCGAAATCCGCATGGTCCGGATTGTAGGCCTGCGAGAAGCTGGGGCTGGTAATCACGAAGTCCGCTGTCGCCCGGTTGCAAGCCATCACGATATTGTAGACGGTAGACAGCCTGACGAGCGCCTTGACGTCGACGTCGTGCGGCATCGCGGTCAGCGGGTCGCTGAAGAACACAAGCATGTCGAGCTCACCGCTGGCGATCATCGCGCCAAGCTGCTGATCACCACTCAGCGGGCCGCTCCTCAAACGGGTAATGCGGAGCAAGGGGCAGCTTTCCCCGATCAGCTTGCCCGTCGTGCCCGTGGCCCACAGGTCGTGCTGGGCGAGCACGGGTTCGTTGTATTTAGCCCATTCCAGGATATCCTTCTTTTTCCCGTCATGGGCGACGAGGGCGATTCGCTTGCGTTTGTCCATGGATCCATTCGCCTTCTTGTCATGGCTCGCTCCTTGAGCCGTTTTCCAAGGAATTCGCCGCTGCATATGGGAGAGCCAGATCCGAATGTCATCGCGGTCGCCCAACTTAATTATCGGCCATTGTTCGCCGGGGCGTCCGACGCCCCTCCCGAAACTCGACCCGAAGGGACTCGGTCAGAACGGTTCTATTCGGTCGGATAATGCTCTAGCATCGGCGCGGGCCAGGACGTATCCATCAACAAACAAGGAGGGAAGCGAAGAGATGGCCAGCCTCGATGTCCGGGTTCTGCCCGTCCTATCGGACAATTACGTCTATCTCGCGCGCGATCCCGAAACCGGCGAATGCGCCGTTATCGATCCGGCAGTCGCGGGACCCGTGCTCCAAGCGGTCGACGACCTCGGCTGGAGGCTGACCCAGATCCTGTGCACCCATCACCACATGGACCATATCGGGGGCAATCTGGAGGTCAAACAGGCGACGGGCTGCCGGGTTGTTGGGGCGCGAAGCGATAGCGGACGCATCCCCGGCGTCGACGAGATGGTCGACGAGGGCGACACGGTCGCCATCGGCAACCGCGAGGCGAAGGTGTTCGAGACGCCCGGCCATACCTCGGGCCACATCGCCTTCTGGTTCGCGGACTCCAATGCCCTGTTCTGCGGCGACACGCTGTTCTCGCTCGGATGCGGCCGGCTGTTCGAAGGGACGCCGGAGCAGATGTGGACGAGCCTTAGGAAGCTGCGCGAGCTCCCGGACGACACAAAGGTCTATTGCGGACACGAATACACCAACTCCAACGCGGATTTCGCGCTGTCCGTTGACTCCGGTAACGCCGCTCTCAAGCGGCGCGCCGACGAGGTCGTCTCCCTGCGCGAAGCCGGCCGGCCGACGATCCCGGCAACGCTCGGCGAGGAAAAAGCAACCAACCCGTTCCTACGCGCCGACGATGCCGGCCTCGGCGACGCAATGGGGCTCGACGGGCAGGATCCCGTCGCCGTATTTGCCGAGATCCGGCGCCGCAAGGACAACTTCTAGGCCGCGAGGCCAGCACGAGGAGAGAAAACGTCATGCAGCTTCGCTACCTCAAGACATCCCCGTATGTACGGAAGGTCATGGTCTGCGCATATGAACTCGGTCTCGACGATCGCATCGAGACCATCGACACGCGGCCCCAGGAAGACGAAGAGAGCCTGTGCGAGCACAACCCCCTCTCCAAGGTCCCGGCGCTGATTACCGACGACGGCGATCTTCTTTACGACTCGCCGGTCGTCTGTGAATATCTCGACGCCCTGGGCGGCAACCGCCTGTTCCCGCCGCCCGGCCCGGTGCGGTGGACGGCCCTGCGCCGCCACGCCCTTGCCGATGGAATCCTCGACGCCGCCGTAGCCCGCCGCTATGAAAGCCAGCGGCCGGAAGAGATTCAGCACGAACCGTGGGTGGCCCGCCAAAAGCGCAAGATCGAGCGGGCGCTGGATCAGTTCGAAGGCGAGGCCCAGGCCGATACTTTGGCCCACGGCAACTCGTCCGTTACCATCGGCGAGGTCGCGATCGGCTGCGCTCTGGGCTATCTCGACTTGCGCTTCGAAGCGGACGACTGGCGACGCAACCGGCCGGCCCTTGCCTCCTGGTATGAAGACTTCGCCGGGCGCCCCTCGATGCGCAAGACAGCACCGTCGGATTAGTGCCTTTTCCGTTGAGGTTGGCCGGGCCCTATCCAAGCTCGAACGTCGTGATGCCGTAGATACGCTCCAGCGGCAGGTCCGGCGCGTTGCCGCGATACATGCGTGCGGTCTCGAAAACCGGTGCCAATCCATATCGCTCGGCCAATCCCATAGCTGCGGCGTTGGGCTCCGGCGGGTCGAGATAGACGGTCTGCCCGGCCTTGGCGCTCGACAACGCCCGAAACAGAAGATCCGCCCCGGCCTCGCTGTCGGAAAACAGCGGCCCGATCTTGCAGCCCTCGCGGCAGTCCCGGATGACTCCATATCCCGCCACGCGCCCGTCCTCGATCAAGGCGATGCCCGAGCGATCCCGCCCAGGCGTGAGCCAGTGATCGAGGAACCGCCGGCGCGGGGCCGGAAAAAACGGCGCGTCGTAGTCGGCGATGGCGGTGGCAAGACCAGGCGCGATCGGGTGAAGCCTTGGATCGGTCGGCGGATCGCAGGTCACGACGCCGCCGAAACGAACGTTCCGATGTGCCAGGACGAAGCCCGATTTACGGTAGTTATCCTGCTGATCGACGACGCCGTCGAGACCGACCGTTCGGCCATCCAGCCGCGTTAAACCGGCCTGCCAGACCGCCCACCCGAAGCCCTTGCCGCGATGCTCGGGGCGGCAAATGTAGAACCCGAGGAAGCCGAAATCCTGGCCGTACCGGACGACGGAAACGCTGGCGATCGGCTGATCGCCCCGCCAAGCCATGAGGAAGCCCTCGGGGTCGGCCGCGTGAAAGGGATCGCCGTCCGAGATCCCCGGATTCCAGCCCTCATCGGCGGCCCAGCCAATGGCGATATCGAGCTCGGGCCGCGTCATCTTACGAATGTCAATCGGAGTGTTCATCGACCATCCTCTCGTCGGTACGGGCTGTCCGTCGGGTCCCACCTATCCTGCATCCTTCCGTTCGCCGGACAAGGTCGCACCACCAATCCCCGGGGGAAACACCACCGGAGCCTTGTTTTCCCCGTATGGCGCGATGGAGCAATTGATTCGCATTCTCGTCACACTTACAAGAATAGTCACCGCCGCGTGGGCCGAGACAGCACAAAGGGGACGGGGTTGCCATGGACGTCAAAGCCGCCGTTGCGTTCGAGGCCGGGAAGCCGCTGAGTCTGGAGACCATTCAGCTCGACGGCCCACGGGCCGGCGAGGTTCTGGTCGAGATCAAGGCCACCGGCATCTGCCATACCGATGACTACACCCTCTCCGGGGCCGACCCGGAGGGCCTGTTCCCCGCCGTTCTCGGCCATGAGGGGGCCGGCGTCGTCGTTGAATGCGGCCCCGGCGTCACGAGCGTCCAGCCGGGCGACCACGTCATTCCCCTCTATGTGCCGGAATGCCGGGAGTGCGAGTACTGCCTGTCGGGCAAGACCAATCTTTGCCAAGCGATCCGCGAGACCCAGGGCCGCGGCGTGATGCCCGACGGCACCTCCCGCTTCTCGCTGAACGGTACCCCGATCCGCCACTACATGGGCACGTCGACTTTCGCCAATTACACGGTGCTGCCCGAGATCGCCGTCGCCAAGATCCGCAAGGACGCGCCTTTCGACAAGGTCTGCTATATCGGCTGCGGGGTGACGACGGGGATCGGCGCCGTGATCAACACGGCCAAGGTCAAGCCCGGTGACAACGTGGTTGTCTTCGGCCTCGGCGGCATCGGCCTCAACGTCATCCAGGGCGCGCGGATGGTCGGCGCCGATCGCATCATCGGGGTCGATTTGAACGCGGGTAAAAAGACCCTGGCCGAGAAGTTCGGCATGACCCATTTCGTCAACCCGAAGGAGGTCGGGGGCGATCTCGTCGCCCATCTCGTCGAGCTCACGAAGGGCGGGGCCGATCACAGCTTCGAATGCATCGGCAACGTCCAGACCATGCGCCAAGCACTGGAATGTTGTCACAAGGGCTGGGGCGAGAGCACCATCATCGGTGTGGCCAGCGCCGGCGAGGAGATCGCGACGCGCCCCTTCCAACTCGTCACCGGCCGGGTCTGGCGCGGCACCGCTTTCGGCGGCGCCAAGGGCCGGACGGAGGTCCCCCGAATCGTCGACTGGTACATGAAGGGCAAGATCAACATCGACGATCTGATCACCCACACCCTGCCATTCGCACGCATCAATGACGCCTTCGACCTGATGCATCGGGGCGAGTCCATCCGAACGGTGGTCACGTTCGACGGGTAAGCTACCGCAGGGTTCCCTCGACAACGAGGTCGACAGAGGTTCCGGCCTGGATCTGGGTACCGGCCCTGGGACTCTGGCTGGTCACGGTGCCTACCTTTGCCCGGCCGGTAACCCGCTCGGTCACCTGGCCCAGTCGGTATCCCGCCCTGGCGACCGCCTCGCGGGCCTGTGCCAGGCTCTGCCCTGTCAGGTTGGGAACACGGGGGAGCGCGATCGGCACCGCCGGGAATGTTGGCAGCCCCAGGCCGGACGGCGCAGCCGGTTGAGGCTGCGCCGGCGATCGGGGTTGAACCTGCACCGGCGCCGGCGTTCTGGCGATCACCAGGTCAACCGGCGCGCCCGGCCTCATGGCGGTTCCCGTAACCGGATTCTGGCCGATGACTGTTCCCGCCTTGGCACGCCGGGTTCGTTCCTCGACGACTTCGCCCAGTCTTAGGCCGAACCGCCGGAGTCGGTCCTCGGCCTCCTTGAGTGCGAGACCGATAAGCGCCGGTGCCCTCCGCAACTCTGTCGGGGTCGGCGCCACCGCGACCACCAGATCGACCGTGGCCTCGGGCCTTACGCTGCTGCCGGCCGGCGGGTTCTGGCCGATCACCGTGCCCGGCCGAAACCGCGCGGTCTGCTCCTCGCGCAAGACGCCGGGGCGCAGTCCGACTTTCGCCAGCGTCGCCAATGCAGAGTCGACATCGAGGCCGCGCAGCCTTGGGACCCCGATCGATACCGCGGCTGGCGTCCGCGCCACCGTGAGATCGACACTGAGGCCACGATCCACCGGCGTGCCGGCCAAGGGTTTTTGCGCGATGACGGTGCCGGCGCGGGCATCACGCGTCGGTCTCTGGCTCACCCGGCCGAGACTGAGCCCTCGGCGCGCCAAGGTCGCTTCCGCGGCCTTGATATCCAACCCCTCGAGAGCAGGCACGGTGAGCGCGGCCAGCCGGCGCTGTTCGATCCATTCAAGGATACGCCGGGACTCGGCCGGAGAGATGCGGGTTGGGCCGAGAATGCGGCCTCGCGAAGTTACGGTAACCTGCTCGCGCGGCCTTACGGTTTGCCGGATCGGCCTCACGATCTCCGCCCGCCCGTCGAGCAGCGTCACCACGGTCTCCTGTGGCCGGGCCTCGATATAGTAGGTCGAGAAGATCAGGGTATCCATGAAGGCGGTCAGCGCCTGGATCGAGCAACGACCACTCTCGCCGGCGACCGTCCCGAAAGACAGGAAGAACTCGATAATACATTGACCGGGCCCGGTCTCCCTCTGCTCGAGCTCGGGGTCCGTGTTCTCGCCGAACAACACATAGCCCCCCGAGTCGAAGGTGACCTGGGCGTGGCTGGCTGCACCGGTGGAGACGAAGTCCCGGTTGCGGATCCGCTGGCCGTCCACGGCCGGCCGCTGATTGACGAATACGTTTGCGCCCGCGGTGTGCAGGGTTCCGATCCCATCCGGCGGCGGCTGTACTGGTAACGGCGCGCAGGCCGTGATGGCCCCATAAACGAGGAGAGGCCCCGCGACATGGCGGCAAATGGCGCCGATGGATCGTCTCATGGCTCGCCCGCCGCGGTCAGGGACCGGATCTCCGTGACATTGGCCCGTTTACCGACGCGCGCGCTGCGGACCGCGCCGACCGGAACCCAGAGAACCGATCGCTCGAGGGCGTCCCACAACAGAAACGCTTCGTCGGTTTTGTTGAGGAGAAAGAAGGTGTCCGGTGCCGCCCCGCGCGGGTTTTCGACGCCGAGGATTTCGATCCGCGAAAACTCGTTGGGCACCCTCACGACACCATAGGTCAACGGCGCCAGAACTCCATAGACGACGAACACCAGGACGAAAGGAGCCCGCATCAAATGGCGCAGCCGGAACGCCGCCGACCAGCGCCAAGACCCATAGAGCAGGAGCGCTCCGATCAAAAAACCGCGCACGGCTTGAACGAAGTAGCCGGACAACCGTGCGCTATCCCCATTTGCAAAGAGGTCCAGAAGGGCCGAGTCGGCGCCGACCGGTCCATGCAGCAGATTGCGGACCCTCAGCACGTCGACGAGGGCCGGGGATTGCCCCCAGTGCCACCAGGCCCAACCATCCCATCGCAGCAGGCCGATGAGCAGAAGCAAGAGACAGGCGAAACCGAAGCCGTGAAGGAGATGGGGGTGGGCCGCGACCCGGCGCCAAAGCCGCGCCATCCGGCCGTCCTCTCCCGGCGTGGCCAAGCGTCGCGCGATCCGCGACCTGATGAACAGGGCCAACCCCGCCAATGGCAGCAGCACAACGGAAATCACAACCACGTAAAGGGCGAGATAGAGGGCGAAGGTGGCCCCCCGGATCAGATAGAAGGGCGGATCGAATGTGAAGAGGTAGAGATCGAGGCCGAGCAGGTTGAGGTTGACCTGCGTGATCACATACCCAAAGGCATACAAGCAGGCCATCACCCCGGCCAACGAGCCCGCCAGCCAGCCTATGAACATGCCGACATTTTTGAGTATCGTCATCGCCTCGGCCGCCCCCCAGCCGATCGATTCACGCCGAAGCGGCGTGCGCCCATGCGATCCGTTCATCTGGCGCCAACAACGACCGGACTCCTAGTATCTTGGGACCCCGGCAGCGAATAAAAAGGGGTAATACCGTGGAAACCTGTTGTGGTTTGTCTCGGCGTGTTTGAGCGTCAGCGGGAAAGGTTCACTCGCAAGCGGAGGGCTCGCCCCACCAGTCAAGCCTCGCCACGAAGCCAGAAGGCAAGGCCGGCTAATAGCAATCCACATGCCAGGACGAAAAGTGTATGAGGTCCCAGATCGGCCCATCCCTGGTGATCGTACCAAGTGGGTCGGTCGATCAACCCGCCGCCGAGGGCAATATCGTCCCCCTCGCAGCCGCCCTGGGCATTTTGGGCAACGAGTTGCCGGATATTGGCCTTTTGCATCGCAAGCAGCCGGGGAAACGACCGGTTGTCGGCGATGGGATTCAACATGATCAGACTGACAGGCAATCCGTCGACCAACGTTACCGCGGAAATTCCAGCCAGGGATATTCGTCTCGTGTTTCCCATGCCGACGAAGCCCGCGTAGGCCGCCTTGTCGTCATGGTCGAGCACGCCAGTCCACATGATCTCGCCCACGCCGAGCGCTTCCAGCTCCCGCCTGACGTCGGCGCGTATCGCCCGCGTGGTCTCTTCCCTGGCGTCTCGGTTGATCACCCGAACCATGAAATCGACGAATCGTTCGCGATCGCATTCGCCCGACGCTGTTTTCGAGGCGTCTTCGCTCGAGACGAGGAGCAAACCGAAATCGGAGAAGCCGCCGATCTCGCCCTTCTGCCAGCGCGAAAACTCGCGACATGCAGCGAAAATCGCCAGCGGCTGAGCGCCGGAGTCGGGCTGGTGTGATTGGCGGCCTTCGACCGCAACACCGTGGTCCAGAGGGCAATATCCGGACGGCAATGCGAAACGTAGGATCTTTCCCCCAAAGTCATAAGCAACCGTTTCGCCGGCCTTCATGCCCGCGATCGCCGGGGTTCCCACGAAAATCAGCGCCGAGACGCTGCCCGTCATGAGAAGAAATGACAAGCGCGATCGAGATTCCATGGGCCGTCCGTTTCACCCTGCGATCTCGCCAAAAGCGCAGGATGCTACCACTTTAGAGTATAGGCCGGTACCCGTGATCGGCCACAGCACCCGATAAGCCCGCCGCAGGCCCGTTCCGGACGCTTGGCAGCCTGAACCGCTGCCGCCCCATCAGGATGGGTCCATATGAACGAGACATGCTCTAAGATGAGCCGACCATCTGCAGTGCAAGGAGACGTTCGTGGCAAAGATCGAGAGCCTTCATGGCACAACTCCCGCCGAGATCTTCGAGAGCGGTCTTGAAAACCTCTCGGATATCGAGGCCGTCGCCATTTCGGTTTTGTGGAAGGACGGCACCGTAACCGCCGGATGGTCAAATCTGGACCGGGCCCAGTTGGCTCTACTGGTCTTGGCCCTTGATGAGCGGCAGCGACACAATCTCGAACTTGACGATGGAGGATGACCGCTCGGCCCATAGCGTTGGCATGGCCTGCCATGGTAAGTCCCAACAAGGCTTGTCGAAATCATGTCGCGTCTTCCGACTGCGAGGCAATAGGCGGTCGCGAAGCTGCGCCGAAACGGCTCGATGGAGATTTCCGGGCTCAACCCCCGGCTGTGTATCGAACCTAAATCCAACGCTATCGTTCGGGAAAAATCATGTTATAGTAGAACAGTCATCGGGCCGGAGACAGCCTCATCGGCCTCTACTCTGGAGGTTCTTCACCTCACGATCACGACCCGAAAAGGGCGGTCTCGCCCGGTCAAAAACCAGCCTCACCGTCTATCGAAATGCGGATGGGGCGGAAACAAGTCCACGTTTGTGGAGGAAACATCAGTGTCTCAAACCGCCAAGAAAACTGCGCGGATCAAGCTCTTCGAGCGAGCCGCGAGCCGTGCGACGGAAACCGACCGACATGTCGGTTCCCGTATTCGCGAACGCCGGATCATGCTGGGGCTGAGTCAGCAACAGATGGCCGACATGATCGGCGTCACCTATCAACAGGCGCATAAATACGAGCGTGGGATCAACCGTATCTCAGCCGGTCGGCTGTACGAAATCTCTCAGGTTCTCCGCGTGCCGGTCGCCTATTTCTTCGAGGACCTGGGCGAGGACAATGACAACGGTCCCCTCGATGAACGCCAGCGCATGTGCCTTGAGCTGGCCCGCAATTTCGCGCAGATCCCGAATCAGCGGCACCAGGATGCCTTGAGTCAGCTAGCGCGCGCGCTCGCGTCGAAGTAAGAGAAAGAAGGATATCTCGGGCGACACGCCCGATTCTTCGAGTGGGCGTTCAGCGCAGATCACGGACAACTCGGAAGCCGATGCCGTAGCTTCCCGCGCGCGGATCGTTCTTGGACCGCGAAGAGCCCTCCAGGGTTCTTGACACGTAGTACCAGGATCCGCCCCTCATCACTCTCTCGTCACAGCCTTCCTCGCCCTCTTGTGTTTCCCCGTTGCCGGAGGGATCCAGCTGATTGGGCTGCCAGCAGTCGGCCGTCCATTCCCACACGTTTCCAGCCGTGTCGAATACACCCCAGGGGTTGGGTGGGAACGAACCCACGGGCGCCGAACCGCGGCCGTCCCAACTGCTCCCGCAATCACGGCAGTTGGCATATCCATGACCGAGGTCGTCACCCCACCAGAAACGCGTGGTCGTGCCGGCCCGATGCACCTGTTCCCACTCGGCCTCAGTTGGCAGCCGGTAGCCGTGTCCAGACTTCTCGGAGAGCCAGTCAAGGTAGTTCCGTACCTCGAGCCAACTGACATTGATGACCGGACGCCGGCCACGTCCCCAGCCATGGTCATCGGGCCGGCGAGCACAGCCACCCTCGTCAACGCAGGTCTCCCAATCCCGAAAGGTCACTTCATACCGGCCAACGGAAAACGGAGGAGATCCCGGGACGACAATCATCTCCGGACACTCGGCGCAGTCACGAAAGACGGTGCCGGGCTCCGCCACATTGGCAACCGACGCGCAGGCGCCCGCCAACAGGGCGGCGGCAAAGGTCAGCGGACGTAGACCCGATTCCAAAAAAAAGATGACAGAGCCCTCCCCGTTCAGGATGTCGACCCGTGACCGGCCATGGCCGTTCCCTGGTAAGTGTCCGGTATTCTGTCGTCAAGCATCCGTAGGTTGATCTTCGTCAAGGTCAATTGCCCGACATTGGCTTTAGGATTCTAAGGCTCAGACGCGTCGCGCACCATTGGACCGGAAGTCCTGCAACATGTCCATGCCCACGATCTCTACCCGCCTCAATCTACCTCTCCGGATTGCCCTGTTTTCTTACGGTTTTCGGCCTTTCTTTCTGCTCGCGGGTCTGTATGGGACGCTTTCCCTCGCCACATGGGCACTGATCTATCCGGGAATGGTTCAGCCATCGATTCTGGCGGCCTCATCCATCTGGCACGGGCACGAGATGCTTTTCGGCTTCTCGATGGCCGCAGCCGCCGGCTTCCTTTTGACGGCTGTTCCCGCCTGGACCGGCACGAAGCCGATCTCCGGTTGGCCGTTGGCCGCACTCGTCGCCATCTGGATCGCGGGCCGGCTCGCCTTCCATCTGACGGAGCTGGTACCGCCAGTGGTCGTGGCGATCGTCGATCTCGGCTTCGTGCCGGCTCTGGCTGTGGCGATCGGACGCCCGCTCCTGGCGGCCGGCCGTGCCCGCAATCTTGTTTTTGTAATCCTGCTCACCTTGCTGTTCGCGGCGAATGCGATGGTGCATGCCGAGGCCATGGGCTTGACTGCCGACTCCGCCAGCTTCGGCCTCAGGCTTGCGATCTACATAGTTGTGTTCATGGCCGTACTCATTCTCGACCGCATCGCCCCACGCTTCACCGCAAACGCGCTCGCGGCGCGGGGGGTGGAAATCCAGGCGGCGCCCCGTCCCTGGATCGAACGTCTGGTGGTCGCAGCCCTTATCGGCACCGCGATCGCCGATCTGTCGGGGGGGCCTACCACGATCATGGGACTTCTCGCCGCAATCGCCGCCGCTTCCCTGATCTGGCGGATGCGATTCTGGAGGTCCGGCGAGACCCTCGGCCAGCCGATCCTATGGGTGCTGCATCTCGGTCACGCCTGGATCGCCATCGGCTTCGCCTGTCTGGCCATTTCCGCGCTAACGGAGCTGTTGGCGCCCGACTCAGCGCTGCACGCGCTCACCGTCGGGGCCATGGGTACCTCGATCCTGGCGGTCATGACGCGGGCCAGCCTGGGGCATACGGGTCGCCCGCTGATTGCTCCACGGCCCGTGGTTGCCGCTTATCTGCTGGTCACGCTGGCAGCGACGACTCGCGTTTTCGGCCCGGCATTGTCTCCGGAAGCCGCCATTTTCTGGACGACGGCATCGGGCGCCTTTTGGGTCCTGGCGTTTGGCATATTCACAGCGGTTTTCGCGCCCGTTCTGATGCTCCCGCGCGCGGACGGAAAACCGGGCTAAGGCGCGACGGCCGGATCGTCTCGGCTAAAGTTCGAATTGCTTTTCCACCTCGGCGACCGTTTTGTCGGTCGCGGTCGGTGGCAGGTAGGCCGGACGTTCGCCGAGATAGAACACCCCCAAGGAAAAGCCGTCATCGGCCATCATCCGCTTGGCGGCGCGTGCGAGGTTCGGCGTCGGCTCGTGTTCCGACTTGCGGACCATTTTCCGCCAGTCAACCTGTTCCGGCCGATAGGTCACGCAGCGGCTGAGCACCTGGATGAACGAAAATCCCGGGTGCCGGACGCCCTCCACGATCAGCTTCGCGACCCCGTTGGGGTCGCCCGAGAACCCTCGGGCGATGAAATTTGCGCCGGCCGCGAGCGCCACCGCGAGGGGCTGGAACGGACTGACCCCCGTGCCATGCGGCGTGAGCTTGCTGCCTTCCCATTCCGACGCCGTCGTCGGTGAGGCCTGGCCCTTGGTCATGCCATAGACCTGATTGTCCATAACGATATAAGTCAGGTCGACATTGCGCCGGCAGGCATGCAGGAAGTGGTTGCCGCCGATCGAAAAGCCGTCGCCGTCACCGCCCGCTGCCAACACCGTCAGGTCGGGCCGCGCGATCTTCAGGCCGGTAGCCAGAGCCAGGGCGCGGCCGTGGACGCCATGAAAGCCATAGATGCTGGTGTAGGCGGGAATGCGCGAGGAGCAACCGATCCCAGAGATGATCGCCGCCTCTTCCCGCGGCACGCCCAATACCGACAGCGCGCGGGTAATCGAGGTCAGAACCGAGTAGTCGCCACAACCGGGGCACCAGATGGGCTTGTAGTCCGACTTATAGTCCCTTGCCTCGAGGTGGGGAACGCCCTCGGTTGCCCGTGCTGCAATGGCGGTCATCGTCCTAACTCCCGTTGACCAGCGCTTCGAACACCTGCCCGGGACGGATGGGCAAGGGTCCGGGCCGATTGAATACCTGCACCTCCGGCGGTAGATCGTAGAAGGCGCGAAGGTAGTGGTAGAATTGCCGCGAGTGGCTTTGCTCGACGATAAGGGCGCGGCGCACGCCCTCGATTGCCTTGCGGAAACGCTCCGTCTGCGGCGGCGACAAAAGCCTGAGCGAGATCAGCCTGGGATCCAGACCCTGGGCAAGGGCACGAGCGCGCACCTCGCGGGCCGGCCCGGTGCACGAGCCCCAGGTGATGATGGCAATGTCGCCCTCGCCCTCCACATCGGCCCACAGGTCGCCATAGTCATGGCCGTCGAGCTTGCGTTGTCGTTTATCGAGCTGGGCGAGATGATCCTCCGCCTGGCTCGAAGGGCGGCCCGCGGGCGTATGCTCAAGACCGTCGGCGACATACTCGCCACCCGCGGTTCCCGGGATCGCCATCGGCGAGATCCCCGACTTGGTCACGGCGTAGCGCTGGTAGTTCGAAACGCCAGCGGGTGCGATTTCCCGTCCCCCGGCCAGTTTCAGTTCAGGGGGTCGGTCGACGATGGCTCGCATCTGCCCCAAGAGCTGATCCGTGAGAACGATCACGGGGCATTGGAGAGTTTCCGCCAAATGAACCGACCATTGTGTGGTCTGGACGCAGTCGGCCACTGAATTCGTAGCCGTCACGATATGCGGTGCGTCGCCATGCAAGCCGTACAAAGCGATGTTCAGGTCCGTTTGCTCGGACTTCGTCGGAATGCCCGTAGACGGGCCACCGCGTTGGACATCGATGACGACGATCGGCGTTTCCGAAGCAAGCGAAAGGCCCAGCGCCTCGATCATCAAGGCCAAGCCCGGCCCCGACGTCGCCGTCAACGACGGCACGCCGCCGAAAGACCCGCCGATGATCATGTTGATGGAGGCCAACTCGTCCTCAGCCTGCACGAGCTCGCCGCCGAGGTGTTCCAGGTTCGGGGCCAGCCATTCGAGGATTTCCGTGGCCGGGGTGATGGGATAAGCCGCGACGAAACGCACGCCGCCGCGCAACGCGCCAAGACCGATGGCTTCGTTGCCGCTGATGTTCCACCGTCCCGCTGTTTTTCCGTTCGCGTCGAGCCGATGGGCGGCCCCGAAGGCGTCCGAGGCATCAAACCCGGCCCCAACGGCTGCCGCACTCGCGGCAAGCGCCTCGGGCCCCTTGCGCCTCAGGGCGCGTTCGATCACGGGTTGCAGGGAACCCTGTTCGAGTCCCACCAGCCTCGCCAGAACCCCGAGGGCGACCATGTTGGGACGCCCGCCGGGAATCTCGCTCAGCATCTCCTTGATCGGCAGGGTCTCGCAGCACGCACCGCTTTCCGTGATCCACTCCGGCGGGGACCCGGCGTCACCGGCGCTCAGCACAAGACTCTCGGGCCCAAGCGCAATTTCAGCGGCGAACCGCTCCGTGCTCAGCCAATCGAAGGCGAAGAGCAGGTCGACGCGATCCCCCCCGCTGGATACGTCGCTGGACGACAGTCGGAGGAAGGCGGCCGCCTCGCCGCCCCGAATCTGGGGCCCGAGAGATCGGGTCATGATGCCGTGCAGCCCAGCTCGCGCGGCGGAGTCGAGGAGCATCTGACCCGCGGTCATGACGCCGGATCCCCCGCTGCCGGTCAAGGCAACGGAGATCGACCGCACCGAATTCGGTTGCGATGGTTCGGATGGTTCGGAAGAGTCGGAAGAACTCGAAGACGCCTGCGTGATAATCATTTGTCGTGCCCGCTGCTCGTGAAGGAGTGGTTTGTGGACGCGCGCAAGCGTTTTCGTCTCCGAACGAATCCTTCCATTGCTGCTGAAAACTGTCCGCCCATTTCGACCTATCGTCCGCTTCGGCCTCGGTATCGACGCGCCTTGCTCGATATTTCCAGTATGGGCATAGACATTAACGTTTCGCGAACAACAACCTTAACGCATCCCTGCGGAATGGCAACAGGGAATCTGCGGCTTTTCGCGAGATCCAAACGTGCGAAACGCCCGGCGCCGAAGCACCGGGCGTTTCCCGTAAAGTGAAGAAGACTTGCCGTTCTACTCGGCCGCCTCCTGGCTGGCAGAAAGCGACGGGATCTGCAGCTCAGCCAGCTTCTCATAGACCGAGCGCCGCCGCTTAAGGTCGGCCTCGGCGTCCGCCACCAACATGTCGTAGCGGTCCGGGTCGCTCCGCCGGATGATCTGGAAGCGGTTCTCCTTCTCAAGGAAGGTAGAGAGCGGTTCCCTCGCGGGCTTGCTGTCGAGCGTCAACGGCTTGTCGCCGGTCCCCAGCTTACGCGGGTCGTACCGGTACAGCATCCAATAGCCGGTCTGCACCGCGATCTTCTGATGATCGGCACCGTGGAGCAGCTCGAATCCGTGCTGACCACAGGGCGAGTAGGCGATGATGATTGAAGGGCCGTCATAGGACTCGGCCTCCTGGAAGGCCCGAACCGTCTGCGCATCGTTGGCGCCCAACGCCACGGAGGCAACATAGATGTTGCCGTAGGTGATGGAGATGAGCCCCAGGTCCTTCTTCGGCCGCGACTTGCCGGCCATGGCGAACTTGGCGGCGGCGCCGATGCTGGTGGCCTTCGAGGCCTGCCCGCCGGTGTTCGAATAGACCTCCGTGTCCATCACCAGGACATTGACGTTGTTGCCCGAAGCCAGGACGTGGTCGAGGCCGCCATAGCCGATGTCATAGGCCCAGCCGTCGCCGCCGACGATCCAGACACTGCGCTTGACCAGGAACTCGGAAATTGCCTCGAGCCAGCGCGCCTCCGGCTTGTCGACGGAAGCGAGCCTGCGTCGCAGCACCTCGACGCGACCCCGTTGGGCGGCGATGCCGGCTTCGTCAACCTGCGAGGCGGTGACGATCTCCTGGACCAGCTCGTCTCCAAGGTCCGAGGACAGCGCCTTCAAGGTCTCTTGGGCCTGCACCTCGTGCTTGTCGATGGCGAGACGGAAGCCGAGGCCGAACTCGGCGTTGTCCTCGAACAGCGAGTTCGCCCAGGCCGGCCCCCGCCCCTCGCAGTCGGTGGTATAGGGATGAGTCGGCAGGTTGCCGCCATAGATCGACGAGCAGCCGGTGGTGTTGGCGATCAGTGCCCGATCGCCGTAAAGCTGGGTCATCAACTTGATGTAGGGCGTTTCGCCGCAAGCCGCGCAGGCGCCCGAGAACTCGAACAGAGGCTGGGCGAACTGCGACATCTTGACGTTGGCGCGCAGTTTGCTGCGGTCCGGATTGGGAAGCTCGAGGAAGAATTCGAAGTTCTCCTTCTCCTTTTCCCGCAACGGCACCTGCGGCTCCATCCTCAGGGAGCGGTTGTCGGGGTTACCCTTCTCCCTACCCGGGCAGATCTCGACGCAAAGCTTACAACCCGTGCAGTCTTCCGGCGCCACCTGGACGGTGTATTTGACGCCTTCGCCGAAGTCCTTGCCCTTGTAGTCCATCGACTTGAAGGTCTCGGGCGCGTTCTCCAGATGCTCGGGGTCATAGGCCTTTACGCGGATCGCGGCGTGCGGGCAAACCAGCGAGCACTTGTTGCACTGGATGCAGAGATCTTCCTCCCAGACCGGGATTTCGAGGGCGATGTTTCGCTTCTCCCATCTCGTGGTCCCGGCGGGCCAGGTGCCATCAATGGGGAAAGCGCTGACCGGTACCATGTCGCCCTCGAACTCCATCAGCTTGGCGGTGACGTCGCGGATGAAGTCCGGCGCGGCATCCGGAACCAGCGGCGCGCGGTCGTAGTTGGCCGTCGCCCGCTCCGGCACCGGAACTTGCTGCAGATGCTCAAGCGCGGCATCGACGGCGGCGAAGTTCAGATCGACGATCTTCTTGCCCTTAATGCCGTAGGTCTTCTCGATCGTCTTCTTGATCTGGGCGATCGCCTCGTCCCGTGGCAGGACGCCCGAGATGGCGAAGTAGCAGGTCTGCATGATCGTGTTGATGCGGCGCCCCATGCCGACATCCGACGCCACCTTGTCGGCGTTGATCACGTAGAACTTGAGTTGCTTGTCGATCACGGCTTCCTGCATCGACCGCGGCACTCGGTCCCAAACCTCGTCCTTACTGTAGGGCGAGTTGAGCAGGAAGACTCCGCCCGGCGCGACGTATTTGAGCATGTCGCGCCGCTCGACGAAGGAGAACTGATGGCAGGCCACGAACTCGGCCTGATCAATCAGATAGGGCGACTGGATAGGTTTCGAGCTAAAGCGCAAATGCGACACCGTCATCGTCCCGGCTTTTTTGGAGTCGTAGACGAAGTAGCCCTGGGCGTAGTTATCGGTGTTTTCCGCGATGATCTTGATCGAGTTCTTGTTGGCGCCGACCGTGCCGTCGGAACCGAGACCGAAAAACACGCCCCGCTTGACGTCTTCATGCTCAGACTTGAAGGTCATGTCGGGGGTCAGGGACAGGTCGGTAACGTCGTCGACCACACCCACGGTGAAGCGCGATTTCGGCTTGTCCTTGGCCAGTTCGTCGAACACCGCCTTGGCCATCGTCGGATTGAACTCCTTTGACGACAGGCCGAAGCGACCGCCGATAACGACCGGATCGGCCGCGGCGGTCGGCCGCAGACCTGATTGCTTGGCCTGCATGAGCGCGCCCATGACATCCATGAGCAGGGGCTCGCCGAGGGCGCCATGTTCCTTGGTCCGATCGAGGACGGCGATGGCGCGGACGGTCGGCGGTATGGCCGCGATGAAGTGATCGAGGGAGAACGGCCGGAACAGATGCACCTTGATGACGCCGACCTTCTCGCCGCGACGGTTGAGCTCGTTCACCGTCTCATGCACGGTCTCGCCGCCGGAACCCATCACCACCACAACGCGGTCGGCCTGGGGATCGCCTTCATACTCGAACAGCTTGTACTGCCGGCCGGTCAGCGCCGCGAACTTGTCCATGGCCTCCTGAACGATGCCCGGGCAGGCCGTGTAGTAGGGGTTGCGCGCCTCCTGCATCTGGAAGAAGGTGTCGGGGTTCTGCGAGGTTCCGCGGATCACCGGGCGATCGGGGGACAGCGCCCGCTCGCGGTGCGCGGCCACCAGCTTGCCGTCGATCATCGCGCGCAGATCTTCGTCGGTAAGCTCCTCGATCTTTGCCACTTCGTGCGACGTCCGGAAGCCGTCGAAGAAGTGCAGGATCGGCACGCGAGACTTAAGCGTCGCCGCTTGGCAGATACACGCCATGTCATGGGCTATCTGGACGGAGTCCGAGGCAAGCATCGCGAACCCCGTGTTCCGCGTCGACATGACGTCGGAGTGGTCGCCGAAGATCGACAGGGCGTGTGTCGCGACCGCCCGGGCCGACACATGCATGCAAAAGCTGGTCAGCTCGCCGGCGATCTTGAACATGTTCGGGATCATCAGGAGAAGGCCCTGCGACGCCGTAAACGTGGTCGTCAGCGCACCGCTCTGAAGCGAGCCGTGCACCGCCCCGGCGGCACCCGCCTCGGACTGCATCTCGACAACCTCGGGGACCGTGCCCCAGACATTCCGCTTGCCTTCGGCCGACCAGCGGTCCGCATGCTCGCCCATATCGGACGAGGGCGTGATCGGATAGATGGCGATTACCTCGTTTGTGCGGTGCGCGACCGAGGCTGTTGCCTCATTGCCGTCCACCGAAATCGTTCGCCTTTGGGCCATGGATGCACTCCTTCGTTTTACCGAAACTGATCGGGCTCGGCCACTAGCTCACCAAGCCTTACATTGCATGATGTAATCGAATAAAACTGATGCCTATTCTGCGAGTGATTATTATTTTCTCGCAAATAAATTGCCGAGATTCTTGAAAACAAGAACAATAATAATTTTGCTTTGTTCTTGCAGCATCGATATACGGGATTCCGGCCGTAATAGCAAGGCTGTAACGACTCCAAACTGCTGGTTGGGCACCACTTTTCATCGTACGGAATACGCCTCTTCCGCCGTCGAGCTGGCATCTCTTTTCTTTTTTACACCGCGATTCTTCGTCCCTGCCTCGGCTGTCAGGCGCGCGAACGCCCAGCGGGCCGCCTCGCGCACCAGGGGCGAGGCATCGTCGAGCCGCTGCCGCGCCGCCTCGGCCAAGCCGGCGTCGCCGCTGTTGCCGATCGCGATCAGGACGTTCCGCAACAAACGGTCGCGTCCGGTTCTCTTGATCGGCGTGCCCGCAAAGATCCGACGGAAGGCCGCGTCGTCAAGCGCCGCGAGTTCGGCGAGGTCGGGGGCCGAGGCGCCCTCGCGGGGACGGAACGCATCCTCCTCGGTCGGGCGCGCGAACTTATTCCACGGACAAACCGCGAGACAGTCGTCGCACCCGTAAATCCGGTTGCCCATCCGCGACCGCAGCGGCTCCGGGATATCGTCCTTGTGCTCGATTGTGAGATAGGAAATGCAGCGGCGGGCATCGATGCGGTAGGGCTCGGGCAGGGCATCCGTTGGGCAGGCCTCGCGGCACCGGTTGCAGCTTCCGCAAAGGTCCGTCTCGGCCCGGTCGGGCGGCAGATCCAACGTCGTGAAGACCTCGGCCAGAAACAGCCAGGACCCGAAATGCCGCGACACCAGATTTGTATGCTTGCCCTGCCAGCCGATGCCGGCGCGAGCCGCCAGCGGCTTTTCCATCACCGGGGCGGTGTCGACGAAGACCTTCACCTCGCATTCCCATTCCGCGGCGATCCAGCGGGCCAGACGCTTCACCCGTTTTTTGAGGACATCGTGATAGTCGCGGTTGCGCGCATAGACGCTGATCGCGCCGCGGTTTTTGAGCCGCAGCACCCCCAGTGGGTCCTCCTCCGGCCCATAGTTGGCCCCGAGCGCGATGACGCTCCGCGCCTCGGGCCATAGCGCCTGTGGGTCGGCACGGCGGGCATAGGTATCCGCCAGCCAGGTCATATCGCCGTGACGCCCGTCCGCGAGGAATCTAGCGAGATCGATACGGTCGCTCTCGGGAGACGCTGCGGCCGTAAAACCGGCCGCGTCAAACCCCATCGCGAACGCCTTGCGCCGGATCGCGTCCTTGGCTCCGTCCACAGATCGCAAAAAAGGGCTGGCTGCCGTCAAGCGCGGCCTCCCTTCCATCCTCGCCATGCCCCCCATACATATGGTAATCAGCCGTGCCGGCTCCAGCCCCCAGGAACAAGACGCGACGAAATGCAGCTCAGATTCACGATCCTCTACATCGCCTTGATCGTCGCCGTGAACTATGCCTTCACGGTGGTGCCGCTGGTCAACCTCCCCGACGGCACGGCCTGGCCGCCGGTTTCGCTGCTCGTCGGTTTCATCTTCGTCGCCCGCGACTTCGCCCAGCGCGAGATCGGCCATCGCGTGCTGGTCGCGATGCTGATCGGCGCCGTCATCAGCTATTTCATGGCCAGCCCCGTGGTCGCGGTGGCCAGCGCGGCCGCCTTCCTGGTCAGCGAGTTCGCGGACTGGGCCGTCTACAGCTTTACCCGGCGGCCGCTGTCACAGCGCATCCTCTACTCAAGCGCGCTTGGCGCGCCCATCGATAGCGTCGTCTTCCTCGGCGGTATTGGGATTCTGTCGCCTGCGGGCGTAGCCGCCATGACCGCGAGCAAGCTGGTCGGCGCCCTCATCGTCTGGTGGCTTATTCGCCGCCGTGAGATGGCCGCCGGCTGACCCGCCGAGCGGGGCCGCGCGACCCGTTCAGGCCGAGACTTTCTCCTTCGCCTCTATCCCGTCATGGAGGGTCGGCGGCCCCAGTTCCTGGAAGCTGAACAGCTTCATGGCGCGGCTGCCGTCGTAGTCCAGAATGCGCAGGTCATCGGTCTCGCGCAGGTCGCGGGAAACCACAAAGAAGTGTCCGCCATACCTCTCCTTGGCCAGCTCCAACGGGATCTCGAAGGCGATGAACTTCTCGATCCCCTTGACCGAAAGCTTTTCCAACAACGGCGGCTCGGTCACCGAGCGGTAGGAGGTGAGGATGACCAGAGGCCCGCTTCCGGTGAACAACATCACGGCGTTCATCTGTCGGTCCCTCCTTGGATGAGGGCCGGCCGGCGCGCCGTGCGCATCGTTTCTTGGGTATCGCTTGGTTCCGGGCCCGCATCATCGGGCCGACGCACGGCCGCCATCGCGGCCCGAACGTCACATCTCGAACATTATAACATGAAAAGGATATATGTCCGGACGCGCAAAACCGGAAGTGTCGTGGAGAAAGGGGGTCACCCCCTGCCCCGATAGGGGGCCACGCCCTGGTCGGGGAGCCACAGGCCCTCGGGCGGCGCCCCGGTCTGCCAGAACACGTCGATGGGAATGCCGCCGCGCGGGTACCAGTAGCCGCCGATCCTCAACCATTGCGGCTCGGTCGCCGCGACGATCTTCTTGGCGACGGCGATCGTGCAGGCCTCGTGAAAGCCACTGTGATTGCGGAAGGACGCGAGGTAGAGCTTGAGCGACTTGCTCTCGACGATGCGCTGGGCGGGCAGGTAGTCAATGACCAGATGGCCGAAATCGGGCTGGCTGGTGACAGGGCAGAGCGCCGTGAACTCCGGGCAGGTGAAGCGGATGAGATAGCTGTCGCCCGGATGGGGGTTGGGCACGGTATCCAGCACCGCCTCCTCGGGCGAGGCCGGAATCTCGGAACCGCGGCCGAGCTGGCTTAGGGTGTGGTATTCGCTGTCACTCATTACATCCCGCTCAGACCGGTTCGATATCGCCCCGCGCCTGCTCTGCCGCGAAGGCCTCGGCGAAGGCGGCGAACCGGCCCTCCCGGATGGCCGAGCGGATCCCGACCATCAGCTCCTGATAGTAGTGCAGGTTGTGCCAGGTCAACAGCATGGATGCGAGGATCTCCTTGGCTCGCACCAAATGGTGGAGGTAGGCGCGGCTATAGGACCGGCAGGCGGGGCAGCCGCAATCCACGTCCATGGGGCGCGGGTCCTCGGCATGGCGGGCGTTGCGTAGGTTGAGCGGCCCCCGCCGCGTGAAGGCCTGGCCCGTGCGGCCCGAGCGCGTCGGCAGCACGCAATCGAACAGGTCGACGCCGCGGGCCACGGCGCCGACGATGTCCTCGGGCTTGCCCACGCCCATGAGGTAGCGCGGCCGGTCCGCCGGCAGATGCGGCACCGTCGCTTCCAGAACCTTGGAGGTCGTCGGCCAGCCCTCCCCGACCGACAGCCCGCCGATGGCGTAGCCGTCGAAGCCGATGGCCTTGAGCCCCTCGGCGGATTCCGCCCGGAGGTCGTCATACATGCCGCCCTGGACGATGCCGAACAGGCCGTAACCCGGCCGCGCGACGAAGGCCTCGCGGCAGCGCTCGGCCCAGCGCAGGGACAACCGCATGGAACGCGCGGCCTCCTCCGCCTTCACCGGGTAGTCCGTGCATTCGTCGAGGACCATCGTGACGGTGGAATCAAGAAGACGCTGGATCTCCATGCAGGACTCGGGCGTCAGCATATGGCGGCGCCCATCGACATGGGAACGGAAGGCCACGCCCTCCTCGGTGATGGTCCGCAGTTCGGCCAGCGACCAGACCTGATAGCCGCCGGAATCCGTGAGAATCGGCCCCGGCCAGTTCATGAACCGGTGGAGTCCCCCGAGCGCCGCCACGCGCTCGGCGCCCGGCCGCAGCATCAAGTGGTAGGTGTTGGCGAGGATCATTCGCGCGCCTGTCTCGGCCACCGCCTCCGACGTCATCGCCTTGACGCTGGCGGCGGTGCCGACGGGCATGAAGACCGGCGTATCGACCGATCCATGGGCGGTTTTCAGCCGGCCCAGCCGGGCCGCCCCATCTGTCGTACCGAGGTCGAAGGCGAGCCCGCTCAACCGTCCGTGCTCCAGTTCAGCAGGCAGCAATCGCCGTAGGAGTAGAAACGATAGCCGGCCCGCTTGGCATGCTCATAGGCCGCCTTCATGCGCGTCGTGCCGGCGAAGGCGCAGACCAGCATGAACAGGGTCGAGCGTGGCAGATGAAAATTGGTCAGCAGGCGATCGACGGCCTTGAACCGATAGCCGGGGGTGATGAACAGCTCGGTGTCGCCCAGGAAGGGGCGCAGATCGCCGTCCTTCGCCGCCGCCGTCTCCAACAGGCGCAGGCTGGTCGTGCCGACGGCGACCACCTGCCCGCCCCGCGACCGCGCCGAGTTGATCGCGGCTGCCGTCTCGGCGCGGATCTCACCCCACTCCGCATGCATCTTGTGGTTCGCCACGTCATTCGTCTTGACCGGCAGGAAGGTGCCGGCCCCGACATGCAGGGTCAGCGCGACCGTGCGCACGCCACGCTCGGCCAAGGCTTGTGTGACCCGGGGCGTGAAATGCAGCCCCGCGGTCGGCGACGCGACCGCCCCCGCGCGGGCCGCGAACATGGTCTGGTAATCGGCCCGGTCGCGGTCGTCGGCCAGATTCGGCCGCTTGATATAGGGTGGCAGCGGCATCGCGCCGATGCGGTCAAGGACGGCCGTCAGGACCTCCGCCCCCCGGTCGAAGGTCAGGGTCACCTGCCCGTTCTCGCCGCGCGCGGCCACCCTCGCCGACAGACCTTCGTCGAACGAGATCTTGTCGCCCGGCCGCAGCTTGCGGGCCGGCCGTGCCAGCGCCTGCCAGACCTCCGGCGATTCGCACCGAATCAGCGTGATCTCGACCCGGGCCTCGCCGCGACAGCCGACAAGGCGGGCCGGGATGACTTTCGTGTCATTGACGACGAGAATATCCCCAGGCCGCAAGAGCTCCGGCAAGTCGGTGACCCGGAAATCGTTCAGACTCGTCGCCACTTCCAGCAGGCGCGCGGAATCGCGCGGCGTCACCGGCCTTTGCGCGATGAACTCCGGTGGCAGGTCGAAATCGAAATCGGCGGTTTTCATCGGATCCCCGATAGCTGCGGACAATTCGGCATAAGCACCGGCCGAGCGTCAGCGGGGGTCCTGCGGGCCGCTCGCCGCCCCCTCTCGAACGGCGACCGTGCCTCCCAGTCATAGTGAAACAATTGAAACACTTCCACGCCTTTCGAGAAATCCTCCTGAAATCCTGTGTCGGCACCCTGTCTTTAGCAGGGCGAACCAACGATACGCCGAACTTCGAAACTCTCGACGCCCGCTTCCAACGGACGGACGCCGGGAATGGTTACGGAGGGCAGAGGGATGGAAAGGACTTGGGTCAGTGGGCTGTTGCTGGGAACGGCGCTCGCCGCCCTCAGCTTTGCTACCAATGTGCCCAATGTGCCGGCGGCGACAGTCGATCAGGCGCAGCTCGAGCAGCTTCTCAATCCCGGCTACATGGCGGCCCGGGTTTGCCGCGGCAAGGCCAATCGCGCGAAGAAGTTTCAGCCGACGATTCGGCTGGCCTCGGCGGTACCCTGGTTTGCCACCAACGACTCGAAGGCACCGCCGCTGTTCGAGAACCTTGGCGATCTCACCATTCCGGTAACGACGACGCGGGAGACGGCGCAGCGCTATTTCGATCAGGGCCTGAGATGGACCTATGGTTTCAATCACGCCGAAGCCCTGCGCGCCTTCCGCCACGCGCGACGAATCGATCCCGGCTGCGCCATGTGCTATTGGGGCGAGGCCCTGGTGCTCGGCGCCAACATCAATGCGCCCATGGACGACGGGGCGTCCGAGCATGCCGTCGCCGCGATCAGCAAGGCGCAAGAGCTGGCGGATACGGCGACGCCGCGCGAGCAGGCGTTGATCACCGCCCTCGCCAAACGCTACTCCGCTGATCCGCAAGCTGACCGCGCCGCCCTCGACAAGGCCTATGCCGATGCCATGGGCGAAGTCGCCGAGCGTTACCCGGACGACCACGACATCCAGGTGTTCTACGCCGAATCCCTGATGAATCTGTCACCCTGGGATTATTGGGAGGCGGACGGCCGCACATCCAAGGGGCGGACCGCCGAGGTCGTCGCGACCCTGGAACGGGTCCTGGCCGCAAACCCGGATCATCCGGCCGCCATACATCTCTATATCCACATCGTGGAGGCCTCGACGACACCGGAGCGGGCCGAGCCCTATGCCGACCGTCTGGGCGACAAGATGCCGGGTTCCGGACACCTGGTGCATATGCCCTCGCACATCTACTACCGGGTCGGGCGCTACGTCGATTCGCTGGATGCCAACGTCAAGGCCGTTGCCGCCGACGAAGCGTATCTCGCGCAGGTCGAGGCGCGGGGCATCTATCCCTCGGGCTACTACCCGCATAACATTCACTTCGTCGTGACCTCCGCGCAGATGGCCGGGGACGGCGATACGGCCATCGAATACGCGGAGAAACTGGTCGGCACCGTCGAGCCCGAGGTGGCCCGCAGTGTCTACTGGACGCAACCGATCATGGCCGCGCCCTACTTTGCGCATGCCCAGTTCAGCACGCCGGACACGATCCTCGCCGTGGCTGACCCTGGCGACGATTTCCCCTTCGTCAAGGCCATGTGGCACTACGCCCGTGCCATCGCCCGCACCGGCCAGCGAGACTTCGTGGCCGCTTACGCCGAAGGTGAGGCAATTGCCCGCATCGAGAAGACGGTGGATTTCTCCGATATGATCGCGGGCGGGGTGCCGGCCGTGAACATCCTCCGCCTCGCCCAACAGGTGATCGCCGGCCGCATGGCCCAGGCAAAGGGCGACCTAGCCGATGCGGAGGAGGCGTTCCGCGACGCGGTCGCGACTCAGGACAGCCTACCCTATATGGAGCCGCCTTACTGGTACTACCCGGTACGCCGGTCGCTGGGCGCGGTCCTGGTCGCCGCCGGGAACCCCGACGAGGCGGTGCAAGTCTTCCGTCGCAGCCTGCTGGACTCTCCCAATGACGGTTGGGCGCTGTACGGCCTGATGAAGGCGCAGGAAGCGCGCAAGGATACCTCCGCCGCCCGCGTCGTCGAGAAGCTCATGAAAAAGGCCTGGGCCGGCGATACCGACATCCTCGAGCTACCCCGCCTTTGAGATTCGTTTTCCTTTGTGAATCTACCCTCGACCATTCCAACCACTCGCCGGCGCCGCATCCCGCGGCGCCTTTTTTTTTCACAATTTCGTGTTCGACGCGAAGCCAGGACTTGGCACGGTTCGGCCGCTTGAACGGCCCCCGCGCATTTCCCATGTGCCAGGACGCGTGCCGGTTGGACGACGGGGAATGTCGTCGAGGGTTGAGATGATCCTGAAGCGAACGGAGATGGGCCGCTTGGTCAACGCTCTTGCCGCCTGCGCGATCTTTTTCTTTGCCACAATGTCTTTCGGGGCCGCCCAGGACCTTCCCGGCCTCGTCCAGGATATGCTTTCCCCGCAGCAAGCGCCCACCGATTCGGCGCCGGTTCCGTCCGTTCCACCACTCAGCCTGCCGAACGCGGAGCGTAAGGTCGACGCGTCCCTGGTCAGCGAGGTCTCCGGTCTGCCCGTCGGCGGCGAGGTCTGGGTCGGCCTCCGCCAGAAGATTCCGCCAGGCTGGCACACCTATTGGCGCAACCCCGGCGACTCGGGCGAGCCCACGCATATCGAATGGCAGCTTCCCGACGGCTTCTCGGCCGGCGAGATCCAGTGGCCCGCGCCCCATCGCCTCCCCTACGGCCCCCTCGTCAATTTCGGTTACAAGGACGAGGTTCTTCTGCTCACGCGCATCAAGGCGCCAGCGGATCTCCCGGTGGGCGAGCCCGTCACCCTGCGGGGACATGCACGATGGCTGGTCTGCGAGGAGATCTGTATTCCCGAAGACCAGGAGGTCGCCCTCACCCTGGTCGCGACGTCCGACTCGCCCGGGGCCGATCCCGCCTGGGCCGAACTTTTCGAGAACACCCGCCGGGCCCTCCCTCAGCCCGCACCTTGGCCCACCACCGTCGCCACCGGATCGGACGGCCTGCGCCTGAGCATAGACGCCTCGCTGCCGGCAGATCGGGTGAGCGACGTCGCTTTCTTTCCCTACGAGGACGGCTGGATCGATAATGCCGCCGAGCAGGAGGCGCGGATCGGGGCGGAGGCGCTTACGGTCGATCTTCAGCCCGGTTATCGACCCCTCGAAGGCATCCTGGAAGGCATCATCGTTATCGAGGAGGCGCTGGAGACGGGGACCGCACGCCAAGCCTTCCGGGTCGTCGCAGAGCCAGTGCTTGCCCCGGCCGGGCTGGCAGGCCCCGACATTACGGTACTCAACGCCTTCCTGTTCGCGCTTATGGGCGGGCTGATCCTCAACCTCATGCCCTGTGTCTTTCCGGTCCTCTCGATGAAAGCCCTGGCGCTGGCGGCCAAGGCCCACGGCGAACGTCAACATGCGGCGATCGGCGGTGCCGTCTTCACGCTTGGTGTGCTGGTCAGCTTCGCCGCCATTGCCGGGTCCCTGATCGCCCTGCAGGCGGGCGGCACGCAGGTGGGATGGGGCTTCCAGCTGCAATCCCCGGTCTTTGTCACGCTGCTTGCCTATCTGCTCTTCGCGGTTGGACTGAGCCTCTCCGGCGTGTTCGCGGTGGGCAGCTCGCTAATGGGTATCGGTGGCAATCTCTCGGCCGTCTCGGGCCATCGCGGGGCCTTCCTCACCGGTGTTCTCGCGGCCATCGTCGCGACGCCCTGCACGGCACCTTTCATGGGCGCCGCCATCGGTTTCGCCCTCACCCAGCCCGCCGCGGTTTCCATGGGCGTGTTTCTGGCCCTCAGCCTCGGCATGGCATTGCCCTATCTGCTGCTGAGCCTGTTTCCCTCGCTCCTCCGCTTCCTGCCGCGGCCCGGAGCCTGGATGGAGCGTCTCAAACAGGCCCTCGCTTTTCCCATGTACGCGTCGGCTATCTGGCTGGTCTGGGTGCTCAGCCAACAGACGGGACCGCAAGGCGTGCTGGTGGCGCTGGCCGGCATATTGCTGATCGCCTTCGCGGCTTGGCTGCACGGCGCGACGCGCGAGGGCGCCCGCGGTTGGCGCGTGACCGGCGCGGTCGGCGCCTCGGCGGCCGTGATCCTGGCCCTCGTTCTCGTACGACTGCCCGCGCCGGCGCCTTCCCCGGCCTCGCCCGTGGCGACAGCCTCGCTGCCGTCGGATGGACTCGCCTATGAGCCCTATTCCGCAGATCGTCTGGCCCAACTGCGACGGGAAAACCGTGCCGTGTTCGTGAACTTTACGGCTGCCTGGTGCGTCACCTGCCTGGTCAACGATCGCGTGGCCCTGGCGACGCAAGAGGTGGCAGATGCTTTCGCACGCTGGGATGTTGCTTATTTGAAGGGGGACTGGACCAACCGCGATCCCGAGATCACGGCGGCGCTGCGCGAATTCGGCCGCAGCGGCGTGCCCCTTTACGTCTTTTATCCGCCGGCCGACAGCGGCCGGGACCCCATCGTTCTTCCCCAGATCCTTACCGAAGCGGCCGTCGTATCCACCTTGGACTCACTGAATCGGGACATCATCGGAGGTTGACATGAAATCCGTCGCGTCTTCGCACGCCCTGCCCTTCGCGTTGGCCATCGGCATGGCCGGGCTGATCACTGCCGGCGCGGCGCTGGCCGCGCCTTCCGTGCAGCAGCCCGCGCCGGACTTCACGGCCGTCGACAGCAACGGTCGGAGCCACAGCTTGTCCGACTTTCGCGGCCAGACCGTGATCCTGGAATGGACCAACCATGACTGCCCCTATGTGCGGAAGCACTATGAGACCGGCAACATGCAGGCCCTGCAAAAGGACTCCGCCAAGGACGGCGTCGTCTGGCTGTCGGTGATCTCCTCCGCCCCCGGCACGCAGGGCTACGTCAAAGGCGATGAGGCGAACCGACTTACCGAGACGCGGGACGCTGCGCCTTCGGCGGTCCTGCTCGATCCCGAGGGCAAGGTCGGTACGCTGTACGCGGCGCGCACGACCCCGCATATGTACATCGTCGATCCCGAGGGCACGCTGGTCTATATGGGCGGCATCGACGACAAACCGACCAGCCGCCGTAGCAGCGTCAAGGACGCCAAGAACTATGTGCGCCAAGCGTTGGCGGAAATGAAGGCGGGCCAGCCAATCAGCGAGGCGTCGACCCGCCCCTACGGCTGCTCCGTCAAATACGCATATTAGGAAAGGGGCGCGACCCATGCGGCGGCGATGCTTTCTCGGCACCGCAGGCGCGGTCGCGCTGACCTCTATGGTCTCGGCACCCGCCATCGCGCGCTCGGTCGACCCGATGACCGGGCGCGCCGCCAACCTTCTCGAAAGCCTGTCGCCGGAACAGCGCGGCGTCGCGCTGCTGCCCTTCGACGGCGACGCCCGCCGCGACTGGCATTACACGCCGCGTCGGCGCCCCGGCCTGCCCCTTAAGGCCATGACCGGGGAGCAACGCGATTTGACATGGGACTTGATCGAAGCCGCCCTCAGCGAGGCCGGTCTGCGCAAAGCCCATGGGATCATCCAGATCGAAGCGATCCTGGGCGAGCTCACGGGGCGTCCCTCCTACCGCGATCCCGAGAACTACGCCCTCGCCATCTTCGGCGAGCCCACCGCTCGCACGCCTTGGGGATGGCGCATGGAAGGCCATCACCTGTCGCTCACTTTCACGGTCGTCCCCGGCCAAGGTATCGCCGTCACTCCGGCTTTCTTCGGCACCAACCCGGCCCAAGTTCCCCACGGTCATTCCCATGCCGGCCTGAGGGTACTGAAGGCGGAGCACGATCTTGCCTTCGGCTTGATCAACGGGCTTCCGGACCCGCAGCGAGACTCGGCCGTGATCGCCGACCGCTCGCTCGGTAATATCGTAACCGGCCCCGGGCGCGAGCAGAGCCTGCGCCAGCCTGAAGGGCTGGCCCTGGCCGGCATGGACGAGACCCATCGCGGCATCGCCCTGAATCTGGTTGGGACGTATCTCGGCAACATGCGCGCCGATCTCGCCGATCTCCACCTCGACCGCATGCGCGAGGCGGGGATCGACCGGCTGCATTTCGCCTGGGCCGGCTCCCTCGAGCCCAGCCGTCCCCACTATTATCGCCTCCACGGCCCCACCCTCGTCATCGAGTACGACAACACCCAGAACGGCGCCAATCACGTCCACTCGGTCTGGCACGATCCGCTCGACGGTTTCGGCGAGGACATGCTGCGCGCCCACCACGAGCGCGACCACCGCGGTTAGAGCGCGCCCCTCTCCTCACGTCTCCCATCAGCGACAGGTTTTCGACGCCGTTCCCGTGTAATCGGTATCGAGCCTCTAGGGTATCGGCTTTGCTTTCGAAATACTGGAGAACGAATATGAGATCGTGGAGAATCCTCGCACTGACGCCGTTGGCCGCACTCCTCTGCGGTGGCCTTCTGGCGCAGCCCGCCGCGGCGCAGGACAACGAACGTTCCGAGCCACGGGAAAGCCGATTCATCCGTTTCCTCGATACGGATGGCAATGGCACGGTCAGCCTGGACGAGATCAAGGCCGAACACGCCCGCCTGATCGCCGCGTCGGACTTGAACGGCGATGATCAGCTCTCGGCCGATGAGTTTCGGCGCCGGGGCCGCCTTTTCCAGGCTCTGGCGGCGACGACCCTGTTCGACCTTCTGGATACCGACGGTAATCAGCAAATCACCTCCGAAGAACTGGCAAATCCGACGGCGCGTTGGTTCTCCCGCTACGACGCCAACAGCGACGGTGAGCTCGAGGCCAGCGAAGCGCCGCAGCGCCGGTGGCGCCGCCGCTGACCCGGTACCATCTCAATCTCAGGCAGAGGAGTCAAAAAACCGGAGACGCGATGGACGTCCACAGCCCGCCCCCGGATCCTGCCCCCCGGATCCCTGACGACGACCTTGTCGCGCGGGCGGCTGTGGGCGACCACGCCGCCTGGAGCGTGTTGGTTGAGCGGCATTTGCGGCCGATCATGGCGTGCGCCTGGTACATGTTGAGTGACCGTGCCGAGGCGGAGGACGTGGCCCAGGACACCTTTCTCCGCCTGCACGGCAAGATCGCGGTCTGGCGGCCGGGCGGCGCCGAACTCAAGACCTGGCTACATCGGGTCGCGATCAACCTGTGCATCGACCGGCAGCGCGCCCGCCGTCGCTTCATCGACGACGAACCACCAGACCCCGTGGGAGACGACGGCGAGGACAGCCTGGAGTCCGCCTTGGATCGGCGCCGAACGACCCGGCGCGCGCTGGCCGCCCTGCCTGAGAGGCAGCGCGCGGCCATCACCCTTGTCTACTATCAGGGCTTGAGCAACCGGGAGGCGGCGATGATCCTCGGCCTCAGTGTGGACGCGGTCGAATCGCTGCTGGCCCGGGCGCGACGCAGCCTCCGCCGGCAGCTTGAGCCGGTTTTGAACGACATGTTGGGAACCTCCTGATGGATAGAGAGATGCCCCCTTCAGACCCATCCGACCTGCGTTCGATGTCGCCGGAACGGTTCCGCCGACTGGTCGAAACCTATGGCGCGGAGGTCGAACGCTGGCCCGAGGCGGAACGTCCCGCCGCCTGGGCACTGCTCGCCCTGTCGGCAGAGGCGAAGGAGGCCTGGCGGGACGCCGCCCCCCTTGACGAGACGCTGCAGACGGTCACGCCCCCTCCTCCTTCCGACGCCCTCGCGGCGCGGCTCAGCGATCTTCCGTTGCCCTCCGATATAGCAAAGCCCAACTCCCCGCGGCGCTGGCGTTGGATCGCATACCGCTGGCTGGCTTGGCCGGTGGCCGTTGCCGCAACGGCGATGCTCTTCTTCGCGCTCGGTTTGTCCGTTCCCGGTTTGTGGAAGAGCCCTGGCCAGACCTCGATCGAACCACCGAGGCTTGCAGCGCTGGATACCGATACCGGCCTTGACGGAACGGCCATCGACGCGCCGCTGGTGGGCGGCCTGCTCGACGATACGAACCTCTACGACAGTGATGCCATTGAATTCGTGGAGTTCGAAACGGAAGACGGCGGCGACACGGCGTCCTCGGAAGGCGACTTTCTCGCGACCCTGCCCCTATATTAACGGGTGGTGTCGGCTGCCAGGCCCGCTGGTCTACGACGCGAAAAGCACTGGCATGGCGGCGTCGGAGGGAAGGACTGATGGAAACTCGGGAACTCGGGAAAAGCGGCATCCAAGTCTCGGCCCTTGGCCTCGGCTGCATGGGCATGTCCGAATTCTACGGACCAGGGGACGATGCCGAGTCGATCCGAACGATTCATCGTGCCCTCGAGCTCGGTCTGACCTTCCTCGACACCGCCGACATGTACGGCGAGGGCCGAAACGAGGAACTTGTCGGCCGCGCGGTCGCCGACCGACGCGACCAGGTGATCCTGGCGACGAAGTTCGGCATCGACCGCTCGACCGACCCCTGGCGCGTCAACGGCAAGCCCGACTATGTCCATCGGGCGTGCGACGCCAGCCTCAAGCGTCTCGGCCTCGATGTTATCGATCTCTACTATCTCCACCGCATGGACCCCGAGGTACCGATCGAGGACACGGTGGGTGCCATGACCGAGCTGGTGCGGGCGGGAAAGGTCCGCCATCTCGGCCTCTCGGAGGTGCCGTCGGATATCCTCCGCCGCGCCGCGGCCGCCCACCCCATCGCCGCCTTGCAGACCGAATACTCTCTATGGACCCGCGAGGTAGAGGCGGACATCCTCGCGACATGCCGGGATCTGGGCGTCGGCTTCGTCGCCTACAGCCCGCTCGGACGCGGCTTTTTGACGGGACAGATCCGTTCCCCCGAGGACTTGGCGGCCGACGATTGGCGCCGCCGCGCGCCGCGCTTCCAAGGCGAAAACTTCGCCAGGAACCTTGAGCTGGTGGCCCATGTCGAGGCCCTCAGCGCGGAGAAGGGTTGCACCCTGGCCCAGCTCGCCCTCGCCTGGGTGTTGGCCCGGGGCGACGACATCGTACCGATTCCCGGAACCAAGCGTGTCGAACGGCTCGAGGAGAATCTTGGAGCGATCGAACTTATCTTCACGAAGGGAGAATTAGCCTCTTTGGACTTGGCCATGCCCCCAGGTGCGGCGGAAGGCGCGCGCTATCCGTCCTCGCCCAGCAATCCGGATCGACGGTAAGGGCACCTGCCCTTCCGCTACTCATCACCCCCGCGGGATTCCGGGCCCGGCGCCGGCAGAAAGACGTTCCTGGGGATACGAAGGACTGCCTGCTCGCTGCCGTCGCGTCCGATATTGAGGATAGCCATCGGCAGCACCGACGGCTCGCCGCCCGACCCCATCATGGCACAGGCGATCGCCCCCCAATGCACGAACAGCCCGGCCTGTTTGAGCTGATCCAGCCAGTGATCGAGGGTCTTGAGGGCCGCAGCGTGATCCTCGGGAGCCGTCCGTTCCCAGCTCTCCGTATAGGATGAGAAATTGCTCAGGAACGCCTCGAGGGTGAGCCGCTCCTGCTCGCTGGCTGGTTTGTCGTGGTTGATGACGCGGGTGTACTGTGCGGCCTCCAGGGCCGGCCACAGATCCCCGCCGGCTCGGGCAAGGCGAAGCTCGACACGCTCGAATTCCCGGTTCTCGCTCATGTTCAGCCCATACGATGTAATCCGCTTTGCCACGGTGGCCTGACCGGCCGGCTGGCGCCGCCATGCCTCGGTCGTCACGGCGCTGTCACATTCGCGAAATCTAGACCACTACGCGACGAAATAGAACCATTCTGACCGGCGACGCATCGCGGCGGGTTGGGGTCAAGGATTAATCATCATCCCGATGTTTCTCTTCTCACTCCAGGGGAGTAGTGTAGCGCACGGATCACTCGCGGGAGGTCGGGCCATGCTGTTGCGCGGGAAGAGCATTCTTGTCGTCATGCTGGCGTGGACGCTTGCCGGCTGTGCCGTGCAACTGGTTGAGGAAAACGATCCTCGGATCGAGGAGGGCCTGAGCGACTATCAGACAGCGCTTGAGGAATTCCAGCTTCGAGTGACCGACGCTTATGGGCGATGCGCCTTTTATCGAGGGCTCGTCGGCGAGATCGAACGCCGCGACTGTGCGACGGAAACCAGCACCAACGCCCGCAGTCAGTGCGAAATGCGTATTGCCGAGGACCTGCAGTCGGCGACTTTCAACCGCGACGAAATGTGCGACGCGGCCAGCTACCAGGGTAACCTCGAAGATTTCTATTTCCCCGAGGAGGCCCGGCTGCGCGTACTGGTGACGCGGGCCGGGATCCTGGATTCATCGGGTGCTTGCGCGCGTCTCTCGCGCGGCGTGGCGCGCCTCGCCGAAACCGTCACCGACGAGACGATCCGCGAATGGATCGGCGATTTCGAGGGCGGCGACAGCGCAAATTGCACGGCCCTGCAGTTGCGGCGGGTACAGGCCAACCACACCCTTTTGCGCCAGGGTCACCAGCGGCTCGACGAACGTGATCGCGAGGATGGCTCCGGCCCGGAACAGGCCAAGGCTTTCCTGCCCACGGCGCACGAAACCCTGGTGCAGAGCATCTCCATCGCACTGTTCATCGAGCGTGCAAAGCGGCGGGGCGGCGAGTAAGGCCGCTCGGAGAGGGAGGTCATCATGTCGATCGACGCAAGCGCATTGGCCCAGCAGATGATCGGAGCGGGCGCCCAGGCATTTGGCCCGAACTGGCGGGAGGCAAAGGACCTTGCCAAGGGCGAGTTCAAGACCCTGGCGAGACGAATCAAGGAAATCGGGCGCCTCGCGGCGGGAGGGCTTGATGCCGAGCTGGCCAAAACGCTCCTGGCGATGCAGAAGAACGTGGCCATACAAATCATCGCCGGCGCCACCACCCTTACCCTGCTCGCTGTCGAGAGCGCCATCAACGCGGTCTTCGACGTGATCAAGAGCACCGTAAACACCGCTCTGGGGATCACGCTGCTCTAGCAAAGACGATCGTCGTTTCCCGTCTTCCACCCTTGCGGGATGAGGCCGGCCTTGTGGTATATGGCGGGCATGAACGTGGACAGTGGCGGCACGGAACAGCACGCAAGGATCGGGGCTTCCCCATCGACCGAGACATGGTCGCTCATCGGCCTGTCGGCCTTTCAGGCGACATTGCTCCTTGTCGGTTCGCTGACCGCGCTGCGCATCGCCCTGCTGTTCGCCGCCGACCACAACCTGGGACCCGACGAGGCGCAATACTGGTCCTGGGCCAAGGACCTCGACCTCGGATACTTCTCCAAGCCGCCGATGATCGCCTGGGTCATCGCGGCGACGACCGCCGTCTTCGGCGATGGCGAGGCGGCCGTGCGCCTGGCCTCGCCTCTCTTCCACATGGGGACGGCCCTGCTGATCTTCGTCCTCGCCCGCGACCTCTACGACCACCGCGTCGCCTTCTGGTCGGCCCTGACCTATGCCACCGTTCCCGCCGTCTGGTTCTCCTCTGGCCTGATCACCACCGACGTGCCGCTGCTCTTCTTCTGGAGCCTGGCGCTTTTGGCGCTTCACCGCACACTTAGCGAACGCAGCCTGGGATGGGCCCTGCTCCTCGGCGTTTCCCTGGGTCTCGGACTGCTCAGCAAATACGCGATGCTCTACTTCCTGATGTGCGCGGGACTTTTTCTGGCGCGCGCCGCCGAGCATCGCTGGCTGCTGTGGAGCAGGCCGGGGTTGATCGCCGGCGCCGTCGGCGTGCTTCTCTTCTCGCCGAATATCCTCTGGAACATGACCCACGATTTCTCGACCGTGGCGCATACCGCGGAAAACGCGAAATGGTGGGGCCAGCTCTTCGAGGTCGGCGGCCTTTTCGCGTTCCTCGGGGCCCAGTTCGGCGTTTTCGGCCCGATCCTGTTCGTCGGGCTGATCTGGGGGCTGGTCAAACGGCAGGCGCGGGGACGGGCGAGCGACCGCTATCTGCTCGCCTTCGTCCTCCCCGTGATCCTGCTCGTCGCGGCGCAGGCTTGGGTGTCGCGCGCCCACGCGAACTGGGCCGCGACGGCCTATGCCGCGGGAACCATTCTTGTCGTCGCTTGGCTCAGCCGCATTCCGATCGGACGCCGGGTCATTCCGGCCTCCATCGGTCTACATACGGTCCTCGGCCTGGGACTCAGCGCATTGATCCTCTACCCGGCCCTGGCCGACGCGCTCGGCCGCGGCCAGGATTTCAAACGCATACGCGGCTGGGACCGCCTCGGCGCGCTCGTGGTGCAGGAGATCGGCGCCGCGGAAGAATCGCCCTACTCAGCGATTCTGGCCGACGACCGCCACATTCATGCCGAGCTGCGCTACTACGCCCGCTCCGCCGGCCTGCCGGTCGTCAACTGGGACCATGACGGCGTTCCCCAGAACCATTTCGAGTTCGCCGCCCGCATTCGCGAAGATCAAAGCGCCAGGGTTCTATGGATTACGCGGATGGACAGCGGCTTCGACCGTATCACCCGCCATTTCGACCGCCATCGTTTCCTGCGAACGGTGACCGACCCCCTTGGCAGCGGGCGCAACCGCGTGGTCCATCTCTACGACCTGCGTGGCTATCACGAGCGGTTCGATACCCGATGAGCATGCCCGCCCAAGCGTCTCCGTTCCCGCCGACCTCGCCCGCGCGAGATCTCGAAGTCATCGCCGCGCTGTGCCTGGGAATTATGGTGGCGACCGTCATCTTCGTTTCCTTTCCGGGAATCGACCTCTGGGTCTCGGCCCTGTTCCATGACCGCGAGGCGGGATTCTGGCTTGCCGACAACCCCTTGCTGCGCGCCGTCAACAAGCTGATCTCTTGGGTGGCGGCGGCGCTGATCATCTTCGCCGTCATCGGCATTGGTTTGGCTCTCTACTGGGGCCGGCACCTGTTCGGGCTCGCCCCCCGAGCCTTTAGCTTTCTTCTCGCGGTGGTCGTGATCGGGCCCGGCTTGGTCGTCAATCTTCTGTTCAAGAACCAGTGGGGGAGAGCGCGGCCCCGCAGCCTCGAGGCCTTCGGCGGCGAGTTGGAGTTCACGCCGGCGCTCGTGTTCTCCGACCAATGCGACTCCAACTGCTCTTTCGTCGCCGGCGATCCCTCGGTGGCCTTCGCCACCCTAGCCCTGGCCCTGCTGATCACCGGCAACCGCCGCCCATGGATTTGGCTTGCGCTCGGCTTCGGCGTGCTGGTTGGACTGGTGCGAATCGTTCAGGGCGCCCATTTTCTGAGCGACGTGGTTTTCTCCGGCCTTTTCGTCCTGGTCACGGTCTATGGGCTCAAGCTCGTCATCGTGGAAGGCCGCTGGGGCGTGAGTGCCGCCGTTGAACGCGGAGCAAAAGCGGTTGTCGGTTGGGCCGTGAATACAGTGGCCCGGGAGGCGTGCGCGCGCACCGGCGCCGGCGGGAGGGGAAAAGCGGATCGCCCGCCTGAAAGAGCGGCTGGAACGTCGGCCCCCGAGGCACCACGGGAAGCGGAACGGCACTCAGTCTGAAGTCTGCCGGCCGCCCCGCCGAAGCCAACCGAGCAGCAGGACGAGAACCCCGCAGTTCGCGGTCAACATGAGCAGCGGCGCGGCAAAACCTCCGGTCGCCTGCGACAGGGCGCCGATCGACAGCGGCCCGAGCACGCCGCCGATCTCAGCCGCCGAGAAGAACAACCCTCCAGCAAGACCGGCCCGGCGCGAACCCACCTCCTTGATCTCCACCAGGGTAAGGATGGCCACGGTCATCATGACGCCCCGGCCGAGGCCCTGAAGCACCAGGCCGAGACCGAGCAACGGCCCGCCGGAAACCTGGAGCAGCAGACTCGACGCCCCGGCCGCGCAGAAAAGAACGAATAGGATCGGCAGCCGGCGGTTGGGAGTCGCCAGCCGCGGGATGACCAGTGATCCGAACACACCCACCGCGGTCGGCAGCGAGGCCCAGTATCCGGCGGCAGCGGCAGCCATGCCGTGGCTGCGCAGAATCTCCGGTAGCCAGTTGTTGAGGCCGTGATTGAAGAAGAAGATACAGATGCTCATCCACAGCACGATGCGCACGGCCGGCAGCCGCATCAGATCGGCGAAGATCTGGAGTTGAGAGACTTTCGGCTCGGCCGCGAGCCGCCGCTCCATGTCACGGCTCGCAGGCTGTTGGGCGATTGCGAACCAGACCGCGCCGACCGCGAGAACAAACGCGGCGTAGGCAAGCAGCACTGCCCGCCAGTCGCCGTCCATCGCCGGCATCATGACGCTGTTGGTCAGGGACAGAGCGGTGATGCCGCCGAGCGCCGGGCCGGTGATGTAGATGCCCATCGCCAGGCCGCGCTCGCGTCCCTCGAACCAGAGGCTGACCAGCTTCGGCGCGCCGATGGAAATCATCGGCCCCCCGAGCCCGAACAGGGCCACCGCGAGGAACAGGCTCAAGTGGTCCGTCGCCAGCGCCCTGAGCGCGCCCGAGCTCGCCATGATGATCGCCGAGGCGAGAAGAACCCGGCGCGGCCCGAAGCGGTCGAGGACAATGCCGCAGGGGAGCGCGGCGAAGATGTAGACCAGCTGCCACGCCCCAAGGACCGACCCCATCGCCGTGTTGCTCATGTTGAGATCCCGGGAGACGGTCGAGACCAAAGGTGCAAGGGCAGTGAAGGTGAGTCCGAAGCTGAAATAGACGAGCCAGACCCCGGCGAGCACGCCCCACCTGTGAGGATGTTCGGACGGATTGAGGTCGGAGGCCGTTGTCATGCGACCACGGCCCTCGCCTGCCTGGACTCCGCCTCCTCCCCCCGGTATACCATGCTCCCCTGGGACCTTCGCATGGTGCCTGTTCAACCCCGAATGGTGTTGTTTAGCATGGCGAAGCGTCCTTTGGCATAAGGCACCCCCGTTGACAGGGTCAGAGTGTGGTTGATCTGTCCGTCGATCTCCTTGGCATGCGCCTCGAGAACCCCACCGTGCTCGCCTCGGGAATTCTCGGGGTCACCAAGGGATCGCTGAAGTTCTGCGCCCGGCATGGCGCCGGCGCCGTCGTCATCAAATCCATCACCCGGGAACCGCGCAAGGGGCACCCACCGCCTATCGTCTGCGCCTCGGGTGGGGGGCTGTTGAACGCCGTCGGCTACTCCAATCCAGGGTACCGGCATGCCATGGCCGAGTATGAGGATCTCGCGGACGTCGGCGTTCCGGTCATCGGCAGTTTCGTGGCGGAAACCGCCGAGGAATACGCCTTTCTGGCCGAGCATTTCGCAAACCATCTGGAATTCGACGCCGTGGAGATTCCCCTCTCCTGCCCGCACACGCCCGGATACGGGGAGCTGGCCGGCCATTCCGGGACCGACATCACCTACGAGATCGTGAGCGCGCTGAAGGCGAGCCTTCGCGCGCCGCTGATCGTCAAGCTCTCGGCCAACCTGCAGGACATCGGCCCGGTCGCGAAAGCGGCCGAGGACGCCGGGGCCGACGCCATCACCGCGGTCAACACCCTGGGTCCGGGGACCTGTTTCGAGGCCGCGACAGGCCGCCGGGTCCTCGGTTTCGGCTTCGGCGGCATATCGGGACCGCCGCTCAAGCCGGTCGCGCTGAAGGCCGTTTACGACACTTTCCAGGCGGTCACGATCCCGATCATCGGAACCGGCGGCGTGTCCACGGGTCAGGACGCGGTCGAGATGATCATGGCCGGCGCCACGGCGGTCGGTGTTGGGACGGCGGTGGTGCCCCGGGGCGTCGAGGTGTTCCGCAAAATTTGCGAGGAGATGAAAGACCTGTTGGCGGCAAGGGGATGTTCGAGCCTGGCGGAGATCCGAGGGAAGGCCCATGAAAAGCAGCTCGTACAAGACCTCGTTTGACTACGAGGACCTCACCGTCCGCTCGACCGCGATCACCCGAATAGTCGAGGAGGCCAGGGGCATCCGGAGCTTCGGCTTCCGGGGAAGCCTCGACGCCCAACCCGGGCAGTTCGTCATGCTTTGGCTACCGGAAGCCGGCGCGCGCCCCTTCTCCATTTACAAGGACGACGGCGAGGAGTTCGTCCTCACCATCGCTCGCGTCGGCCCCTTTACCGAACAGCTGTTCGACTGCCGGGTCGGCGACCGCCTGGGTTACTTCGGTCCCTTCGGGAAGCCCTTCGACCTGCGGGGCACACATCTGGCGCTCGTCGGCGGCGGATATGGCTCCGCGCCTCTGTCGTTTCTCGCCAGGAACGCGACCGCCCAGGGCGTGACAAGTGAGTTGGTCATCGGCGCCCGGAACAAGTCTCTGCTGCTGTATTCGGATGAACCCGCTATCGCGGGTGTCATGAAGCACTATTGCACCGACGATGGCTCCTACGGCTATCGCGGATTGGTCACGGAACGGCTCCACGAGCTCCTCCGGGACGACCCAAGCATCGATATGGTTTACACGGCGGGTCCCGAACTGATGATGAAGGAGGTGGTCGCGGTCTGCGACGAGTTCGGCATCGATGGACAGGTCTCTCTGGAGCGCTACATGAAATGCGGCTTCGGCATCTGCGGAAGCTGCTGCGTCGATCCGAACGGGCTGCGGATGTGCGTCGAGGGCCCCTGCATCGACAATGAGGTCGCGAAAGGCATCTCCGAATTCGGCGTCTATCACCGGGATGCCGCCGGGATTCGGCACCCCTTCGTCACGGCGTAACCCGTCGGTCCGCCTTACAGGACCGCGCCGCGGGCCGAGATCTCCCAAAGGCATTCCACCCTGTCGCCGCGGATGCCGACCAACCAATCGTAGAGATTGACCGTTGGGTCGCAGTGCCCCGGGATCAGCCGGATCTTGTCCCCCAACTTCGGGCCGCCATCCGGACGAGAAAGGATCAGCGCGCCGTGCTCGTCGGACGCCCGTTCGAGGGTCGCGCCATCCAAATCCAGGACCGTCGGCATGCCGCAATCGACGCTGAACGCCTTGAGGCCCGCGTCGACATAGGCCCGTTCGCCGGCCGGCCGGCTCATGACCGTCGTGTAGACGTAGAGGCTCTGCTCGAAGTCGTCGATTGGCCCGCCATCGGCCCCCAGATTGCGGCCGTAATCAGCGTCCATGAACACATAGGACCCCACCTGAAGCTCGTTATAGATACCGGTCGCGGTCTCGAAGGCATAGGTCCCGGTGCCAGCACCGCCGACGATGTCGCAGGACAAGCCATCGGCGGCCAGGGCGTGAACCGTCTGTCGAGTCAGGATTGCGGCCGCCTCGACGGCTCGTCGGCGTTCGCCGAAGTCGCGGATATGCTGGGCCCGGCCCTGATAGGCCTGGAGTCCACCGAAGCGCAATTGCTCACTCGCCCGGACATGTTTCGCTAAAGCCACCGCGGCTTCCCCCGGGGGAACGCCGCAGCGCCCCGCACCGACATCGATTTCGACCAGAACCGTGAGCTTTGTTCTAGCCCGGGCGGCGGCCACGTTCAGATCGTCGACATTGCCCGCGTCGTCGACACACACCCCGACCCAGGCCTCGCGTCCGAGCTCGGCCAAGCGGTCGAGTTTCGGCTTGCCGACGACCTGGTTGCTGACCAGAACATTGTTGATGCCGCCCGCGACCATGGCCTCGGCCTCGGACACCTTCTGGCAGCAGACGCCGACGGCGCCCAGGGCCATCTGACGGCGGCCGATCTCCGGGCATTTGTGGGACTTGGCATGGGGACGCAAACGCGCGCCGGTCCCCTCCACGGCCTTCGCCATGACCTCCAAATTTCGTTCCAGGGCATCCAGATCGACGATCAGGGCGGGGGTGTCCACCTCGGAGAGCGGAGAGCCGACCTTTGCGGGAGTTCTTCTGGTCATTTTTTTGGCCTCGCTTTGTTTAGTGGCCGTTGATTCCGAGCAAGGAGCGGACGTTTCCGCCGAGCACCTTGTCCATCTCGCCGGCCTTGAAGAAATCGCAATAGCGTCGAACGTAGTCGAGGCTCTGCTTATAGGTACAGAACCTCTCGACATTCGGCATGTCGGACCCCCAGACGAGCTTGGTGGATCCGTAGCGGTCCCGAAGGCCGCGGATAAGCGTCTGGGCCTCGGGATAGGGGTAGTCCCAGATGCCACCCCAGGATATGGGATGGCAAACCTCCAGAAGAACGTTGTCACGACGGTAGAGCGCGTCGATCTGACTCGGAATGTCCCAGCGCCCGTCACTGGCAAAGAACTGAATCGGCGGCGACATGACGAACAGCCAACGGATGCCGGGAAACCGATCCATCAGTCTTTCCATGCGCGCGAAGACTCCGAGATAGCTGGGCCGGTCGTACTCGGGAATGGCTGCGAACTCAATGAACACCGGCAGATCGGCATCCTGAACAATCGACCACAGAGCATCGAAACGTTCCTCATCGAACCACGCGTCGAAGCCATACCGGCTGAACTGTTCGAGGCAATAGTAGAGACCTCGCAACTCCAGCTTCTCGATCGCCCGCAGGGTCTCGGACATCCAATGTTCGCCGTCCGCGCGTGCCTCATCGACGTGGAATAGACCGCTGAATCGGTCCGGGAACTGGCGCTGGGCAAGGGCGTTGTAGTCGTTCATGTAGCCATAGGTGAAGCCAGCCTGTAGGACGCAGTGGTCGACCCCGGCGGCGTTCATATGGGTGATCAGCCCTTCGGGCGTCGACTCGATTTCATACATGGCCGCGGGCATGTACTGAACGTAGTGGTCCTCGCCGTCGACGGTGAACTCAACCCGACCGTATGGGCCAACGCGGAAGTCGATGTCGTCGCGCAGCCCCGCCCAGCTGTTGTCACCTTCCCGATATAGCAACGAGGCTTTCGCCGGTGCCCCGTCGCGGTGACGAAAGACCTTGGCTGCGGGTCGGGTCAGGTTCTTCTGAATGTACCGCCAGTGGACCTCCCTCGACGGAAGGCCGCAGGCGCCAGACCATTTTTCGAATACATGGGCGTGTGAGTCGACAATCATCTTGAGCCCTCGAGTCTCCACCGGAGCAATCGGAAAAAGTTGGAAGAAAGGTGGCGCGGACCGCGCTCGGTAGGACGGACCGCGCCATCGGCTCAGCCTTTTTCGAGCTCGGCTAGATAGTGCTCGTAGCGTTCCTTCATGAAGCCGCTGGCGACCATGTGGTCGGCCCACATGTCGAGGAAAAACTTCCACGCCGTGTCGCCATAACGGATGGCCCAGGTATTGGCGGTCATGCCAATGGGCGTGGCCTCATTGACGATATGCGCCCAACTCGCGTTCTTGCGCGCGAACAGCACGGCGTCCAGGTCGCCGGTCGCCCAGATGTCCGCCTTCTTCGCCCGCACCGGCTCGGCGGCCAGGGTGATGTTGCCCGAAGTGGTGATGATTTTGGCGTCGGGATAGGTCGTCTTGACCCAGTTCTCCTCGGACGAGCCGATATTGACCGAGAAGGTCACATCGGGGCTGTTGAAATCGGCGTCGCTCTTGAACCGGCCAGCGTTGTCCTTGTGCACGACGGCCAGCCGTCCCTTGTGCCACATCGGCCCGACATAGTTCACCACCAGCGCCCGCGGCATGGTGTAGAACAAGGACGAGCCGAAGACGTCGAAATCGCCCTTGCGCAGGGAGACAGTGGAATTGGCCCAGGAAACCTCCTGGTACTCCGCTTCCACCTCCAGCGCCTCCGCCAGCTTCTGCGCCACGTCGTAGTAGATGCCGACAAGCTCGCCGGTCTTGGCACTTTTCTGGAACCAGGGCACGGTCTGTGAATAGCCGACGCGCAGCTTGTTGTCCTTCTTGATCCGCGCCAGTACGGAATCGGGATCGACCCCCGATTCCAACATTTGCGCGTGGGCCTCGCGCATGGACGTGCCGGCAGCCGCTAGACCCGCCGCCATGCCCCCGGCACCGAGGGCCAGCTTCATCATGTGTCGCCGTGACGTGTCGAGATCTTGTGTCATGGTTTAGCCTCCTGTCTCCCGATGGTTGGTACGTCAGAAGTTCGTTCGATGTCTCGCATTCCGGGCCTCACGCCATCGCCAGCCCGTAGCGCCCGCGCAGTCGGTCGGCGTAGAGCTTGAATGCGTGCGACAGGCAGAAAACGATCAGGATGTAGAGAAACGCCGTGAAGGAGAGGATCTCGATCGGCTGGAACCAGATGGCGGTCAGCCGCATCGCCTGGTACATCAGGTCCGGCACCGCGATGACAGAGACGAGGGTCGAGGATTTCACCAACACCAGGAACTGATTCATGATCGACGGCGCCATGTTGAGCAGCGCCTGCGGCAGAATGATCGACCGAAAGGTCAGAAAGGGTGACATGCCAAGGGAGTGGGCGGCCTGCAGATGGCCGCGGTCGACGCCTTCGATCCCCGCCCGGAAGGTCTCCGCCAAATAGCCGCTGGATTGCAAGGCCAGCGCCATCCATCCGGCGGCGAAAAAGGACTGCGGCCAGCCGAACAGGTCCGGCCAGACATAGTTCACCCACAGCAGCTGAACGTAGATCGGTGTGTTTCGGCAGAATTCGATATAGATGGTCGCCGGCAGCCGCAGCGGCCGCACGTAAAGACGGACAAGGCAGGCGCCCAGTCCCAGCGCACAGGCGACGCAGAAAGCGATGACGCAGATTTGTGTCGTCACCCAAAGTCCTTCGGCAAAGAGGTTCAGGTTCTTGAGGATGATGCTGCGCCAGACGTCCATGCGGCACCTCCCCTACGCCCATCCGCGGCTGCGCCAGCGCTCGGTGAGCCAGCGCACGAGAGTCGAGGCGGTGAAGATGATCACGCAGTAGACGATGGCCGCCCAGGTATAGAGGGGCAGAGGCCGCATCTCCTCCTGCGTCACGATGACGACGTTGTACAGAAGATCCGGCACGGCGATCAGCGACACCAGCGTCGTCGCCTTGAACAGCGACACCATCTGGTTGAGCATCTCGGGCAGCACGTTGCGGATCGCCTGAGGCAGCACGATGCGGAAGGTGATGTCGATGCTCGACATGCCCAGTGCCCGCCCAGCCTCGATATGGCCCTTGGGCACAGCCTGGATTCCGCTGCGGTAGGTCTCGACCATATAGCCGCTATAGGCCAGCCCCAGGGCCAGAACGGCCGAAAGGAAAGGCGGGAAGTTGAGCCGCGTCTGCAGCAATACCGACAGCAGCAGCGGAAGCACGAAATGGACCCAGGTGAGCAGAATGTACTCGGGCGTATTGCGGAACAATTCTGCATACGCGGTGCCGACGGCGCGACAGGCGCCGACACGGCTGAGGCGCATCATGCACATGGAGAACCCCATCACATGCACGAGCACCAGCGCGCTGATCCAGGTGTAGAAATTGAAAGCCAAGCCGCCCAGAAGCAGGGACCGGTACTCCCAGAAAAGGGAGATATCCACGGCTTCCTTGAAGCTCTCCAATCCCGCCTCCTCTTCTCACGCGCTCGGGATGCGCTCCTTCCGGTTCAGCGATAGGATTTCGACAGGAACGCCCGGCAGCGTTCGCTTTTCGGATTGTCGAACACCTGCTCCGGCGGCCCGTCTTCCTCGACCCGGCCTTCATGGATGAACATCACACGGTTCGACGCCTCGCGGGCGAAGCCCATCTCATGGGTCACGACCAGCATGGTCATGCCCTCCTCTCCGAGCCCGCGCATGACGTCCAGGACCTCGCCGGTTAACTCGGGATCAAGCGAGGAGGTCGCCTCGTCGAACATCATCACTTTCGGATTCATCGCCAGGGCCCGGGCGATGGCGACGCGTTGCTGCTGACCACCGGAAAGCCGCGCCGGGTATTCGTCACGCTTGTCGAGAAGGTTGACCTTGGCCAGCAACTGCTCGGCCAACTCGCGGGCCTCGGCCTTGGCCATCTTGCGAACCCGCACCGGCGCCTCGGTGATGTTGCGCAAGACGCTCATATGCGGCCACAGGTTGAACTGCTGGAAGACCATGCCGACGTCCTGGCGCAACCGGTTGATGTTGGAGAGCGAATCCGGCGTTCGCTTTCCCGAAGCGTCGACGCGGAAACCAAATGGAACCCCGTTGAGGTAGATCTCTCCCGCAGTCGGCGGATCGAGTTGGTTGATACAGCGCAGAAGCGTGCTTTTTCCCGACCCGCTGGCGCCAATGACGCTCATCACGTCGCCGCGGCGGAGATCGAAGCTGATTCCGTTCAGGACCTTGAGATCGCCGAAAGCCTTGTGAACGTCCGACACCCTCAGCACGACCGCGTCCTCCGCGGCCTTTGCTAATCCCTTGTCTGAGGGTACGGGCGATGCGTCACGCCTCGCGGTGCCCGCAGCCAGCGTTTCCATGTTCTTGTCCTGTTTGCGGAGGGTTCCGGCCTTCCATCGAGCCGGGCTTCCCTCACCTCCCCATCGTGGACCTAACTAAATCAAATATTGAGACGGAGTCAACAAAAGGAAAGTTGTCAGTGAGTTTCTTTTATATATCTGATTTCGCAAATAATATTTGTATCACAATCATGAATAATATGATTATAATGATATGAATATTTCGTATCGTATTAAGTTTCATTTCTTTTATTTTGATATAAAAATCCAGGCTGACGCTAAGATTCGTCGGATGATCGCGCCAAGACACGCTTGACGGCCATGGGCGTCCACTGCGCCCCCCGATAGGTCGGGATGCCGCGCCGGTTCAGTTCCGTCGCCATGGCGCGAAGCGTGGTCTTGCCTTCCCTCTGGATGGACAGGATTTCCGGCCGTACGACACGGGCGAATTGGTCTGCCTGCTCCCGACGTGCCGCGCGACCCTTTTTCGCCACTTCCGACAGATGGCTGCGGTCTCCCGGCGGAGGCCGCCGGTCGGCCCGCGGGCGCTTGCGCGGGCCGGACGGCTTGTGAAGTTCCAGCACCATGGGCCTCAGGGGCCCGTCGAGCTCGGTGATGACGAAGGTCACGCCCTCCTGAAGCAAGGTTGCCAGGAAATTAATATTTCGCGCCAAGCGATCGATGCTGGCGACGAGGATCGGCGCGCCTTCCCGCCTTGCGCGCTCGATACAGCGGCCGAGTTCGGGTCTGAGTTCAAGCGAATCCGCCCCCTTGCCTAACTCGATCTCGATGAATTCTTCGGCAATTCGATATCGGTGATCCCGTGCAAAGGCATGGCACCACATACGCTGGTCGATGATCTCGAGGTTTCTTCGATGGGCCCGGCCCCGCGATACACGAAGATAGGAAAAGGCGGTTTTTCGGGCCATGGGCCTCCCCTCCGTTCAGCGAAAAGGATAACGCCCATCCTTCAAGATTCCAGGCTCATGTTTTGCATCCCCGCCCTGCCCTCGACTTCATCATCCCCCGAAAAGCAATGGAATGGCGTCACAAGCACTTCCGCCATCCTCCGATCGGCCCTTGTATCTTCTTGCAAAGTTCAAATGGAAGCCGAAGGTTTTGTCCGATACTTTGCTTTGGGATCCGGGCGAGCGGACCCAAAACGAGCGGGGAAGAATCGGAGGTCAGTCATGGCGGGAGACCCCAGGGACATCTGTTTCGCGACGTTCAATCTGTACAATCTTCAGCTGCCGGACGTACCGTGGCGCCAAGGGAAGCGGTACAGCGTGGAGGAGTACGGCGCCAAGACCCAATGGTCGGCATCTCTCCTGAAGGCCATGGACGCCGACGTCATCGCGTTCCAGGAGCTTTGGTCGCCGCAATGCCTGCGCGATCTGTTCGATAAAGCGGGGCTCAGCGACGAATACGAGCTCGCCTTCATCCGCGACAGCGGCTGGTACGACATCGCGGTGGCCGCGGCGGTACGCAAGCCCTGGGAGATTCGTCGGAGCACGGTCCACAAAACCTTTCCCGAGGGCTTCGCGCTTCGTAAGCGCGACATCGATAGTCACAAAGCAGGCGAGGACGAGGACGACGATATCGAGGTCAAGATCGACAAGTTCTCGCGTTCGGTCCTGCAGCTTTCAGTCGGTCATTCGGAACGCGACGAGGTCCCCGCGATCGATGCCTTCGCCGTGCATCTCAAATCCAAGCTGGCGACCCGGCTCGACCGCGAGGAGCGGGAGGACCCCCGCACCCGTCCCCATGGCGCGGCGCTGGGAAGCGCTCTCTCGACCATCCGACGCACGGCGGAGGCGGCGGCTCTGCGGATGATCCTCAACCAGGCGATGCGGGAGACGGACCGGCCGGTCGCCGTGCTCGGCGACTACAATGACGGCCAGCTCAGCAATACCCTCGCCATCGTCTCAGAGCAGCCCAGCCTGCGGCTCTTCACCGACAGTCGGCGGGGCGGACGCTCGGATCGGGGGCTCTATGTGGCCGGCACCCTGCAGGAGCTGCGCTCCCTGCGCGACGTCTACTACACGCATATCCACGAGGGCGTGCGCGAGACCCTGGATCACGTATTGGTGTCCGAGCAGTTCTACGACTTCTCCCGGAACCGCGTCTGGTCGTTCCGCGAGATGCGTGTCTGGAACGACCATGTCGAGGACGAGGATCGGGCCACCTCGGATCACGGCGTCGTCACCGCCCGCTTCGACCACAACCCGGCCTAGCCGGCCACCACGCATGCGCCGGTCGGACCTCAATATCGTTGACTCCGGCCGCGCTTTGGATCATAAGAGCGCCCCCTCATCGAGGGGATTTGTCGTCGGTCTATTGAGGATAAGGTGATGTTGCGCACCTTCAGTATGAAACGGATCGATTCGAGACGCGCGCTCGGCCCAACATGGCGGCCGTTCATCGCGTTCGATCCGTCTTGTCTGCGGGAGGGTCTTCCGGAGATGCCTTGACAGCCGGCATTTCCGGTCATCAGACGCCGGACCCTTCCGCGGCGATCGCCGGGAAGGGTTTTTTGTTGCCCGAAGCGACCGCCAATGAATTCAGGCGTCGAGGAGAGTGACCATGGCTGGATTTGAGATTTTCGAGACCGGGCGGGCGCCAGTCAAGGCGTGGGTCAAGGGCGTCCCCGTCGAGGACGAGGCCCGGCGTCAGTTGGAGAACATCGCCCGCCTGCCCTTCGTTCATTCGCATGTGGCGGCGATGCCCGACGTGCATCTGGGCAAGGGTGCCGCCATTGGCTCGGTGATTGCCACCCGCGACGCGATCATCCCCGCCGCGGTGGGGGTCGACCTCGGCTGCGGCATGATGGCGATGCGCACCAGCCTGACGGCGGAGGACCTGCCGGATAGCATGGCCGAGATACGCTCCGACGTTGAACGGGCAGTACCCCATGGCGGCATCGGCCTCAAGGGTGGCTGGAAGGACGGTGTGCCAGATGCGGTGGCCAACCGTTTCGCGAAGAGCGGTCTCGCGGAAAGGCTGACGCGGATTCAGGCGAAGCACGAGAAGATCGTGGGTGCGAACGATGTGGTGCATCTCGGCACGCTGGGAACTGGCAACCATTTCATCGAGATCTGTCTCGACGAGGCGGATCGGGTGTGGGTCATGCTGCATTCCGGCAGCCGCGGCATCGGCAACCGGATCGGCACCTATTTCATCGCCGAGGCCCGGGAGATGCTCCTCAGGCGTGAGGGCGCGGCGTCCGTTCCCGACCGGAACCTCGCCTGGTTCGCGGAAGGTGAACCGCTGTTCGACGACTATGTCGAGGGCGTGCTTTGGGCGCAGGACTTCGCGCGGGAAAACCGTGAGGTGATGATGGAGCGGATTCTCCATGTCCTACGCCGGCGCCTGCCGACCTTCCGGGTCGAGAAGGCGGCCGTGAACTGCCACCACAACTATGTGGAGCGGGAACGGCATTTCGGCACCGAGGTCTGGGTCACGCGTAAGGGCGCCGTTCGCGCCCGGGAAGGGGATCTGGGAATCATCCCCGGATCGATGGGCGCCAAGTCCTTCATCGTGCGTGGGCTTGGCAACCCGGACTCGTTTTGCTCCTGCTCGCATGGGGCGGGCCGGACCATGAGCCGGACGGAGGCGAAGCGGCGTTTTTCGATCGCGGACCATGAGGCAGCGACCACGGGAGTCGAATGCCGCAAGGATGCCGGCGTCATCGACGAGACGCCGGCCGCTTACAAAGACATCGACGCCGTCATGGCGGCACAAAGCGATCTCGTGGAGGTTCTGCACACGCTCAAGCAGATCGTCTGCGTGAAGGGATAGGGCGCTCCTCGCCACGACGGGCTGGGGTGCTCTCACACCCGGCTCGGCGATGGGGTCGCGCCGGAACGGGCCGGTGGCAAAAAACCGCCGCCCCCCGGGGATCTGCTATGTCAGCTTTCAGCAGGTTGTCCACTCAGTCCCGGAATCGTCATAAACGCTTGCAACCGAACGTTCTTCCGGCTCCAATTCCGGACTCATGTTGCGAATTCTGACCCCCATCGGATTGATTCTTGGCCTCGTAATCGCCGTGGTTCTCGTAACCTTGCACGGATATGAGGCCATCACCCGCGATCTGGCTTCGCTGGGCTGGGGAGTCGCATTGCTGCCGCTCGCCTTCCTACCCGATATCCTGTGTGCGGCATTGTCTTGGAGGATGTTGTTTCGGCCGGGCCGTGCGCCAGGATTGGCGACGACCATAACGGCCAGATGGATAGCGACGTCAGTAAACACATTGTTGCCGCTGGGCGGGGCCAGCGGCGATTTGGCGCGGCTTCGGGTCGTCATGCAGGCGGGGACAGCCGGAACCGATGCGGTCGCTTCCGTCGTTGTCGACAAGACGGTCGATGCGGTTACCCTGGTTCTTTGGGGGCTCATCGGGATCGGTTTCCTCGTCGCGAAAGAGGCCGATGGCGCCCTGATCGGCGGTGCGTTCTCGGCCTCGGTGCTATTGGCCATCGGCGTCGCCGGCTTCGTCATGGTGCAGCGCGCAGGAGCTTTCGGCTTTCTCGCTCGCCGTATTTTCGGGTCCAACACGAAAAAAACCATGACCGAGATCGTCGAGAGCGCCGCCGATTTGGATGCCACGATCCGATCGCTGTACGGCATGCCGATTCGGTTGCTCTTGTCCATTCTGTTGCGTCTTCTCGGCCGCATAGTGGTGAGCGTCGAGGTTTGGCTGGCAGTTGCTCTTATGGGGCAGGCGATCACGATTTGGGATGCGCTCATGCTCAGGAGCCTGATCGGCGCCTTGCGTGGCGCGGCATTCTTCGTGCCGGGTGGCTGGGGGTTGCAGGAGGGTGGCTACGTCGTGATCGGCGGGCTGATGGGCTTACCGGCCGATTTCATGCTCGCCGTTTCGCTGGCGACGCGCGGCCGCGAACTGCTGATCAGCCTTCCGGGTTTGCTCGCTTGGCAACATATCGAGGGCAGATCGCTGTGGAAACGGTATGTGGCCAAACGACGCCGCTAGAGCATTGTGTTATTAGGTATACTGTAATGCTCTAGACTAGGGAACACGATGCATGAGCGACTTTCCTGGTCCAGGCAGTCATTGGTGAAGAAGACTCCGGCTCCAGACCGCGGGGCAGGCCGACGGCCCCATTTCATCATCCGCACGATCGCCACCAATCCCTGGTCGTCGTTTCTGGATGGCTTGGCTTTTCTTGGTTTTTTCCGTGTGGACACCGAAAAACTGAAGAGCCGCTACGCCTTCATCGACAACCGGATTCAGAAGGAATTCGAGGACATAGGAAAAGAGTTTCCCGAAACCTATAGAGTCTCTCTGCCCAACATCTCGCGCTTGGAGCGCGACAGCATGGCGGACTTCAAGTCAAAAAAGGTCTCCATAAGAAAAAATAAGATGGACGACTACTGGATATTTTTCCATGAATTAAGCAAATGCATCGTTAAAAGCGTTCCAGAAAAATCAAATCGATTTTTTATTTTAACGACTGTCTACCATGCGCTCATACATGGTATGTACAATGCAGTGATCCACGGCGATCCGGACGCTGACATCGAACTTCGCATCGATGTCAGTGCGACGGCCGTAATGCTCGAGATGGGGAACAAGGTCGGTCCGGGTAACGACAAGCCAAGGCAGTACTACACAGGCGTCGGCATCCATGTCGGCGGTGGAGGAAACACCGGGGACACCCTCGCGCAGCTGTTCGATCAAGCTGAACTCCGCGTCGAAGAACAGGGCAAACGAGATGAAACAGGTCGCGTCAAACTGGTCTTGAGGCACGACCTGAAGCCGCGGTCATGGTCCGTCAACTTGAAGAGAGCCTTTCTGGCCCATGCGATCGGCACACGAGACCGGCGGCAGCTGCACCGCATGTCCAAGGCGTATATTTAGAGACAGGTGAGAACGCCCTGCCGGCATGCTGACAAGAGGCTCCGAAAATCAAGTCACTCTAAGTGTTCGGTGGGCGCAACCCCTTGGCGTGGGAGCGGGTTCTGTCTGCGCCATTCGTCGAAGGCAGATGTGGTACGCACACAACCCACCGTGCAGGTCTCATGACACGACTTGGGCGTGAGGAACTGATCACGCAAATCGTCCAGACTGTACTCGCTTAGATCGCGCGTGAATGCGCCCCGGGTCTGGGAGCACCAATGCACGCAACCGTGCTCGTCGACGTACAGATATCGGGCGCCCGCGCGGCATTTGAACGGTGCCCTCCCGGTCCGTATGAGCTGCCTGCGATAGGCGTCCGCATCTTCGAGTCGGCCACGAATTCGGCGCTTCACCTTGCGATAGGCCTCCCGTTCCTCGACTGACAGGTTCAGCTGACCGGACTCGTCATGCAAGAGCAGGACACGCGGGATGAAACCATGGTCTTGTGCGAAGTCGATCACTTCGAGCGCCTCTTCGGGCGGCGCACTACCGATCACCGCGCTCATGACGACCCGGAAACGAGCGTGGCGAGCTAATACCTCGAGGCGCCGCCTGAGCGGCTTCAGCGTCTTGACGGTTGATCGGGTCGGCTCCACGCCGTCGACGCTGATCTGGAGATCGGTCAGCCCACTCGCGTTCAGCGACTCGACGAGCTCGCGGGTCAGCCGATAGCCGTTCGTGATCATCTGCCGGCGCCGGAAACCTAGATCACGTAGCGCCGCCACGAGATCGGGAAGCCGCGGGTGGAGTGTGGGTTCGCCGCCCGTAAGACATACCGCCCATGTCCTCAGTTCATGGAGCTTCCGAAAGCGCTCGAGCAGCTCCGGAAAAGGCACCGGCTCGGATGTCCTGTCGTATTCTGAACAATAGCTGCAAGAGAGGTTACAGCGCCGGACGATGACCGTCTGCGCGAGAAAAGGCCCGAAACGCAGCCAGCCCAACCGTCCGATGCGGGCGGTCGGAGTTTCCGTCGCCGTGCTCGATGGCTCGGAGAGGCGGTGTTCCGCTGTCAATTGATTATCCACGCCGTTGTGTTCCTTCCACAAGTCGTTCGGGCGCGAACCGATCAACGATTAGACGCACGTCACCTGGAAGGATCAGGTTACAGGGCGCCGGCGTGTCAGCGATAAATAGACTACGGGCCCGCGCCTGAAAGTTGTCAGGCGTATGCGTAACGTTTGAACCCACTCCGACATCAAAGCCAGGCACGACATAAGCACGATTGCCGGAAACGGCGCCGACGCATCTCATAGAAAGGAAGGTTGGCCTGAAATGACAAGTATTTCCTGGCCGCGTGAAATTGCGATCACCTATCAAACTGTTGACCGTGCAGCCGACCGCATCGCTCTCATCCAGGTCTCGTCGGCGTTTTCGCGGTTTTGAAGCCGGCCGCCGGCCCCGTTTGTGGTGCCGCCAAATCGTCGGTCCAGCATGCCTCGCGGGTCGAACCGATCCCTATCCAGTCAGCGTCGGTACGGTGATGCCTCCTCTCGGACAGATCACGAGTTCCTGACTTGATTCGCATCGCTTGTCGCCCATTTCATTTTGGAATGTCATAAAATCACCCTCAAACCGTCATAAAAGATTCCTCATGTCACAGATGAACGAAAGCCGATGCGGTCATTCAATCGGCCCGGATACCGCTGTGATGCTGGCTGCGGGGCGGGGCGCCCGGCTTGAACAGGCATCGGGCGGCGTTCCGAAGCCTCTCATCCAAGTCGCCGGGCAAACGCTGGCTGAGCGGGCCGTCGTATCGTTGCAGGTCGGCGGAAGGATCGAGCGGGTCATCGTCTGTGTCGGTCATGAGGCCGAGGCCGTCACCGCGCATTTCGATGAACTAGGCCGGCGCTACGGCCTTGCGATTGAATGCGTCACAGTTTCGGACTGGCCGCTGGGTAACGGGACGAGCGCGCTTGCCGCGCGGGAGCGTCTTGGTCGGGAGACGTTCTTGTTGTCCATGACGGACCATATCTTCGACCCGGACATCGCCCGGATGCTTGTGAGTTATCCCTTGCAACCGGACGAAATGGCTCTTGCCATCGACCGAGACAAGGACGGGATCTTCGATCTTGAGGATGTGACTCGTGTGCGGTTCGAGAACGGAGGGATTCTGGCCATCGACAAGAACCTCGAAGAATGGGACGCGGCCGACACGGGTGTGATGATTTGCAGTCGCGGGCTGTTCGACGGGCTGGAACGGGCGGCCGCCAAGGACCGGCACGGCTTGTCGGACGGGCTGCGCGAGCTGGCCAAGCAACGCCGGGCGAAGACCGTCGACGTGACGGGAAGATATTGGATTGACGTCGATACGCCCGAAGCCCATCGTGAAGCGGAAAATCAAAGTATTGTCCGAGCGGCATTCGACGCTCGTTCCGGTTCGTTGGATCCACTTTACGATGCGACATATCGCTTGGGCTTCGCCGCCGGACGCATGGCCAACGGCATTCGAAAGTTCTTGGCCTGAGTACAGGCCCCGTGGCTCCGACATACCGGGCGCACCGGAATGCCCCCATCGGAGTTTGAAGGCCTGCCCCACGACGTGATCGTTTGGAATACCCCGACTATGAAGGAAAGACGCGGTCTTCTCGTGATTCAGCCGATGGTCGGATCCGACAGCCTCGGAGCAGACACCAGCGTGCTTGGTCTGCCGTTGGTTCGCCGCGTCGTCCTGTCTGCGAAATCGGCGGGCTTTAAGCGGATTTTCGTGTCGGCTCGCGATGTTGCCGGAACTCGGGAAATTTTGCACGAGACGCCAGCGATCGTCATCGCCGCAGGGGAGCCTGTCCCCACGGACGGCCTGCCCCGCATCGTCGTGCTCGCTGGGAATATCCTGCCGAGCCAAGCTTTGTTGCGCGATTTGCGGGAGTGGCGTCTCGAGTCCGGGCAGATGGAGGTCGAATCCGGTGCCGTGGCGGTGATCGAAACGGATCACGGCCGTCAGACCCTTGAACTGCCGATGCCCAAGGTGTCGGACCCATTAGGACTAGAACTGTGCGGATTGCCCGCAGCCCTGGACGGCAAGCTGCGGACACGAGAGCGTCAAGTGATTGACGGCGACAGCTTGGTCATAACGCCAAGCACGACTAGGTCAGATGTCGAAAAACACCTGCTTGGCGGCCTAGTGAAAGATACCGATGGGTTTATGGCTCGTCACTTTGCACGTCCGCTCTCCTTGGCGTTGACGCGGCGGCTCGTGGCGACGTCCGTGTCGGCCAACGCAATGACGGTGTTCAGCGTTCTCATCGGTCTCCTCGCCGCCCCTTTTTTTCTGTCATCGACTCCGTCGGTGCAACTGACCGGCGGGCTGCTATTCGTGCTTCACTCGATCGTCGACGGCTGCGACGGTGAGCTCGCCAGGCTCCGGTTCATGGAGTCGCGCTTTGGCGGACTACTGGACTACTGGGGCGACAACATGGTCCACGTTGCCGTCTTCTCGTGCATGGCCGTGGGATGGGGCATCGACATCGGGGCGTCATGGCCACTTTGGGCCGGTGCCGCTGCAGTTGCCGGAACCCTGGCTTCAGCCGGGTTTGTTTATTGGCGCACAATGCGGATTGAAAACGTCCCGGGGCCCGTATTCACAACGGTGTCTCGGACAGATCGTTCGGGTCTCACAAAGATATCGGACGCCTTGGCGCGTCGCGACTTCATATACCTGGTCGTAATTCTGGCGGCTTTTGGCAAGGCAGCATGGTTCCTGGCCTTAACGGCGGTTGGCGCGCCTCTCTTTTTCGTGACGCTTCTGGTTATCGCGATGAAAGAGAACAAAACGAGCGAGATTCGCATCCTCAGCAAACAAGCTGAGTAGAAGCCGTCATAGAAGACCGTAGAAAATCCTCCCGCCACTCGTCTGATGTCAGCAGACGACGCATTTTTGGCTCCCTTGCCGATCGACATTTAATTGTCACACAACTTTCAAAGCTTGGCCTCCAGCGCGCGTTAAGTTGGTAGATGGGTGGACGCAACGGGCGGCATTCTCTCGAATTTCCAGGCCTTGCCGCCTTTTCTCTTGTTTGCCCCGAATCGCCCTGATGACGGGCGTTGTCATCTTCATGGCGACATTCACGACGAGTATTATCGGCGACCGGCTGAGGGACCGGCCCGACGCCACCAGCCGATAGCCGGCTATCCATCGACCCGAAGCGCTTTCCGTGCGGAACAACGCGGCCCATGACCTGGAGGACGAGAAACGATGGGAGCGAATAAGGCGGTAATCTGTGTTTTTGACGGGCTCCGTCCAGACCGCGTGACCGAAGCGCTGACCCCGAACCTGTGGCAATTCGCAACCGGCGGCACCTGGTTTCGCGAGTGCCGCTCCGTCTTCCCGTCGGTGACCCGAGTGGCGGGAGCAAGTTTTGCCACCGGATCCAAGCCCGCGACCCACGGCGTCGTCAACAATGCCTTCTTCCATCCCGCCGTCATCGGGGACCGCCCCCTCGATACCGGGAGCGCGGAGCATCTGCGCGCGGCCGAAGCCCATCACGACGGGAGCTTCATCGAAGCGGAGGGCCTCGGCTGCGCCCTCGCCCGCGCCGGCAAAAGCTATGCGGTCGTGCATTCCGGATCGGCCGGCTCCGCCTACATGGTCAGTCACAAGGCGAGGGCCAACGGCCACTGGACGTTCTCGATCCACGGGCGGGAAAAAACGCAAACGCCGGAGGCCGCTGACGAAGTGACCGCGCGTTTTGGCCAACCGCCCCAAGACAAGACACCGAAGCAGGGCCAGATGGATTATTCAGCGACAGTTTTCCTGGAGCACATCCTCGGCGCGCGGCGCCCGGACGTGGCGCTGATCTGGTTTTCGGAGCCGGATGACTCCTACCACTACCGCGAGATCGGATCGACCGACTCCATCGCGATCACCCGCCGGGTTGACGCGCATTTCGGCGCCATCCTCGACGCCGTATCCCAAGGACCCGACGCGGACGAAACTCTCGTCGTCGCCATGAGCGATCACGGGCAGATCGCGATGGTCAGCACCTTCGACCTGTTCGGCGCGTTGACGGCCGCCGGCTTCCCGACCTCCAATCGCGCGGGGGACGGGGTCGAAGTGCTTGCAACCCACGGCGCCATGTGTGGACTGACCCTGGTGGAGAAGGATCCGGCCCGTCTGGACGCGCTCGCCGAAACGCTCATGGGCTACCCGGAAACGGGCATGCTGTTCTCCCGAACCCGATCGCCGGAAGAAGGCGAGGTGGCCGGAACGTTCCCCTATGCTCTGGTCGGAGTCGACCATCCCCGCGCACCGGATCTCGTCTGGGTCGCACGCTCATCGGCCGATGCCGATCAGCATGGACTCTTGGGGACCGGTCTCTACACGGGAGGCAATGGTGTCGCGGCGGGGGGCGGAATGCACGGGGGGCTCAACCCGTATGAGTTGAACAACATGCTGGCATTCGGCGGATCCGGCGTACCGCTGCTCGGCGCGATCTCCGATCCCGCGGACTTGACCGATATCGTCCCCACGATTCTCACCGCGCTTGGCTGTCCGATTCCGGCCGGCATGAACGACCGCCCGCTCGCAGCCATCACCGGCGGTGACCGCCCGGACGATGAGAGAGAGACGGTGACCATGGGCCGCGACGGCTTCGAGCAGAGCATCACGCTTGCTCGGGGCGGTCCCCGGCCCATCGTTCTGAGTGGCGGTCGACGGAACTCGGAATGACGACACGTCGTGTCCACGTTACCGGGGCATCGGGCGCCGGCGTCCACGACCTTGGGCCGCGCACTGGCGGATGGGTAAGCCATTCCCCGCCCCACACCGACACTTTAGTCCTTGCCTCGGATGCCTACCGAGTGGGCTCTCAGCCGCGGTTGCTTGAGTCGTTTGCATAGTCGTAGATGCGCTGGATCTTGGGTGCGGAGCGGCCGCCGGGCTGGTATTCGGCGGCGAGCCAGACAT
>JANQJG010000166.1 GCA_028281785.1 Rhodospirillales bacterium
TGCTCATTCACTGCCTGTGGGTCGTCGGTCGCGGGAAGGGGAAAGGCTACGGCTCCAGACTCCTCGATCTTTGCGAGGAGGAGACCCGCCGCCAGGGCAAGGCCGGTGTCGCCATGGTCACGAGCGGCGGCAACTGGCTCGCCGGCAAGAACATTCTGCTCAAGAGGGGCTACAAGGCCGTGGACTCCGCCCCGCCGAGCTTCGAGCTCCTGACCAAACGCCTGGGCGAGGGGCCTCGGCCCAGCTTCCCCGCCGACTGGGATGACCGCGCGAACCGCTTCGGCCCCGGCTTGACGGTTCTCAGGACCGTCCAGTGCCCCTATCTCGACGACGCGGTGAGCCACGCCCTGAATGCCGCGTCCGAACGGGGCGTCACCGCCCGCGAGGTCCTGTTGGAAAGCGCCGAAGAAGTGCGCGACAAATCGCCCTCGGCCTATGGCGTCTTTGCCCTTGTCCTCGACGGACGTCTGCTGAGCTACCACTACATCCTTGCCAAGGAATTGATTGCGCTTCTGGACCGTTCGGCCAGCTGACGATAAGTCAGCCGCAGCTTGTCAGCCCGGCCCTCGACCGCTATCTCAAACCGGTGAGTAGTTGAGGGGATCACGTGGGCGTTCGGCCCTTGTGCTTCGACGGGCTCGGCATGAGGGCTTCATCCTGAGCTCGTCGAAGGATGAGCAGCCGCCATAGGCGGTGTGTCGCAGGAGAGGCCCGAGGCTCTTCACCCGCTCGCAAGTACAAGAAACTCCTGGAGGTCAGGCTCTTGTCCGCCCGAACAGTTCAACTCGACGACCGTCTCTACGCGTATTTTCAGAAGGTCTCGCTTCGGGAACCGGAAATCCTCCGGCGCCTCCGCGACGAAACGGTTCCGCTGCCGCGCTCCAGCATGCTGCTGTCCCCCGAGCAAGGCCAGTTCCTTTCTCTACTAGTAGAACTATTAGGCGTTCGGCGCGCGATCGAGATCGGCACGTTCACGGGCTATAGCGGCTTCTGCATCGCCCGCGCGCTTCAACCCGGCGGACGTCTGATCTGCTGCGACGTGAGCGAGGAGTGGACGCGCATCGCCCGCCGGTACTGGGAGGAGGGGAAGCTGTCGGACCGCATCGACCTGCGCCTGGGACCCGCTCTCGATACGCTCGATCGCATCTTGGAGGATGGCGGCGCCGGAACCTTCGATTTCGCCTTCATCGATGCCGACAAGGAAAACTACGAAGGGTATTACGAGCGGGTTCTCACGCTGCTGCGGCCCGGCGGGCTGGTCGCCGTCGACAACGTTCTGTGGGGCGGGTCGGTGGCGGATCCAGACAAGGATGACGCCAATACGCGCGCCCTTCGCGCCTTCAACGAAAAGGTCCACGGCGATGAACGCGTCAGCCTGAGCCTGGTTCCCATCGGCGATGGCCTGACCTTGGCACGCAAGCGGGCTTGAGAGCTTCCGCGGCTTGGCGGCTCGTATCAGGAACCTCGACGGCTGGGCGTGATTCCGGCGGAATCGCCTCTGCCAGCCTCCCCACTACTCCTGGGCCGGCCAGCGCGAATGCTGACCCAAAATGTCCACAGAAACGCGGTCGCCGAAATCATCGCGGTCGCGATCGCCAGGAAGCGGTAGGAGAAAACGATGCTCGGGTCGCCGAAGGCTTCGCCGATACCGCGGAGAAGCAAGGGCGAGAGGAATTGTCCGAGGAACACCATGCTGGTCACGATGGCCATCGCCTTGACGGTGTTTTCCGGCGGCGCCGCGGCCGAGACATGAACAAGGAAAAAGGGCATCAGCGACCCCATGCCGAAGCCGAATGCGGCCGTGCCGGTCGCTAGTTCCGCCATTGATCCGGCCTCGGCAAGCAGGAAAAACCCGATTGCCATCAAGATGATCTGGGAGGGCACCAGCCACTGCCCCAACCAGGCATGGGTCTTCTTGAAGAAGATACCAGCGAGGAAACCGGCCGCGGATGTCGCCGCGATGACAAGTCCGGCCTCTCTGGCACCGCCGATGCCGCTATCCTCCATGAGCAGGGCCATTGTCGTCGGAATCACGAAGAATGCCGTCATGAGGAGGAAAGCGGCCCCGGCATACATGTAAACGGCGAGGGGAAGCTTCCCTGTCGTATGGACGGCAGCCATTCGCGGTGATTTCGGTTTCGCGCGCGGCAGAAACAGGTAGACGAGCCCGCAGACGAGCAGCCCCGCGAGATAGACGAAGAACGAGAATCGCCAATCGATCGCCGCCAGCCAGCCGGACATCAGCAATGCGAGAATGCCGCCGAGATAGTTGGCGGCCGATAGCCGTCCCATGACCCGTGCACGCGCCGCATCCGTGTAGAAGTCCGCCACCAGCGAGATCGAAATCGGGTTGATGAGGCCGACTCCGGCGCCGAGTACGGCACGTAGAACGAGAAGCGTGGCAAAGTCGGGGGCGAACCCGCCACCGACACCGCCCACCGTGAAAAGGCCCAGCCCGAGAAGCAACACCCTGCGCTTGTCGAAACGTTCGCAGAGCCTGCCGGAAATCAGGGAAAACGGAATGATAAGGAGGGAGGGCAGGGTGATGACGAGCTTGACCGCGGTTACACCCGTCTCGGGGAATGCCCCCGCTATGCCGCCTAGGGCAGGCGCGACCGCAGCTCCGGCGATCACGGTTAGCAGACCGATCGAAAGCAGCGTCGGCTGCAACATTGGACTATGGGCGTTCGAGGTCATGGACGGCGTCCTTTGCGTTATCGACCAGCCGCCGCAGGAAACTCAGCAGCTCTTCCCTTTCATCCACGGAAAACCCTTGCAGAAGAGCCTCCCGCCAGTCGTACAGGGCCGCCCAGACCTCGTCTTCGTGCCCGCGTGCGTTGTCCGTCAAGTAGATGCGGTTGACCCGGCGATCGGAGGGGTCCGCGCGCCGCTCGATCAACCCCCGACTTTCCAGCCGGTGTAGCGCCCTGGTGGTCGTGCCCTTGTCGATGGCCAGTTTCGTCGTCAGGTCGTCCTGCGATCGACCGTCGCGCAGGTAGAGATAGGCCAGGAACTGGATGGCGCCGTTGCCGAGCCCCAGATGGCTCAAACGATTGCCGATATAGACCCCGCCGAACCGGTACAGAACAGAGACCCAGCGTCCAACAGAGCGTTCCGGAAAGCTGTCTTCCATATCCTTAAACCAGTTGCAATAGCAACAGTTGCATAAGCAACCATATGCTCCTTCGGGGGTCGCGTCAACGGCATTGTCATTGGTCATGGCGCCGATGAAAGGGATGCTTCGGTTCAGCGGACGGATGGATCCGCCCGAGACAAACGCTTTCCGGGTCCGCGGCTTTTAAACGGTCTGCGAATGGCGGGCCTGACCGGCCGCCAGATAGGCGTCGAAGGCGGCGGCAACCAGCCGCACGAAGGGACGTCCCTGGTCGGTGATGGTCATCCGGTGCCCGTCGACGGCAACGAGGCCGTCCGCTTCCAACCGCGCCACGCTTTCGAGCTCCGTGGCGAACGCCCCGGCCGAGGCCCCATGGCGGGCGCAGATGGCGTCGAGATCCGCGGCCATGTCCGTCATCAGGCGTTCGATGATCTCGCGGCGCAGCCTGTCTTCGGCGCTCAGTGCGGTCCCCCGCACCGTCGCGAACCCGCCCTTCTCGATCGCCCGTCGATAGTCCTTCAACGGGGCCGCGTTCTGCACATGGCCCTGGGGCAGGGAGCCGATGGCCGAGGCGCCGAAGCCGAGCAGGATCGGCGCGTCGTCCACCGTGTATCCCTGGAAATTCCGGCGCAGACGATGCGCCCGAGACGCCCGGGCAAGGCCATCATCGGGAAGCGCGAAATGATCGAAGCCGATGGGCACGTATCCGAAATCCAGAAGCCGGGCCGCGCCCACCGAATATTGCTCCCACCGCTCGGCAACGCCCGGCAAGGCCCCTTCGTCGATGTTCTTCTGGTGCGGCTTCATCCAGGGAACATGGGCATAGCCGAAGAGGGCGACCCGATGCGGCCTCAACGCCACGGCCTTCTCGACCATCGCTGTGACGCCACGCGCGGTCTGGTGCGGCAGGCCATACATCAGGTCCATGTTCAGGGCGTCGATGCCGTACCGCCGCAGCCAGTCGACCACATTCCGCGTCACCTCGAAAGGCTGAAGGCGGTTGACCGCTTTCTGAACGACGGGGTCGAAGTCCTGCACTCCGATGCTGGCCCGGTTGACCCCCATCGCGGCCAACGCGGAAACGTCGTCTTCCGTCATGTCCCGAGGGTCGATCTCGACCGCGATCTCGGTGTCTTCGGCAAGGTCGAAACGGGCGCGAATGCAGTCGAACAGCCGTTGCCAGTCCGCAGCCTTGACCATCGTCGGGCTGCCGCCGCCCCAATGCAGATGACGGGCTTGGAAGCGTCCGGGCAGAGCCTCCGCAACCAAGTCGATCTCTTGCATGAGCAAATCAAGAAATTCGCCTACTGGCTTGTACTTCTTGACGGTCTTTGTCGTACACCCACAGAACCAGCACAACGTGTCGCAAAACGGGATGTGGAAATAGAGCGACAACGCCTGTGCGGGCTCAAGCTCGGCGAGCCACCCGCGATAGACATCGGCGTCGACGGCGTCTGAAAAATGAGGCGCCGTGGGGTAGCTCGTATATCGAGGCACCCGCATGGCGTACCGGGTGGCAAGGCTGGCCGTCATGCCGTGATAGCTTTCTCCTGCGGGATCGCGTCGATCCTGATCAGTTTTACTCCAAGATTTAGCGATCGGGCGACCGGCATGCCATGTCTTCGTCTTGATTGCCAGAGCGGATCGCGATCAATTGGAAACACCACATGTTTTGCAATTAATCGCGATCTGATCTAGCGGACAGCGAGATCTTTGTCCAATACGACCGTGACCGGACGACAACGCGTTTCCCGGACCAGGAGGGCAGACACTACCGCGACAATACCTGAGGCCAAAAGTACGAGAAACGCGATCTGATAGGCCTCAACCGAGTAGAGGCGCGCGCCGGCCACCATCTCACCGTCCCAATTCAGGTCGAGCAGCCATCCCATGACGGGCTGAAAGACCGCTCCCGCGGCCATGGTCGTCATATTCACGAATCCCAGCGTCGCGCCGCTCGCATGGGGCGGGTTGTTCTCCCGTGCCGTCGCGTAACAGATGATCGCCGTCCCGCCGGCAAACCCGCTGAGCAATAGCAAGCCGAAAGCCCCATAGACCGAAATACCGGGCAGGTAGACCACGGCGAGAACACTGGAGTAGGCGACCACTGTGCCGATCAGCAGCGGAATCCTGCGGCTCTGAATACGGTCGGAAAACCAGCCGAGAAGCGGGGCGCCAATTGCCCAGCCGACATAGATCATGGAGGCTGCGGAGGCCGCCGCGGTGCGTGTCAGCCCATGCGCCGTCATCATGTACGGAACGCCCCACAGGCTCGCGAAGGCAAGTATGAACACACCCATCGTCGCGCTCAGGATCGCCAGAACCCAGGTCTGCCGATTGCTCACGACGGTGCCGAGATCCGCGATGACGCCAACCGATACCGTTCCGGCCGCTTCCCCCATGCCCGGCCTGCGGCGGTCGCGAACGATGAACCAGATCGCCGTCGCGAGCACGGCCCCATAAGCCGCGGCTCCGAACAAGGTTCCCCGCCACCCCACCGCTTCGACCGCGGCCGCCAAGGGCGCCTGACCGCCGATCGCCCCGGCCATGCCGAGCATCGAGGTGAGGCCGGAGAGCAGGGCGAAGCGATGGGGAGGGAACCAGATCCCAATCAAGGTCAATGCCCCGATCCATCCGAACGAGCAGCCAGCCCCGATCAGAAACCGGCCGACATAGGCCCAGCCCAGGCTCTCCGCGCTGGCGAAGATGAGGCTGCCGAGACCGGCCAGCGCCGCCGCGGCCGTCAATACACGCCGGGGGCCGCCCCGGTCGATCAAGATTCCGACGGGCAGCTGAAGGGCCGCGTAGGCATAGAAGTAGAGGCCCGAGAGAACGCCGAAGACGGCACCGCCGACAGCGAAGTCGCGCATCAGATCCGCGAACATGACGCTCGGCGTAACCCTCTGGAAAAAGGAGTAAAAAAAGAACGCCGCCCCAACGCCCCAGACGAACCACGGATAAACGCTCACCGTGGAGGCGTCTCCCCGCGACCGGAAGGGGGTGCCCGCTTCGGTCTGATCGAAACGATGAACCGGCTTGTTCATCCGGCGGAGGATACACCGCTGGATGGCGGTTCCCAAATCCGCAGTTGCCTCGCAATACGCCAATTTGGTGTCAGTATTGTCACATTTTCGCGCCAACCGATCGGCATTCGGTTTCGCGGATCCGGCTTGCCGCGAGTAAGCCGACAACACCCCCCAGAATGATACTGATGAACGCGACTCGGAACTCGTTTACCGCGTATACTCGCACACCATCCTCAATTCCGCCCGACCATGCCAGATCGAGGAGCCATCCGATTACCGGCTGGAACACCGCGCTCGTGGTCATCGTGATCATGTTCACGCAGCCGGCTGTCGTCCCTACGAGGCCGGTCCGGTTGTGCTCCCTTGCCGCCGCATAGCAGCAAGAGGAGATCCCGGACGCCATTCCGCAAAGGGTCAGGCAGGCAAGGGCCAGAGGAAACGGCAGGCCGGGCACGCCGACAAGCATGGAAAAACTCGCCAAGGTGAGGGAGGAGCCGATCAGAATGGGAGGTTTACGCCTGCGAACGCGATCGGAGATCCACCCGAGGAGCGGCGCTCCCACGCCGTGTCCGGCAAGCAGGAGCGATGTCGAGGCCGCCGCCGCGGGACGCTCGAGACCATAGGCCTCCATGAGAAACGGGACGCCCCAAAGCCCGGCGAAGGCGAGCAGCGGCGCCACCGCGGTCGCGTTGGTGATGGCGATGAGCCATGTCTGCCGCACGTTCATCACCGCGCCAAGACCATGGACCATGGTTCCGACATGGCCTCCCCCGCGTCCTCCGCCCGCGCCGTCGCGCACGACAAACCAGAGGACAGGCGTGAGGAGGGCGGCAAAGATCGCCACGCCCAGCATCGTATCGCGCCAACCGGACAATTCGACCACCGCGGCAAGAGGTGCTTGGCCACCCACCGCCCCGGCCACGCCCAGTAGCGCCGTAAGCCCGAAAAGCGTGGCATAGCGTTCAATGGGGAACCAGATCGACGCCACCTTCAGCGTGCTGAGCATGGCGACACCGGAGCCCGCGCCGATGAGAAACCGGCCCGCATAGGCCATGCCTTCGGAGTCCGCATAGGCGAATAGAAGGGCACCCGATGTGCAAATGGCCGATGCGATGGTGAGAATGCGTCGCGGCCCCCAGCGATCCAGCATCGCCCCCGCCGGCAGCTGCATCGCCGCATAGGCATAGAAATAGAACGCCGTAAGATTCCCAAGGGCCGCGGCCGTGATGTCGAACTCGCGCATCAGGTCGGCGGTCATCACGCTGGGCGCGACCCGCTGCAGAAAGCCATAAAAGAAGAAAAGGGCCGCTGCTCCCCACGCGATCCAAGGGTAGGCCGGCGATTGGATCAAGCCGGGACGAGATTCTGAAGCGGTCTGGCTGTTCACCCCAGGCTCTCCGGCCGGCTCGGTCTTAGAAAACGATGCCGTCCGCGAGGGACGGTCGCATTAAGGCAGTCGCACATCCGCCTCAGCGTTTTAACAGACGGCGGTGCAACGCCCGCAGATAGTTCCGATCCGCGTCGTCGAGCTCGCCCTCGTCGATGTCTTCCTTGTAGCCCGCAAGCTCCTCACGCAAGGATTTCGAGATGTCGCGCCGCTCAAGCAGCTGATTGATCAGCTTAAGAGCCTGGGCATCGGTCGTTCGACGCGGAGACGCGCGCTTTCCGGAGCCGGACCGGGCAGACTTCTCCTCGGGATCCGGCTCTTCATCCACCGAATCGACAGTCTCCGCCGTTTCTTCCTCCTCTGGAAGCTCCCCCACCTCCTCTGGAAGCTCCCCCACCTCCTCTGGAAGCTCCCCCACCTCCTCTGGGAACTCCTCCACCTCCTCTGGGAACTCCTCCACCTCCTCCGGAGCCGTATCCCCAGAAGAAGCGTCGGGGACCAAAAGGTGATCCCAGCTGATTTGCGCCGCCACGACGCGCGCGTGGAGCTCCCGTCCCGACGACAACACCACCGCGTCGTCCTCGTCGCCGAGCCTGTTCAGGAGGCTCAGTATTTCGTCCCGATCCAACCCCTCCGACATTTTTTCCTCCTACCGTGCGATTGCGGCCAGCCCCGGTTTTCCAAAGGCCGAAAACTAGAGCACTGTTGGATCAAATGGAACCATTGTAACCGAAGCCGTTCGGGTTATTTTCCCTGAGCTGGCACGTTGTTGCCGAGTTCGGATCTTTTCAACCTCGGTCGCCAAATGACGTAAATTAGTATATTAGTAAATACAAAAGTCCGGCCTTGCGTGTATGGGTGGCCGCGCGGGCCAAGGGTTATGTATCGATTCAGGGAGGAGTCCACAGTCATGCCCCTGAGCATTGCTATCGTCGGCGCCGGGCCGAGCGGCTTCTATTCGGCGCAGGCGCTGATTTCCCGTGGTATCGACTGTCATATCGATATTGTCGACAGCCTGCCGACGCCGTTCGGCCTCATCCGCGGTGGCGTCGCTCCCGACCATCAACACACCAAGCGTGTATCCCGCACGTATGAAGAAACGGCCCAGCAGGAAGGGATCAACTTCTACGGCAACGTCCAACTGGGGCGGGATATCAGCGTACTCGAGCTGCGGTCCCTCTACGATGTCGTCGTTCTTGCGATCGGTACGCCGCTTGATCGCGGGCTCGATGTGATCGGAGGACGAAAACGGGGCGTCTATGGCGCCGCGGAGTTCGTCGGCTGGTACAATGGCCATCCCGCGTACCGCCATCTCGCGCCGCTCCTCGACCGCAAGGAAGTCGCGGTGATCGGCAACGGCAATGTGGCATTGGACATCGGCCGCCTTCTCGTTCGCACGCGAGAGGAGATGAACGTAACGGACATGCCCGACTATGCCATCGAGGCCATCCAAAACTCACCAATCACCGACGTCTATATCTTCGGCCGCCGGGGGCCGGCGGAAGCCAAGTTCACGAATGTGGAGCTGCGCGAAATCGGCCAGCTCAAAAACTGCGTCCCCATGGTCGATCCCGAGGAAATGCCGGATGAGATCGATCCGAACCTGTCGGACCGCGATCGCCGCCTTGTTGAAAGGAATATCGCGACCTTCCGCTCCTTCGCTGAAACAGACCCCAAGGGGAAGGGAAAAAGGCTGCATTTCTGTTTCCATTCGATGCCGATGGAAATCCTGGGCGATGACCGTGTGGAGGGGCTGCGGCTTCAGCGTACCCAGATCGTGGACGGGCAAGCCGCTGGAACCGGGCGCTACTACGATATCCCCTGCGGTGCCGCCATTGCCGCCATCGGCTACCGGATGGGGCCGATCGAAGGCGTACCCATTGACTTGCGTGGCGGCCATGTGATCAACAAGGACGGTTGGGTGGCGGAGGGTCTTTACGCCGTAGGCTGGGCCAAACGAGGGCCAACGGGGGTCATTTCGACCAACAAGTCCGATGGCGACATTGTCGCCGAACGCATCGAAAACGAGATTCCCCTGGGCAGCAAACCTGGACGCCCGGCCTTCGAGGACCATCTTCGAGCCCGAGGCGTACGCTGGTTCTCCTTCGAGGATTGGAAGGTCCTGGACGAAAACGAGAAGGCGACGGCGCGCGATGGCGCGCCTCGCAGAAAGCTCGTGGATATCGATGATATGATATCCCTTATTAACCGCTCACAGGGAGTCGCGAGCTCTACGTCCGAGTGAGTCGTCGCAGGCGCGTGGACGGTTCAACCCGGCCAGGAGCGAACCTCCTGGCGCTGTTCCCCGAGACCCTCGACCCCCAGGCGCATCACGTCGCCAGCCTTCAGGAACACCGGTGGTTTGTAGCCGAGGCCGACGCCGGGCGGGGTGCCGGTGGTAATCACATCACCCGGCAAGAGCGTCATGAAGCGGCTGAGATAGCTCACCAAATGGGCGACACCGAAAACCATCGTCGAGGTGTTGCCGTCCTGACGCCGGTGACCGTTGACCTCAAGCCACAGATTCAGGTTCTGGGGGTCGGGGACCTCATCCCGCGTCACTAGCCAAGGTCCAAGAGGCGCGGAGCTGTCAAAGCTCTTGCCCTTGACCCATTGCCCTCCACGCTCGAGTTGATACTCGCGTTCGGAAACATCGTTCATCACCGCATAGCCGGCAACGAAATCCAACGCTTCCTCCTCCTCCACGTACTGGGCCTTGCGGCCGACGATGACCGCGAGTTCCACTTCCCAATCCGATTTTGTCGAGCCCTGGGGAAGGATGACCGGATCATTCGGCCCGCTGAGCGCCGAGACCGCCTTCATGAAGACGACGGGCTCGGCCGGCAAATCCATACCGGACTCCTTGGCATGGTCCGCGTAGTTGAGACCGATCGCGACGATCTTGCCGACACTGGCAACGGGAGGGCCGAGGCGGGGCGATCCCTCAACAAGGGAGAGGGAAGATGGATCAAGGTTGGCGAGCGCCCCCAGCCGCTCGGGGGACAGGACATTGCCATCCAGATCGGAAACATTCCCGGACAGGTCCCGGATTCTTCCTTCTGCGTCCAATACGCCCGGCTTCTCTTGACCCTGCGGCCCGTAGCGCAACAGCTTCATTCGCCCCTCCCCAGGCTTGGCTTAGGAAATCTTAGGATGGCGCCGCTTGCGGCGCGGTGTGCTCATGGCGAGAGCCACCCGCCATGGGCCGAAGATGGACGCGATTTTCCCAAAAATCACGAAGATTTTTCCCTAAAATATAATAAAATAAAAATTTAAATAATTCTCCGGATTTTTTGGGATAATCAAATATGTAGAAAATAACTTTCCGATGCCCTATAATGAAACATGAAAGATAGAACCATAGAAAGCGGATGGTATTTTGGCTTAACCATTCCGCTGAAGGCGGTGATCACGCACAGCAAAGCAGCCCAGGGGTATGATTTGCGCATGTGGCGAGTTCTTCGAGGTTTCAGGCGACCGATTGAATGTCGACGGGGCGCGGCGCTCATCGAGTTCGCCTTCACGATGCCGATCATCACGCTGATGATCACCGGCATCATCGAATTCGGCATGATCCTTTTCGTCCAGAACCTTATGGAAGGCGGACTCAGGGACGCATCCCGATACGGAATTACGGGCCAGGAGAAAGCGGGCTCGTCACGCCTCGAGCAAATCAAGGACATCGTCGAAGACCGGACGATCGGTCTGGTGGACATGTCCAAGGCCGACTTCCAGGTGCTCGTCTATTCGAGCTTCGGAGCCATCGGTCAAAGCGAGGAGTATGACGACGCCAACGGAAACGGATCCTACGACACCGGCGAGGATTTTACAGACCTGAACGGCAACGGAGCTTGGGACGAGGATATCGGGGAGGAAGGCGCCGGCGATTCCGGCGATATCGTCGTTTATCGCCTGAGCTACGATTGGAACTTGTTGACGCCCCTGGTCAAACCTTTCGTCGGCAAGGACGGTCTTTTCCCGCTTCAAGCCAGCGTCGCGGTTCGCAACGAGCCTTGGGACGTGTCCGGAAGCTAGGGAGTTGGGTATGCTCCATCGTCTGTTTCAAGCCCTGGGAGCCGACCGCCGCGGAGCACTCACCGTCGAGGTGGCCTTCGCGATGCTGGTCCTCAGCGGGCTGCTCATGTCGGGCATCGAAATCACGCGCTATGTCCTGCTGAATCAGAAGATCGAACGCGCCTCATCCTCCGTCGCGGATTTGGTAGCGCGGGCCGAAGTTCTGGCGGAAGCCGATCTCGCAGACATTTTCGTTGCGAGCAACTTTGTTGTCGAGCCCTTCGACATCGCGGGGCAGGGCCGGGTCATCATTTCATCGATCAGCGTCAGCGGCGGCGCTCCCGCCGAGGTCAATTGGCAGCGCAGCTTCGGCGCGGGTTCCGGCTCGAGCACTTTCGGATCGGAAGACGGCGCGGCGACGCTGCCTTCGGGCTTCTCCCTCAACAATGGCGAAAGCGCGATCGCCGTCGAGGCCTTCTATGATTTTGTGCCGATGTTCGCTCCCGAGACGATCGCCGCCACGCAGATCTACCGGTACTCGGTCTTGCGGCCCCGTTTCGGCAGCCTGACGAGTGTATCGCCCTAATCGGCTCGCGCGCTTGACCGGCCGTGCGACCCCGATTCGGCAGTCTGACAGGCCTGAATCGGCCGCTCGGCAGCAAATCCCATCCGATGCGCAGACGTGACGATCCCGCGATCGAACTTGATCGCGGGTTGAGGCA
>JANQJG010000175.1 GCA_028281785.1 Rhodospirillales bacterium
ATGGATATGCACCCGTTTCGGTTCCTTGTTCATTCCGCGCGCCCTCTCGTACCCGCGCCCCTCGGTCTGAGCAAGGATTATCGACCCGAGCCACCAGCCTGGAATTCTCACCAGGGATAGGCCCTGCGCCGATTCAGGCCGCCGACAGGGCAGGAGAACGGCGAAGAGCGATGCCGGGCCATCGGTCGAGCCGTCCGACGCCCCCTGTCGGCGGCCTCAGCCGGCCCGCCGGGTTGGGTTTCGGCGGGCGCCCGCGGCGTCAGGCGGCTCAACCGTATGACCCCATACGCTTTTCGTCGCCTTCCTGGCATGCGCCTCGCCGAAACCGCAACGCAGGACCCATCCCTGGTGAGAACTCCGGGCTAGAGGCGCTGCCGGAGAATCCAGGCGATGTCGTCCGGATCGAGAACAATGGGGTTGGTCTTCATGCTGCTGCCGCCACTCTCGGCCACCACCCGCTCCATATCCGAGTTGGACATGCCGTAGGCCGCCAAGCGAGGCAGCCCGAGGCGGCTCACCCAGTCCTCCAACGTCTCGGTGAGCCGATCGAGCGCGTCCTCGCGCAAATCGATCGAGCGGCCCGCAAGCAACGACCCGACCTTCGCGTATTTCCGGAGTGCCCGCCCCGCCGGATCGCGGTCTCGCAAGGCCCGGATGTTCGCCGCCGTCGCGGCGGCCACCAGGGTCCCGCAGACCACGCCATGGGGAATCGGGAAAAAGGCGCCGAGCGGCGATGCCAGGCCGTGGACCGCACCGAGCCCCGTCTGCGCCAGTGTGATGCCGGACAGCAGAGCTGCGTAGGAAAGCCGGCTTCGGCCGGCCTCGGCCTCTGCCCCGCTTCCCTGCCATGCCGCGAAGAAGCCGTCGCGGAAGGCCTCGAGCCCGGACCAGGCCAGGGCATCGGTCATCGGGTTGGAACGGGTGGACAGGTAAGACTCGAACAGCTGGGTGAAGGCATCCATGCCGTTGGCGGCGATCAGCTCGGCCGGGCAGGACGCCAGGAATTCGGGATCGACGATGGCGACCCGGGCAACCAGCCGATCGTCACGGAAGGACTTCTTGAAGCCGCCGGCACCACGCTGGCTGAGAACCGCGTTCTTGGTCGCCTCGCTGCCGGTTCCGGCGGTGGTCGGCACGGCGATGAACGGCAAAGACGGCCCCTCATAGGGCACCCCTGCGCCGACACCCTCCAGGTGATCCATCACCGAATTGCCGCGGGGCAGGAGACCGGCGATGGCCTTCGCGGCGTCGAGAGCGCTGCCACCGCCGAGGCCGACAACGACCTCGATGCCCTTGTCCTTGAAGGCCGAAACCGTCTCATCGACGAGCTTGGGCGACGGCTCGTCGGTCACCGGGACATCGTGAACGGCGATCCCGGCACCGGCCAAGTCGCCGCACAACTCGTCCCAGACGGGGGTCGCACGAACCGAGCGACCGCCGGTGACAATAAGCACCCGGCCGCCCAGGCCGCGAATTTCCTCGGCGATCCGAGACCTTACGCCGGCACCGAAGACGATGCGCGGCAGCCGCGCGGTCGTGAAAGGATCGATCCCGGGCATGTTTCAGCCTTCGGGAAAGAGGCCGTAATGCAGCGCCCCATGGCGCGGCTGGGCCATCATCTGCGCCACCGTTTCCCGCCATTTCAGGTAGTGCTCGGTTTCCTTGTGGGCGGCGGCGTCCTCGGCGGTCGCGTAGGCTTCGTAGAGGATAAACTTGTTCGGATCGTCCGCGCTCTGAAGGATGTCGAAGCGCCGGTTTCCAGGTTCCTGGACGGAGCCCTCATGATTGCACCGGCTGGCCTCGATAAAATCGTGGACGCGTTCGGGCTTGACCCAGACATGGACGAGCGTGACGTGCATGGCCTTCCCCTCCCTCGTTGGAGACGCCGCCCATACTGTCGCATCTCCGTCCCTCCATGCAACGGCGGGCCGTCCAGAACCGGTCATATCGTCATTGCGGTCGAGGATCGCCAACGGTCCGTCGCCCCAAGCCTTTCCGCATACACGGTATGCCGAGATGTCCCTTGTCATGACCGAATCCCATGGGCAAGTTCCGCCACCATCGAGATGCCAGAGCTTGTCGGAGACGCTTAATTGCAGGACGTAAGCCGCTTCCTCTCGGGTCTGCCGGACGTCGGCTATGCCATGCTCCTCCTTTGCATCGTCGCGAGCCTTGGTCTGGCCATCGGCAAACTGCAGATGAAGGGCATTTCGCTCGGCATCGGCGGCGTGCTCTTCGCCGGGATCCTGGTGGGACATTTCGGTGTCGGGGTCGATGCCGGCGTGATGGAGTTCGTTCGCGAGTTCGGGCTGATCCTTTTCGTCTACACCATCGGCATTCAGGTCGGCCCCGGATTCTTCTCGGCCTTCAAGAAGGCGGGCGTGAAGCTCAATGCGCTCGCCGCGACGCTGGTCGTCATGGGCACGGCCATCGCGGCCGGCATACACATCATCACAGGGCTTCCCCTGCCCGTGGTACTGGGCCTGTATTCTGGCGGCGTAACGAATACACCCTCGCTTGGCGCCGCCCAACAGATGCTCAAGGAGGTCGGGGCTGGCGCCGAAGCCGTGGCGACACCGGGCCTGGGCTATGCCGTCGCCTATCCGTTCGGCATCGCCGGCATCCTCCTGGCCATGCTGCTGATCCGATACCTCCTGCGCATCGTCCCCGATAAAGAGGCGGAAGCGTTCGACGCCGAACGCCGCTCCCAAGCGGCCGAGTTTGAAACCATGGACGTGGCCATCCGCAATCCCAATCTCGACGGCCTCGAGATCCGCGAACTTCCGGGGCTGGTCCGCCTTGGAGTCGTCGCCTCCCGCCTCATGCGGCGCGGCGAGGTGCAGGTCCCCGAAAGCACGACCCGGGTGGCGCTCGGCGATACCCTGCGGCTCGTGGGTCCCAAACCCAGCCTTCATGAGATGCGCATGATCCTGGGCGAGGAAGCCAAGGACGCTCTGTCGGCGCAGGGAACCGACATCCGCTGGGAGCGGATCGTGGTCACCGAATCGAATGTCCTGGGCGCCAGCATCGGCGCCCTTAACTTTGCCCGCGCCCATCATGTCGTGATCTCCCGCGTCAACCGGGCCGGCGTCGAGCTCTCGCCGATCGCGGCGCTGCGGCTTCAGTTTGGCGATATCCTCACGGTTATCGGCACGCCGGAAAACATCCACGCGGCCGCCGGTATCGTCGGCAATTCGGAGAGGCGCCTGCAGCAGGTGGAATTGATCCCGGTTTTCATCGGTATCGCGCTCGGCGTTCTGGTCGGCAGCATTCCCTTCTTCCTGCCGGGCATGCCAGCGGCGCTCAAGCTGGGCCTGGCCGGGGGGCCCCTTATCGTCGCCATCCTGCTGTCGCGAATCGGCCATATCGGCCCGCTCGTCTGGTTCATGCCGCCGGTCGCCAACCACGCCTTGCGCGAGATCGGAATCGTGTTGTTCCTTGCGGTGGTCGGACTGAAATCCGGAGAGCGATTCTTCGACACCCTGATCCACGGCGATGGCTTGGTCTGGATGGCCTATGGCGCCCTCATCACCTTCATTCCGCTGGTGGTCGTGGGGTTCGTCGCGCGGTTGATTTTGGGAGTCAACTACCTCACGGTCTGCGGCCTGCTCTCCGGCAGCATGACCGACCCTCCCGCTCTGGCATTCGCCAACCAGATCAGCCCGTCCGAGGCGCCGGCCCTCGCCTATGCGACGGTTTACCCGCTAGTGATGTGCATGCGGATTCTGGCCCCGCAGCTGCTGGTCATCCTGTTCTGGGGCGCCGGCGGCTGACCTGCCGACGACCGGCCGACGCGCATATTCTTGACGAGTCGGGAGCCGAAGGGCTTAGAATTGAGCTCGGATGCGTAAAACAAGATCAACACGCATCCAGGCAGGGACTTGGTCCTCGGCTCGACTCGGCGTGGCCGACACCTCCGATCCGGGGGACCACGAGCAGGGCATGGTTTCGGTACCCAAGCAGACGAACGCGGACGCGCGAACGGTGGAGACGGTGGACGATCTCGCCTGTTTGGCCGCGGCCATGGAAGGCGAGGCGGCGGCCCGCTACGAGGCCTTGGCCGCCGATATGGACGAACGTCGAAAGCCGGAGGTCGCCGCGCTCTTCCGCAGCCTCGCGGCCGAGGAGCGCGAGCACGAGAGAGAGGCACGCCGCTGGCTGTCCTCGCCCGACGCAGAGGTTCCCGCGACAGCGGAGTGGGTTCTGCCGCTGCCCGAGGGGGAGGCCGGCTCGGAAACCGATTTCGACCCCGACCTCGTCACGCCGACCCTGGCCCTTGATTTTGCCATCCACAACGAAGAACGGGCCTTCCATCTGTTCGTGCGCATCGCCGCCACGGCCGCCGATCTTACCGTACGCGAACACGCCGAGACTCTTGCCAAGGAGGAGCTATCGCACCTCTCTGCCCTCCGCAAGATGCGCGCCCGCACGCGCCGGGAGGAGCGAAAGCTCCCGACCGACTCGCCGCCTTGGCAAGACCCGTTCGCGGTCGATTCGAAAGAAGCGTTTCTGGAGACCACCCGGTCGCTGGAAGCCAACCTGGCCCACAAATGGGCGGGGTTGGCTCGGCTTCTTGACGAGGCGGGCCATGTCGAGGCATCGCGATTTGTCGGCGAGCGTGCGCTCAAAGCCGCCGATCTCGCTGGAGTTACCCTGAGCGACAGGCGCCTTCCCGAGGAGGAAGATCCCGATCTGCCGGCGGTGAAGACACCTTCCGACGCCCTTGTCCTGCTGCTCCAGGATGCCGATGAGGCGGTGAAATTCTACACCGCCGTGGCCGAAAAAAGCATGGAAGAGGAGTTGGTCGCCGAAGCCCTGCGCCAAGCCGAAGATGCCGTGGGCCGCCTGCAACTCGTCCGCGCCACCCTGGCTAAATCCAGAACCGGCACCCGCGAGTGACTCCAATCGTCGGGATGTCAAAGGGCTAATCTAGCGTCCACCCAAGCACCACCGCGGCCGTTGGACTCCAAAGCGGCCTCGATGAACTTCATTCCCCGCGCACCGTCTTCCACGGTCGGGAAGGCCACGGGCCCAGGCGTCGGGCGCCCGAGCAACCGGGCCGCAACGATGTCCGCCACCTCGGAATAGATGTTCGCGAAAGCTTCGATCAGACCCTCTGGATGACCAACCCGCAGACGCGAGGCACGCGCCGCCGCCTCTCCCGTGTCGGGGCCGGCCCGCATGACGGTCCGCGCCGTGCCCCGCAAGGGCATCCAGGTCATCTCGTCGGGACGCTCCTGTTTCCAGGACAGCCCGGCCCGGGTGCCGAACACGCGAAGGCGCAAGGGATTACGGTAGCCGGGCGCCACCTTGCTGGCCCACAGCATGCCGCGCGCGCCACCTTCATAGCGGAGAAGGATGTGGTTGTTGTCGTCGACCTGTCCTCCCGGCACGAAGGTGGAAAGGTCGGCGCAAAGCTCCCGCAGCTCGAGACCCGTGACGTACTCGGCGAGATGGTGCGCATGCGTGCCGATATCCGCGATACAGCCGCCCGCCCCGGAGCGCGCCGGGTCACGCCGCCATCGATCGGGCGCGGCCCCGAGCTCCTCAACGAGATCCGTAAACGTCTCCTGCGGGTACTCCACCTGAACGACGCGAACCTCGCCGAGTTCCCCGGCCGCAACCATGGCCCGGGCTTGGCGGATCATAGGATAGCAGGCATAGGCGTGGGTCAGGGCGAAAACCAGACCGGTTCGGCGCACGGCCTCGACAAGATCGAGCGCCTCCGACAGCCGCGTCGTCAAGGGCTTGTCGCAGACGACGTGGACACGGGTTTCGAGAAACGCCTTGGCCGGCGCATGGTGAAGATGGTTCGGTGTGACGATGGCGACGACCTCCACCCCATCCGCGCGAGCCGCTTCCCGGCTCGCCATTTCGGCGAAATCGGCATAGGCCCGCTCGGGAGGAAGGCAAAGATCCGCAGCCGTAGCGAGGTTCTTTCCCGAATCCGAAGAGAATGCGCCGGCCACAAGCTCGTAGCGATCATCCAAGCGCGCGGCCATGCGATGCACCGGACCGATCAGAGCACCTTGTCCGCCGCCGACCATGCCCAGACGCAGCCGCCTTCCAAGTCCACCGAAAGCAGGAGATTCGCCCGCCATTCTCTCACGCCCCTCTCCGCCGGAAATCGAGTTTGGCTCTGTTAGAGCATTCCTCGCCTTTTCGAGTCACGCCTGCAGAGCATTGTGCCCTATATTTCGCAACCATGGATGCCACTTCGCCCGAGAGATATTCGGTTCCGACGCTCCTGCAGCCGACAGACCCGGCCCTCTTCGAACTCCACAACCGGGAGAGCCGGTCCCCGATCTTTTTGTTCTGCTGTCACGCGGGCCGTGCCATTCCCGCCGCTCTGGGCGACCTGGGGATCGATTCCGCCGCTCTGGCCTCTCACATCGGCTGGGACCCGGGGGGTGCCGAGATTACGACCCGGCTTGCGCGGCGACTGGATGCACCGGCGGTGCTGGCAAACTATTCGAGGTTGATCGTCGATCCCAATCGAGTGCCGGGTGCGCCCGATTCGATCCCCGAGGTCAGCAACGGCGTGGTCATCCCCGGTAACTTGGAACTCGATGAACGCGCGCGTCGGGAACGGTTGGAGTCGCTGTTCTGGCCGCTTCATCGCGGCGTCGCCGACCTGTACGGGGCGATGTCCGCACCGCACCGGCCGGGCGTGTTCGTCGAAATCCACACCTTCACCCCCCGCCTTCAGGGCGGCGGCTGGCGACCCTGGGAGGCCGGGGTCCTGTGGAATCACGACGCCGACCTGGCACACGGCCTGATCCACGCGCTACGGCGCCAAGGGGACATCTGTGTCGGTGACAACCAACCCTATTCCGGACGAGACCACGGTTTCTCAATCGATTATCATGCTGGACGACATAGCCGCCACCACGTTTCGATCGAGATTAGGCAAGACTTGGTGGATACGGCCGATGGCGCGGCCGAATGGGCGGAGGTCGTCGCGAACGCTTTGGAGGTCGCACTCGCGGCAAATGACCTGATCTAGCGGAGAATGCGCGGAATGACCGTTGCGGAACCCGCATGGACGATCGGGATCGAGGAGGAGTACCTCCTCGTGGACCTGGAAACGCGGCAACTGGTCAGCGATCCGCCAGCGGCGATGATCGAAGCCTGCGAGGCCAAGACTCGGGACTTGGTCCGACCCGAGTTTCTGAAATCCCAGATCGAGGTGGGCACGCGGGTTTGTCGGAACATCGGCCAGGCCCGCGATGACATGGCCTGGCTGAGGCGCACCGTGGCGGAAGTGGCCGCGGAAAACGGCTTGGCTCCGATCGCCGCCTCGACCCATCCTTTCTCCGAATGGTTGGACCAGCAACACACCGACAAGGAACGCTACCACGTCCTGGCGCGCGACCTGCAGGCGGTCGCGCGGCGGCTGTTGATATGCGGCATGCATGTGCATGTGGGGGTCGAGGACGACGACCTGCGGATCGATCTGATCAATCAGGCCTGTTATTTCCTCCCCCATCTTCTCGCGCTGAGCACATCCTCCCCGTTCTGGCGTGGAGAGGATACGGGCCTCAAATCCTATCGTCTGAGCGTCTTCGACGAACTGCCGCGAACCGGACTGCCCGAGCATTTCGAGTCCTTCGGAGAGTACCAAAGGCATGTCGATATCCTGATCGGTGCCGGCCTGATCAAGGACCCCTCTGTGCTTTGGTGGGACATCCGCGCGAGCACCAACTTCCCGACCGTTGAAATGCGCGTCACCGATGTGTGCCCGCTGCTCGACGACGCGATCGCCGTCGCCGCCCTGTTCGTTTGTATCCTGCGCATGCTCTTCCGCCTGAGGCGCGACAATCAGCGCTGGCGCATCTATGCACCCATGCTGGTCAACGAGAACCGCTGGCGCGCCCAACGCTATGGGCTCGACGAAGGGCTGGTGGACTTCGGACGTGGTGAAATCGTCTCCTGCGAAGAGCTGCAGGACGAACTCACCGCCTTGGTGCGTGAGGACGCGGAAGCCCTCGGCTGCGTCCAGGAAGTCGAGCACACGCGCCGGATCGTTGAACGCGGCACCAGCGCCCACAGGCAGCTCAGGACATACCAGAAAGTCATCAATGCCGGGGGTGACCGAAGGGACGCGTTGAACGCGGTCGTTGATCAGCTGGTTTCGGAGACCGCTTCCGGGCTCTGAGGCGTGCCATTTTGGGCAGGTTTATTGCCAACGACCCGGTGCTTGTCGATGGCGAGCTTGAGCGACTTCAACAGGGCGCGCCCCACCTCGCCGCCATCGCCCGCGACCTTGTCGCGAATGACGGCGCGCATCGCGTCGATATGGGCTTTCACCACCTCGATGGCGTTGTCGTCCTCGGGACACCCATTGCCGGTCGCCTCGTACAGCATGCGCCCGAACATGGTGATCAACGGATAGCCGAAGGTACCGCCCTGGCCCCGCAGCTCGTGGGCCAGCAAGTTGATTTGCTCGAACGCCTTGTGTCGGGACGCCGCGCCCCCCTCGCTGGCCTCCTGGCAAAGCTTGGCAAGCTGACCGAGGTAGTTCCGCGCCCACTCCGTGAAATCGAGCGCCGCCCGCTGCAGCTCCTCCTCCGCCGTCTCAAGGAGCTCGGTGGGGGCTTCTCCTGGCTCGGCCGAACCGAGTCCGCCAAGCCGCTCCTTCAGGCTGTTGGGAAGATGAAAACACCACACGTCGCTTGCCTGTTTGGGCTTGACGATCCTTTCGGCGGAATAGACGACCGTGAGATCCTTTTCCCTATTGACCCTGCGATCATCACCCTCGAATTCCATCTCCCGGCGCCGGCGGTCAGGCCCGAAATAGTCTTGGGTTGCGATGAAGGGCCGGGGGTAGTCGATGACCTCGAGAAGGTGCCGGTAAACCGACTGGGCGGAAAAGGGCTTGGCCAGGAACTCCGTAACCCCGAGGTCACGCGCCGCCGCGACGTATTCGGTGTCGGCGGCGCCGGAAATCATGATGAAGGGCATGAAACGATTGGGAGATTCCTTCGACCCGCGGACCCATCGCAGCAGAATCAGGCCGTTGATCGGCGCCATGATCAAATCGGAGATGACGATGTCGAAGCTCCTCAAGCCGGGTTCCCCGGCGGTGCCACCAAGAGTCTTCAGGATGTTGATGGCCTCGGCTCCGTTATCCGCGACGTCCACATGGCCGACGCCGAAATGGCGCAGCATTTCGTGAAAGACTCCGCGAATATAGTTGTTGTCCTCAACGAGCAGGACGCTCAATCGACTTAGATCGTACACGGCCATCCACTTCCCTCCTCCGGCAAGGAGGACGAGTGGCCATTCAATCTCCGACACGGTTAAATTGTAGTTAACCGGACCCTGGCACCGGGAGGACTTGGTCGGATAGGGCTCTAATCGCGCTTGCGCGGCGCGGGGCAGCGCGACTATGGTCCCTTCCGCCGGGCGGAGGACCCTCGGCATGGACGGCGAAAGAAGAGGAGGAGACGGCCATGGCGGATGTCGGAGGTGTCGCGTCGGATCGCTTGCGGTCCTTTGTCGAGCGCATCGAAAGGCTGGAAGAGGAAAAGGCCGCGCTCACCGCGGACATCCGGGACGTCTATGCCGAGGCGAAGGTGGCCGGGTTCGAGGTCAAGGTCCTTCGCCAGATCATACGCTTGCGCAAGATGGACCGCTCCGACCGCGAGGAGTTGGAGGCTCTGCTCGATCTCTACAAGCGGGCGCTGGAGTTGTAGAGAAAGTTTCCTTCTAGCTGCCCGCCGCCAGAAGGTCCTCCAGAAAATTCGCATAGATCTCGGCGAGGGCGGTGTTCATCGCCGTCACCGTCGCCGCTACGTTGTCTCCCGGCGCTTCATGTTCGCTGCGGTAAGTCCTTAGAACAATGAGGCGCTCGTCCCGCCGCTGACGTAAGGCGAGCTCCATCTCGATCAACGCCTTGGGCGAAGCCCCCAACACCCTCTCCAGACGCTTGATCCGGCCCGTGAGTATGTAGTCCGGTTCGAGCCTCAATTCAGGCGTGACAACGGCTCGTGCGACACCGGCCGCGCGCAGATACTGGACGAGCTCGTCACGGAGCATGATGGTCGGCGGCTGGGTCCAGAAATGATACGCGTACTCATTGGCCTCCAGAGGGTTGCGGGTGTCGCTATAGACGATGGGCCGCCCGGCGGTAAGACCGTCCGCCGCCATGCGGACGACTTCGAGCGTGCCGTCCAGTCTGGGCTCATCGACAACGGTTTCCGGCGGCGGCGCCTCCAACCGATAGAAACGATCCTGTGGCACCGGAGGCTGGCTGCAGGCAGCGGTGGCCATCGACACCAAGAGCATGACCAGAGCAAGCCGCGGTTCCCTCAAAGCTTTCTTCCCCCCGTCATCGAAAAGTCACCGTCCCGAAGCCGCTTCGTCCTGGGGTGGCGAGCCGCCCAACAGGAGCCCTGGATTCCGGCGGATCTGCCGACTGAACTCGTTCAGGTTGCGGGCCGCGCCATCCAGATTCTGACTGACCGAGTCCACATGCCGAGCCAGCGAATCGACGATATGCCGCAGGTCGATGATCGCCCGTTCCACGTCCAACCTGTTATCGAGGATCAGGGTGTCCAAGGATTCCAGGACACCATCGACCCGTTCGCGTGTCTGCCTCAGCTCCTGCGAAAGCGCGCCGAAATTGCCGGCGGCGCGATCCGCCTTGACCAGAACGGCTTCGATGCGCTCGCGGTTTTCCGGGCTGAACACCGCGTTGATTTCTCCGCCGGCGATATGAAGCTCCTGGACCAGCGCCTCGATATCGTCGACCAGCACCGGCACGCGGGTCGAAAGCTCCTTGGCCAACACATCCAGCTCCTGAACCAGTACCCGCCCCTCGTCGGCCATGATCTCGCTGAATGTCGAGACCGCCGTGTCGAGGCTCGCCAGCAGGGGGCGGACGTCCTGCTCCGCGATCTCCTCAAAGCGGGCGGCCACGGACCCGAAGACGGAGAAGACGTTGACCGCCTCCCGACCCTGAATCTCGTCACCGGGCTTTAGAGGGATCGCGCTTTCGCCCGCGGAGATACTGATCGTGACCGCCGCAAGCAGGCCCGGCGCCGCGATCACGGCGATGCTGTCGGACGGTATTTTCCAACCCTCCTGCACGCTCAGATCGACACGGAATTGCATGCCGGCACCCTCGTTCATGGGGGTGATATCCTCGACCTGGCCGATGGGATAGCCCTCATAGACCACCTGGCTTCCGAAGCTCAGCCCCTGCACGTTCCGATAGACGACGAAATAGCTGTCGGTTACCCCGGTTCGGCCCGTCAGCAGCGCCAGCGCGACGACCAGCCCCGCGAGCATGGCCAAAACGAAAAGACCGACAAGGATGTAATTCACTCGGTTGCTTCTCATCGGGCCGCCCTATTGTTCAGGTCTTCGCCGGTAAGCCGCTGGAGATACTCGTCGGCGTCGACGGTCGCCTCATCGGCACGTCGATTCAACAGGTTCTGGATGCGTGGGTTGGATTCCCGGCGCAAGGCATCAACCGAGCCGAGAAACAGCAGCTGCCCCTCATCGAGAACGGCGATCCGATCCGCGATCTTGAAGGCGCTTTCGAGCTCATGCGTGACGACGACGATGCTCATGCTCATGGCATCCCGCAAACGGAGAATCAGCTCGTCGAGCGCGGCGGAAACCACCGGATCCAACCCCGCCGAAGGCTCGTCGCAAAAAAGGATCTGAGGATCCATGATGATGGCCCGGGCGAAGGCGGCGCGCTTGACCATGCCGCCGGAAAGCTCGGCCGGCATCAAATGTCCGAAACCTGGAAGGTTGACGACTTCGAGCTTGATTCGGGCCATGATCTCCATGGTCTTGGTATCGAGATCCGTGTGCTCGAAGAGCGGCAGCATGATGTTCTCGGCAACCGTCATCGAGCTGAACAGGGCTCCCGTCTGAAAAGCGACCCCGATCCGTTTGCGCATATCCACCAGCTCGCCATGGCTCATGCGCGTGATATCGCGGCCGAGCAATCGGATACAGCCGGAGGTCGGGCGCTCCAGGCCCAGGAGATGGCGCATGAGCGTGCTCTTGCCCGACCCGCTGCCACCCATGACCACGAGGATCTCGCCCTGAAACATCTCCAGGCTCACCCCTTTCAGGATCATGCGCGCGCCGTAGTGGGTGACGAGGTTTTCGACCTCGATCACTGTATCGCGGGCGGCGGATGCAGGCAGGTTGCTCATCAGCGGGTCACAACGAAGGCAAACAGCATGTCGGTGATAATGATAGCCGAGATCGCGTGCACAACCGATCGCGTGGTCGCGCGGCCCACGCCCTCGGCGCCGCCGGTGACAGACGCCCCGTTGACGACCCCGACGATCGCGATCAAAACGGCGAAGATCGCGCTCTTGCCCAATCCATGGGCAAGATCGTCGATCGTCACGCTATCCAGAACCTGCGACCAGTAGGCACGCAAGCCGATATCCAGCTCAAGATTAACGTAGACGCCGGCCGCCAGAAGCCCCACGAGCTCGCTGAAAAAAGTCAGGGCCGGGACCATGATTATCATCGCGATCAGAGCCGGCGCCACCAGGTAGCGGACCGGATTGATCCCCATCACCGACAGCGCGTCCAGCTCCTGATTGATTTTCATCGTGCCGATCCGCGCCGCCAGGGCCGAGCCAGACCGGCCGGCAACAAGAATACCGGTGATGAGCGGGGCGAATTCGCGTGTCATGGACTTCGCGAGCCCGAAAACAACACGCGATTCCGCGCCGAAAATTCTGAGCGTGAAAATGCCCTGTATCGCCAGCATGACCCCGATGGTCGCGGCCAGAACGCCGACGATGAGAAGGGCGTTGATTCCGATCTCCCGCGCTTCCGCGAATACGGCGCTCAGCCTTACGGGCTGTCGCTGCCGGGGTCCGGCCACGAGCCAGTAGAAGCTCTGCACCACCAGCACGCCGGCGAGGCCGAACTCCTCCACGCCGCGGACGGTATTGCGGCCAATGTTTTCGGCGGTGTCGAAAACCGAACCTCGGGTTTGTTTGACGGCCATCCCGCTCGACCTCACCCAGAGATTTGGGCGAGCCCGTCCTCCAGCGTGGCGTGTATGGGGAAGACCAGGTCGAGGCGCGCCAGTTTCAGAACCCGGAGCGCCGTCTCGCTGACCGCCACCAAGCCGAAGCGCAGGCCCGCGTTGCGGGCGTTCTGGAAGGACTCGACGAGGGACGCGACGCCGGAGCTGTCGATATATGTTACCCTCGACATGTCCACCAGCACCGACCGTTTTCTTCGGACGCAGTCGAGCAGCACCTTTCGGGCCGCGGGCGAGGTGTCAAGATCGATATCGCCTTCGAACGAGACGACAACGGCGCCTTCGGACTCTCGGATCTCGTGCCGCATTAGGATGCCTTTCTCCCAATTCGTTTTATCATCCTAAGAAGATTGCCGCTATTCCCAGGCGGGGGCAGAAAGGCCGTTTCGTCCATCACCTCGTTGATCAGATGCACGCCCAGGCCGCCGGGTTGTAGCTGCTCCAGCTCCCTACCCTTGATCTCCGAGGGGTCAACGGTGGCCGCGAAGTCCCGAAGCAGGACAATGATCCGATCCCCGTCCCGGCGCAGCTCCAACACGATCTCCCCATTCGGGTCTTCGTGGTAAGCATGGCGAATGATGTTCTGGCAGGCCTCGCTGATGGCGAGGATCATGTCGCGCATCTCGTCTTCCGCACAGTCGGCGCTCGCCAGGGCCCGTGACACGGCCCAGCGTACTTTCCGGAGCTCGTGGGGTCGAGACGGGAAGTTGACGCGCAGCAGCCCCTCGCCCGTTACCTCGCCGATGCTCTCGCGGCCCCGGACGACGAGCAGCGTGACATCGTCACGGAGTGGCTTATTGGCCCTGCGGAGGCGCGCGACGACGGCATTCAGACGATCCGCCGGCGGAAGGCAAGCGTTTTCCGTGAGGAGCGACTTGATCCCCTCGACTCGGAACGTGGCCCCATCCTCAAGCGCGCCCTCGGTCACCCCGTCGGAGAAAAGAAAGAGCGACCCTTCCTCCAGAGATAGCTGCTGCTCGGGAAGCGCCTGATCGGCCCGATCCAGACGAAGAATTCCGAGAGGCGGTGCCTGGGCTTCGAGCGCCTGGAAGTCTCCCGCGCCATTCTGATAGAGAGGAGGCTCGTGACCGGCGTTGGCGAGACATACTCGGTTTTTCCCGGGATCGAGGACACCGCCGACCATGGTCACGAACATGCCCCGGGTCGCCGTCTCGCAAATCTCGTTGTTAATGACGGCGAGCAGCCGGCCCGGCTCGTGGATCGTCTTGCCGAGAGCCCGATAGAGACTGGCCGTCTTGGCCATCAGCAGCGCGGCATTGATTCCCTTGCCGGACACGTCGCCGAGCGTGAAGCAGATCCGGCCGTCATCCAGCTCGAAAAAGTCGTAGAAGTCGCCCGATACGACGCCGGCCGGCAGGTTCAGGCCGTGGACCGGGAAAGGCTCCGGGCGGGCGCGGGGAAGCAGGCTGCGCTGGATCTCGGCCGCTAACTCCAACTCACGATTGACGCGCTCCTGTTTGAGCAAGGCTTCGGACTGCCGTGCGTTCACGATGGCCAAGGCGGCGGACGAGCTGAGCCCCTGAAGCAGATGGAGATCGCCCTCGGAGAATTTCCCGTCGTCGCTGAGCTTGTTGACCAACTCGATGGCTCCGAGACATTGGTCCCTGACGGTAAGGGGCGCGCACAAGATCGAACGCGTGGTGAACCCCGTCTGCTCGTCAACGCCCGAATAAAACCCCGGATCCTCGTTGACGTCGTGAACGATCTCCCCCCGCCTGCCTTGCACGCAACGCCCAACGATCCCTTCCCGGGCCCCGAGAACCAGCCCGGTGATGTCCGTCTCGCCGTAGCAGGCGTGACACCGGAGCTCTTCGCCGGTCTCGTCCAACATGAAAAGGGCGCCGCTGGCCGCGTTCAGATGCCGCGTAATCCTGGCCACGGCACGTGACAATGTCGTTTCGAGGTCGCGCGAGGACGCGAAGTCGGCCGCCATCGTGGCGATCAGTTCAAGAGGCCGGGTGACCGACCCGTTTGCCTCGGGAGCGGATTTGTCCAAGGTTGTCCACGAAGTCATTGCGCCACTATGCTCCGAAATGGGGTTGCCAGCAATTCAAGGCAAACCCCGCGCCGAAGCAGCTTGATCCCGCATACGGCCGCGCATAGCCTGCATAGGGGATCGTGTCATGCTCAAAGAGCGGCGCGCGCAGGCCGTCGACTGGCTGTATCGACCTCGGCTCGACTGGATTCAAATCGAGATCAACAGTCAGTGCAATGCGCGCTGCACCTAGTGTGATGGTTCCGAAGTTCGGCACATTATGTGTGCCGAACTTCGGAAGCTGAATCACACGAGAATCAACAAGTTCGTGTGCCGATTCACGCGAGA
>JANQJG010000136.1 GCA_028281785.1 Rhodospirillales bacterium
CCGGACAACAAGTGCGGGGAAGACCCATCGGTCTTCCCCGCTTTCCTTGGAGGCGGCCGTGTTGGGGAATGAGCAGCCGCCTCGGGCCTCGCCTGAGATCGCCTCAGGCGAAGGCCTTGCCGGGCTTGACGCCGGCTTTCTTGAGAACCAGTGCCAGCGGGCAGAAACCGGTGAAGGACGCCTGCAGCAAGTTGGCGCCGACGAAGGCCGTCAGCCAGAGCCAGTTCGCGTGGTGAACCTGGGCCAGGGCGAGGCTCAAGAGGACCACCGCGCCGGCGAAGGCGAGCACGAAGCGATCGATGGACATGGCGGATTCCCTATACTGTGCCGCAATGGCCGTGCCGCGGCCTTGCGGGCCGCGCGGATTGACTTTATATCAAGCTCTATTAATTAGTAAATACTAATATAATTGTAGGTCTGAGGACGGCCAAGAAAGGGGGCCCTGCCCATGTGGATGCCTCGGCTTTTGTCGACAGTGTTGATCATGCCCGCGTTGTGGGCCGCCGGCGCGGTTACCGGCGGGGCCGAGCCCCTGACCGTCGAGCCGGTCAGCGTGGCCGACCGCAAGGCCGTCTTCGCCACCGTCGAGAGCATCGATCAGGCCGCCGCCCGCACCCGTCTCGGCGGCACCCTGGTCGAACTCGCGATCGACGAGGGCAGCGCGGTGAGCCGCGGCGCGCGCCTGGCCCTGGTCGAGGACCCCAAGCTGGCGCTGGAGATGCGCGCGGTCGAGGCCCGCATCCAGTCGCTCCAGGCCCAGCGCGCGCTCGCCCGTACCGAGCTCAACCGCATCGCGGAACTGAGGCGCAGCGGCACCGTCGCCCAGGCCCGGCTCGACCAGGCCCAGACCAATCTCGACGTCGTCGACCGGGCGCTCGCCGCCGTCCGCGCCGAGAAAAGCGTGCTCACCCAGCAGCAGGCCGAGGGCGTGGTGCTGGCCCCGGCCGAGGGCCGCGTGCTTCGCGTCCATGTCACCGAGGGCACGGTCGTCCTGCCCGGCGAAACGGTGGCCACGATCGCCGCCGAGCGCTATATCCTGCGCCTGTATCTGCCGGAGCGTCATGCCCGCTTCATCGGCGAGGGCGACAGGGTGGCGGTCGGGGCGCGGGGTCTGGCCGGCCCGGCGGCGGCCGGGGGCGAACTCCGGCAGGGCCGCGTCCGCCAAGTCTATCCCGAGATGCAGCAGGGCCGGGTGGTCGCCGATGTCGAGGTCGAGGGCCTCGGCGACTTCTTCGTCGGCGAGCGCGTCCCGGTCTATGTGGATACGGGCACCCGCGAGACCATCGTCCTGCCTCCCGCCTATCTGTTCGAGCGCTTCGGGGTCAGCTTCGTCCGCCTCGAAGACGGCCGCGAGGCCGTGGTCCAGCCGGGACTGGCGACCGAGGGCGGGATCGAGATCCTGTCGGGGTTGAGGCCCGGCGATGTTCTGCTCGAGCCGGAGGGAGCGCGATGAAGCTCGGCCTCTCCGGCCTGCTGACGCGGGCCTTCATCGGCTCGCCGCTGACGCCGCTCCTGCTTCTCGCCTCGCTGGCCGTCGGCACGCTCGCGCTGCTGATCCTGCCGCGCGAGGAGGAGCCGCAGATCAGCGTGCCCATGGTCGACGTTCTGGTGCGCGCCGACGGCCTCAAGGCCGAGGACGCGGTCGAGCTGGTGACCAAGCCGCTGGAGGACATCGTCAAGGGGATCAGCGAGGTCGAGCATGTCTATTCGCAGACGCTCGACGACCAGGCCGTGGTGACGGCGCGGTTCCTCGTCGGCACCGACGAGGACCGGGCCATCCTGCGCGTGCATGAGGAGATCCGCGCCAATTTCGACCGCATGCCGCTGGGCATCCCGGAGCCGCTGATCGTCGGCCGCGGCATCAACGACGTGCCCATCGTCACCCTGACCCTCTATCCGGCGGCGGAAGCGGCCGAGCGCTGGGAGGACGGCGCGCTCTTCAACCTGGCCGATGAGCTCCAGCACGAGCTGATCAAGATCGAGGATGTGGGCCTGACCTTCATCACCGGCGGCCGCCCAGACCAAATCCGCGTCGAGCCCCATCCCGAACGGCTGTCGCTCTATGGCGTCACCCTCAACCAACTCGTCGACAAGGTGCGCAACGCCAACCGGTCCTTCGTCGTCGGCCGGCTGCGGGAGCAGAACCGATCGCTTCCCGTGGTGGCGGGGCAGACGCTGCAGGGAATTCCCGATATCGGGCTTTTGCTCATCACCACCCGCGACGGCCGCCCGGTCTATGTCAAGGACGTGGCCGATGTGGTCGTGGGCGCGCGGCCGACCGAGCATCGGGTCTGGCATCTCGCGCCGGGCGCGGACGGTAGCCTGGAGCGCCGCCCCGCCGTTACCCTCGCCCTCGCCAAGCGCAAGGGCGCCAATGCCGTGGTCGTGGCCGACGAGATCCTGGAGCGGCTGGAGCTGGTGCGCGGGCGCCTCATCCCGCCGGGCGTCGAGATTTCGGTGACCAGGAACTACGGCGAGACGGCGCGGGAGAAGGCGGACGAGCTGCTGTTCCATCTGGCGCTGGCCACCGTCTCCATCGTCCTGCTGATCACGGTGGTGCTCGGTTGGCGCGAGGGCGTCGTGGTCCTGGTCGTGATTCCGACGACCATCCTGCTGACCCTCTTCGCCTCCTGGCTGATGGGCTACACCATCAACCGGGTCAGCCTGTTCGCCCTGATCTTCTCCATCGGCATCCTGGTGGACGACGCCATCGTGGTGGTCGAAAACATCGTCCGGCACTGGCGCATGCGCGACGGCCGCGGGCCCGTGCGGGCGGCGATCGAAGGCGTGGCAGAGGTCGGCAACCCGACCATCGTGGCGACGCTCACCATCGTCGCCGCGCTGCTGCCGATGATGTTCGTCTCCGGCCTCATGGGGCCCTATATGAGCCCGATCCCCGCCAACGCCTCGGCCGCGATGATCTTCTCCTTCTTCGTCGCGGTCATGATCACGCCCTGGCTTTTGCTGAAGGTGCGGCGGCGCGAGGCCGGGGGAGAGACCGGCGCGGCGCAGACCGCCGGGGAGGGCGCGCATGACGGCGGGCTCATGGGCCGGCTCTACCAGCGGATCGCGCGGCCTTTGCTGGTCGGGCGCGGGCGGTCGATCCTGTTCCTTGTCGCCGTGGGCGTGGCGACCACGGCTTCCATGGGGCTGTTCCTGACCCGCGACGTCACGGTCAAGCTCCTGCCCTTCGACAACAAGTCGGAGCTGCAGGTGGTGATCGACCTGCCCGAGGGATCGAGCCTGGAGGCGACCGACCGCGTGCTCCTCGCCGCCGCCGAACGCCTCGCCGATTTGCCGGAGCTGACCAGCCTCCAGGCCTATGCCGGCACGTCGATGCCGTTCAACTTCAACGGGCTGGTGCGGCATTACTATCTGCGGGCCGGCGCCGAGCAGGGCGACCTTCAGGTCAACCTCACGCCCAAGCATGAGCGCGACCGCATGAGCCATGAGATCGCGCTCGAGGTGAGACGGCGCCTCGCCGATCTGCCGGTGCCGGACGGCACCTCGCTCAAGGTCGTCGAGGTGCCGCCGGGGCCGCCCGTGCTCTCGACCCTGCTCGCCGAAATCTACGGCCCCACGCCCGAGGCCCGTCGCGAGGCCGCGCGCAAGGTCCGCGAGGCTTTCGAGGCCGTCGACTTCGTGGTGGATGTGGACGATTCCTTCGGCACGCCGCCCGAACGCCTGCGCGTCGAGATCGATCAGGAAAACCTGGAATTCCACGGCGTTCAGGAGCAGGCAGTCTATGACACCGTTGGCGCGCTTCTGGGCGGGGTGAGCGTCGGCTATTCCCATCGCGGGGCCGGTCGCAACCCGGTCGAGATCGCGGTGCGTATGCCCAGATCGGGGCTGTTCCCGGGCGAGCGGCTGCTGGCGACGCCCTTGCCGGCGCCGGGACCTGCGGGCGACAGCGGCGCCAATGTCGAGCTCGGCGACGTCGTCACCCTCGAACGGGAGCGGGCCAGCCATCCGCTGTTCCGCCGCAACGGACATTTCGCCGAGATGGTCACCGGCGAGCTCGCCGGCCGCTTCGAGGCCCCGATCTACGGCATGCTCGCGGTGGAGGAGGCGCTCGCCGGTTTGGACTGGGGCGACCTGGCTCCGCCCGAGATCGCCTATCACGGGCAGCCGGCGGACGAGTCGCGGACGACCCTGCTCTGGGACGGGGAGTGGGAGATCACCTACGTCACCTTCCGCGACATGGGCATCGCTTTCGCCTTCGCCATTCTCGGCATCTATCTGCTGGTCGTCGCCCAGTTCGGGAGCTTCAAGCTGCCGCTCGTGATCCTGGCGCCGGTGCCGCTGACCCTGATCGGCATTCTGATCGGGCATTGGCTGTTCGCGGCGCCCTTCACGGCGACCTCGATGATCGGCTTCATCGCGCTCGCCGGCATCATCGTCCGGAACTCCATTCTGCTGGTCGATTTCATCCGCCATCGCCAGGGGAGCGGCGAGCCCCTCCGCGATGTCCTGCTGGCGGCCGGGGCGATCCGCTTCAAGCCGATCTTCCTGACCGCGGCGGCGGCGATGATCGGGGCCGCCTTCATCCTCGCCGACCCGATCTTCCAGGGGCTCGCGATCTCGCTGGTCTTCGGGCTGGCGTCCTCGACCGCGCTGACCCTGCTGGTCATTCCGGCGCTGTACGTGTGGCTGCGCGACGACCGCCGCCCGATGACGGCTTCGGATTGACCTGCACCACGCGCTTTCGCGGGCAAAGGGGCGCTCGACGGTTTCCTTGTGGGACAAAGCGGACGTTCATGTGATGATCATTCCGCCGCGAATGGATCGAGGCTGAGATGCGGAGAAGCACACCGGACCAGACTGACGAGATGCTGGCGGCGACAGCGGCCTTGAGAGGCGTCCTGGGAGATGCGCTTCTTGCTGTCTATCTGCATGGATCGGCGGTTTCGGGACAACTTCGACCGCTGAGCGACATCGACCTGCTGGCAGTTGTCGACCGTGGCATGACCGACGATCAGCGCCATGACCTGCTGATGGCCTTGCTGCGGATTTCCGGTCGCCATCCCCCCGCGCCAGAAGGCCCGCGCTGCGTCGAAGTCATGGTGTTTCTCCTGTCGGACTTGTCCGAAGGCGGCTTTCCGTTACGCGCCGAGTTCACCTATGGTGAATGGTTGCGCGATGTGTTCGAGGCAGGCGAAGCGCCGATGCCCACGCGCGATCCGGAATACACGCTGGTTGTCGCGCAGGCGCGTCAGGAAGCGATTCCCCTGTTCGGCCAATGCGCTTCGGAGTTTCTGCCCAAGATTTCCCTAAACGACGTTCGACAGGCCATGCGCGATGCGCTTCCGGCGTTGCTCGATGGGCTGCAAGGGGACGAACGCAACGTCCTGCTCACACTTGCCAGGATGTGGCGCACCGCCAGAACGGGGGAGTTCGTCACGAAAGACGCTGCCGCAGCTTGGGCGATCCAGCAAATGCCAGATCATGACGCCGCGAAATTGGATTATGCGCGAAGGGCCTATCTGGGTGAGATCATCGACGAATGGGGGAGTCGATGTGGCGATACGCAGCGACTTGCCGAGGATTTGCGGGCGCGCGTCACCGAGCTGCTATGATCGCTTCGGGCTCAAGGCGGCGGCCGGAGCCCGCGATCAGAGTCGGTTGATCCCCGCCCCCTCGCTTGACGAGTAGGGCCGGGCGATGCTCCGCTGAGGCGCCGCGCGGGACCTTACTTCGGGGCCGGGGATGTCCCCTTGCCGTCGGTCCACTCAACCCATTGCCGGTGCATGATTCGGTATTCGGGCGGGACATCGTGCATCGACAGCATGGCGATCACCTTGCCGTCGTCCTCCACGACCGGCAGGCGGCGGAAATTGCCGTCGATCATTGATTGCAAAGGCATCGACCCGGCGCGGGTTCGGGTCAACGTTCGGCACATTCGCGGTCGTCCCGGGGACTAAGCCTACCGGCAAGTCAGATCATCGAAAGCGTGGCGGCGGCGAGGCGGTCGGCGCTGCCCTCGGCGTTCCCTAACAGGCCGGGAAACCTTTTCGTTGACGACGGAAATCTCCGACATTAGCATGTTTTCGGAATTATATGGTTTAATATTCCGGATACCGGAATATGATGGGAGTTGGCGGTTCGTTGAACCAGGATTCCACGACGCCATTGAAAACACCGAAGATCGTTCGCCCCGCTAGGGCAGCGAGTTCGACGGGGGACAAGAACACCATCCGTTCGATCCAACGCGCGGTGGAGATCCTTTCCTTCATGGTTTCCAAGAATGTCCCCTGCGACCTTGATGTCATTGCGTCCGAGTCGGGGCTGAAGAAGACGACGGCGCATCGAATCCTGCAGACTTTGGCTGACGTCGGAATGGTCGAACGCGACATCCGCACGCGGCGTTACAAGGCGGGACGGCGGCTGGTCTCTCTGGGCTTGGCAGCCTACGCCGAGTTCGATCTCAGCCGGATCGCCGCGCCGATTCTCGAGGCGGTGCGCGACGCGCTGAATGAGACGGCGAACCTCACGGTCCTGGAAAGAAACGAGATCGTGATCGTCGAGCGGTTCCCGTCGCCGCACCTCCTCAAGCTTGCGCTGGACCGGGGCTCGCGGCTTCCGGTCCATTGTACGGCCACCGGCAAGGCCATTCTTGCCCACCTGCCGCAAAGCCGTCGTCAACAGGTGGTCGCGTCCCTGGCGCTGCAACGGTTGACACCCAAGACGCTTGCCACTCCGGAAACGTTGCTGGCCGACCTTGAGATCATCCGGCGTCGCGGCTATGCGATTTGCGATGAGGAGTTTGCCGTCGGCCAAGTCGGCTACGCGACCCCGATCCTCGATCACACAGGCGAATGCCTTGCCGCGGTTAACGTCTCTTTCCTTCTCGCACGACACCCTGACCGCACGCGCCACCAGGATTTCATCGAACACGTTCTGAACGCCGGCGAACGGATCTCCCGGGAAATGGGTTACGCGGGCCCCTGGCCCGCCAAGGACGCTGATTTCGAATCAGCCGAAAATGCGGAATCAAATGATAGGGAAGCATAAGGAGGAGTGCATGACTAAGACGACCTTATTGGCACGGGCAACGGCCGTATTCGGCGCGGCAACGGCCGTGTCGATGACGCCTGCCTCGGCCGCCGACTACACGTTCGTTTTGGCGTCGCTCAATCCGGAAGGCCACATCGAGTACCCGGTCAACATGGATTTTGTCGAGCGTGTCAAAAAACACAGCGGCGGTCGTATAGACTTCAAGATCTTCGTCGGCGGCGTGCTCGGCGACGAGCGCGAAATGGTTGAGCAGATCGAATCCGGCACCATCTCGACGGCGCGCCTGACTGCCGCGGCCCTCGGGTCCATTTGCCCGGGACAAATGATTCTCAATCTACCGTTCCTGTTCTCCAGCGGCGAACATATGGTGAAGTCCCTTCGGTCCGATCGCTTCGCCGCCCTATGTGACGAGACGTTGGTCGAGTCCGGCATTCGCCCGCTTACCTATTGGTGGCTTGGCGTGCGCGACCTTTACACGAAGCAGCCCGTGCGAAGCATCGAGGACGTGAAGGGTCTGAAGCTGCGGACGTGGCAGGATTCGTTCGTCGTCAACGCGTGGAAGGCGCTCGACGCGATCCCGACGCCGATTTCGTTCAGCGAACTCTACACGTCGATGCAGACCGGCGTTGTCGACGGTGCGGAAGGTTGGCTGGCCAGCTACAACGCCCGCAGCTTCTACGAGGTGGCGCCCTATGCCACCGTGATCGGCTACGTCAACATCGCGAGCACTTTGGTGATCTCGGACAAGACTTGGCGGGGAATTCCCACCGATCTGCAGCAGGCCGTGCGTAAAGCCGCCGACGAAAACGGCGATTTCGCGTTCGACTATTTCAAAAAGAATGAAGATACGATCTACGCGAACTCCACCAAGAACGCCAAGGAGTTGATTCGCGTTCAGGATATCGAGAAATGGCAGGCGGCGACCGCCCCGGTGATCGACCAGTTCGGTGAGAAGCACGGAAAGCAATACGCCGAATTCATCGATTGGGTGAAGTCGACCCGCTAACGTTCCTGCTTGGAGGGATGCCTGGCCCTTGGCGGGCATCCCCTATTTTCCTCGGCGGATTGGAGACGGGCATGCTTGACCGCATAGGCAGGAATGCGCTGCTGATTCTGGAGATCGTAACAGGCGGCGCGGTATTGGCCATCGCGGTCATTCTGTTGATTCAAGTTCTTTCCCGCTATGGGTTCCAATATCCGATGGCCTGGCCGGAAGAAGCCGCCGGTTTTGTTTTCGTCTGGCTCATTTTTCTTGGGGCTCCGCTGGCGTATTGGGGCGGGTCGCTCATCGGAATCCATGTCTTCGTTGAGACCCTGCCAAAGCGGTTTCAGAACGTTATTTACGTTCTGACCAATCTGATCGTCATATCTTTTTTGGTTTTCCTGTTTTTCCAAGGGATGGAAGCGATCGGCCAGTCTTGGAACAAAAGAACCACTGTTCTCCAGTTTTCATACGCCTGGATCTATATGCCGTTGCCCATCGGTGTCGCGGCCCTGGCCGTCGGCTATGCGATCAAGCTAGTCAGGCACCTTCGGAGGGTTCTCGGCGGCGGAGCGTCGGGAGGGATCGGTCCATGAGAACCGGCGTGGTCTCCCCGCGGGGCCAGGCGGCCGCGTGACATGAGCGACATTGTCGTCCTGTTCAGCCTGTTGTTCATCTTCATCATCATCGGAATGGAGGTGCCGATCGCCCTCGGTGCGGCCATGCTCGGCTCCCTTCTGGTGTCGCCTTTGCCGCTCGATCCGATCATCCTGGCACAAAAAACCGTTGGAACCATGGCACGCGCCTGGCCGCTGCTGACCATTCCGATGTTCGTCATGTTGGGCGAGGTGTTCAATGCTGGCGGGATATCGCGGCGCCTAGTCGACGTCGCCAACATACTGGTCGGGCGGCTGCCGGGCGGATTGGCGATGGTGAATATCGTCGCCAGCTTCTTCTTCGGCGGGATTTCGGGCTCCGCCAGCGCCGACACCGCCGCAATCGGAAGCATCATGATTCCGACGATGAAGAAGCAGGGCTACCCGTCAACATTCTCGACGGTCGTTACCATCACGTCCTCGACGCTCGGCCCCATTGTTCCGCCCAGCATTCTGGTCATTCTCATCGCCTGGGTCACCGATCTCTCGGTCGGAACTCTCTTTCTGGCCGGGTATCTCCCAGCGCTCTGCAGCATGTTGGGGATGATGGCGATCAGCTACGTCATCGCGAAACGCCGCGGCTATCCGCGCCGGGATCCACTTCCCTTCAAAGAATCCGTTCGCGTCCTCGTCGAGGCCCTGCCGGCGCTCATTACGCCCTTCATCATCGTATTCAGCATCGTGTCCGGGCTTGTCACGGTTGTCGAATCCTCCGCGGTGGCGCTGATCTATGCCCTTCTCATCGCGGGGTTTCTTTATCGCGAGTTGACTTGGCGCAGCTTTTTGACCGTCCTCCGCAACACCGTGCGGACAACGGCGTTCGTCGGCCTTTTGCTGGCGTTTGCGGCGGCATTTGCCTGGATGGTCACCTTCAGCGGGCTGCCCAAGAGCGTCGCCGATGCTCTGGTTACGGCTGGAATGGGCCCGGTACCGTTCCTGCTGCTGACGTTGATCGTCTTCCTGCTGCTCGGCACCTTCCTGAATGCCGGCGAGATCGTTCTCATGGCGATGCCCGTCCTGTTTCCGGCGGCCTTGGCCCTGGGAATCGATCCGATCCATTTCTGCATGATCGCCGCGCTGTCCATGGTTATCGGCAATGTCACGCCGCCGGTCGGGTTGTGTCTGTTTATCGGATGTTCGATCAGCGGCGACCGAATCGAAGACCTCATTGCCCCGCTGATTCCCTATGTCGCCACGATGGTTTCCGTGATCATCGTGTTGATTTTCGTGCCGGAGATTATCCTCTGGCTTCCCGAGGTGTTCGGCTACGTGCCGAAATGAAAGGACGCAGGATGACTGTAGCGGATGTTGCGGACCTCCATCACGACGTCGTTGTCGTCGGCGCGGGCCCGGGCGGATTGATCGCGGCGGTGGAAGCAGCTCAATCCGGTCTCCGTGTGGCATTGATCGAACGGTACGGGTTCGTCGCGGGCACCGTCAACGTTGGACTATGCCTTCACGGATTCGAGGACCATAACGGGGTCCGGGTCGTGACAGGCCGTTCGTGGGATCTTATCCAGCGTTGTATCGACGCCGGCGGGGCGGTTCATCCGGTCCCGCTGCACGGCGCGCATATGTATTCCACGACACCGGTCGACATGTCCGTGCTGCAGGCCTGCGCCCTGGAAATGCTCGAGGAGGCGGGCGTGGACGTATGGCTCCATCTCGTCGCCGCCGAGCCGGAGGTCGTGGGAGATCGGATTGCCGCCGTTCGGGCGTGGGGGCCATCGGGCCAGTTTCGCTTTCACGCCCGGACGTTTATTGATGCGACCGGAAACGCTGATCTGGCCTATCGGGCGGGCGTGCCGAGTCATGTCGGTCGCGAGGGCGATGGCGCGATGCAGCCGATGACGCTCGGAATGACCATGGCTCCGGTCGATATCGAGTCGATGATGGCGCATATCGGCGGTCCATGCGGCAAGGCCGTCAAGCCCTTCACGACGGAGGAGGACTATGTCTGGTTCACCCTCGACTTTTCCGAATGGATCGACGAAATCCGGGCCATTGGCATCGAACTGGGACGCGCCGCCACGTGCTGGGGCAATTCGATCCGACCGAACATCGTGAACATGAACTCGGTCAAGGTGGTGGGACGGAATGGCGCCGACAATCGCGACCTCACGATTGCCGAGACCCATTCGCGCCGCACGGCGATGCGGTTCGCGGCCCTGCTGCGGGAAAAGGTGCCGGGCTTCGAATCGGCCTATCCTGTCCGCGTCTCGCCGTTCATTGGGATCCGCGAGACGCGGCATGTCGAGGGGATGTACACCGTCTCGAAGGCCGATGCGGTCGAGGGTCGATTTCCCGAGGATACCGTCACGGTGTGCGGTTATCCGATCGACATTCACGATCCCAAGGACGGCATCGCCGAATTCACCGCCGTCGGCGGCGGGCGGTTCGGGATCGCCTTCGGCGCGTTGGTGCCGAAACGGGTCGGCAACCTCCTCGTGAGCGGCAGGGCCATCTCGGCGTCGCATGAGGGGTTTGCCGGCCTTCGCGTCATGGGCACGTGTCTTGCCCTGGGTGAGGCCTGTGGCGCCGCCGCTGCCTTATCGGCCAAACGCAACATCGATATCGCCGAGATCGACGGCATCGCCGTTCGCAAGTCCCTCGAGGAAAGCGGGGCGCTACCGGATATGTGACGCCAAGCGGCGTTCCGTCCTGTTGGTCGCTTCCGTGGTTCGGTTTAAGCGCGGAGTCGCCGTATGACGGCCTTTGACGTTGTGGTGGTCGGACGCGGGGTCGCCGGATTGCTCGCTGCATTGAAGGCCTCCGACGCGGGGGCCTCCGTTCTCGTCCTCGGAACCGGCAACGGCGCATCGGCGTGGTTGCAGGGCGTCAATGTCGCGTTCGGCCATGCGGATGCTCGCGACTCACCGGAAACGCATGCCGCCGATATCCTTGAAGAGGGCTACGGCCTGGGCGACGCCGGGATCGCCGAGGATACGGCAGCGGACGCCCTATCTGTCTTGCATGAGCTAGATGCCTTGGGTGTCGGCTTCGCCCGAGAGGGCGACCGATATCGGCAGCGTCATGCGTCGGGATCCACCTATCCGCGATGCTGCTTTGTTCCGGGAATGATGTGGGGACCCCGAACGCAGACAGTTTTGACAGAGATCCTTCTGGGCCGCCCTGGCCTGCGGTTCGAAAAGGCGCGAGCGGTTCGCCTGCTGTGCGACGGCAACCGGGTCTACGGTGTGTTGGCCGTCCGCCCGCGTAGCGGTGAGCCGCTGGTTTACGACTGTTCGGCCGTCGTGTTGGCGAGTGGCGGGGTCGGCAGCCTCTTTGCCCACTCGACCTATCCGTCGGATGTCATCGGCAGTTCCTACGCGATGGCGTTCCATGCCGGCGCCGAATTGATCGACATGGAGTTTATTCAGTTCGAACCGCTTGTCGCCTGCCAACCCAAGGCAATTCGCGGGTATGTCGTTCCAACCACCCTTTTCGGCGATGGCGCCACTCTCAGAGACCGTGCCGGGAAGAGGTTTTTGCTGGAAACACGACCACATGGCGAGGCCGGCATTGGTAAGGAGACATTGGTCCTGGCCATGGCCGAGATGGCCCGCGGCGGCCGCGCGGGCGACGTTGGCGAAGTCTGGCTCGACGCTCGCGAGGTGCCCGAGGCGACCCTCGAGGGTTACCCGTGGCTGTATCCCTATCTGAAGAAACACGGCATCGATCCCGCGCGCGATCTGCTCCCGGTGTTGCCGGCTGCCCATACGTCCTTGGGGGGGATCGCTGTCGATCGCCGCCGCCGGTCCAGCGTGCGAGGGCTGCTCGCTGCCGGCGAGGCCGCTGGTGGATTGCACGGCGCCGGGCGCTTGGCCGGCGGATCCGGCACCGACGTTCTGGCCAGTGGCGCCCGCGCCGGTATCGAGGCGGCGGCTCTGGCCGGCCCACCCGGTAGCGGTGCCATGGAAATCTACCGATCCGAATTCCGGCCGGAGGCTTGCCCGACCCGGCCGAGCCCGGGGCAAAGCAGAATGCTCGCCGAGACGCGGGAGCTGATGTCCCGATGTTGCGGGATCTGGCGCAACCGGGAAGATCTCATTTTCGCGTTCGAACGAATTCGGGCGCTCTACGACCAGACGGCCCCGCCGGACCGGCCGGCTCCGGGCAACTTTTCCGTCCGCCTTGCCGACATCCTTCTGGTCGCTGGAATGGTTCTGGAATCCGCCCGTCGACGCACGGAAAGCCGCGGGGCGCACCAACGCACGGACTATCCGGCTACCGACCCGGCCAAGGCCCGCTCGACCTCTCTCGCCTGGAGGGCGCTCGCCCAGGCGGCGAAGCCGCCGGGATCGGCCTGATAGTCCCAGGTCTGCCGCAGGACCGTGACGTCGGCGTTTTCGAACCGCTCAGGCGGTCCGTCGTTCCACGCCAGGATTTCGACCTCCGCGCCCTGGGATGTGAGCGCGGCGGCATAGGCCGCGTTCGATGCCGAAAGGTCGGGGTACTGCCGGCAGGCGGCGATGATGATCTTGGCCATTGCGTGTGCTCACCCAGCAGGGTCGATGGCGCATGTCATAACCGAGCTTGATGACAGTTTCGCGAAACCCGATCCTCGCCCTCGCGCTAAAGGTAATATTGTAACATTACCAAACTTCTTGTATTTGGCCTTCGGCCCTGGACATCCCGGAAATCCCTGCTATATTAAATCTGTCTAATATATTATGTAAGTCTCTGATTTTAAGGAGAAAAGACGTGTCTGAACACGAACGGGCCGTGGCCCTGCCACGCCTCAACGAACCGGCCCCCGATTTTTCCGCCGCCACCACCCATGGCCCGCGGTCCCTGGCCGACTATAAGGGGAAATGGTTGATCCTGTTCTCGCATCCGGCCGATTTCACGCCGGTCTGCACCACTGAATTCATGGCCTTCGCCGGGGCCCACGAAGAGTTCAAATCGGTCAATTGCGAACTCCTCGGCCTCTCCATCGACAGCGTGTTCTCGCATTTGGCCTGGACCCGGAACATCAAAGACAAGTTCGGGGTCGAAATTCCCTTCCCCATCATCGAGGACCTCTCGATGACGGTCGCCAAGGCCTACGGCATGATCCATCCGGGCGCCGCCGACACCTCGGCCGTCCGCGCCACCTTCGTGATCGATCCCCAGGGCGTGCTTCGGGCCATGGTCTACTATCCCATGACCAACGGCCGCTCGATCGCGGAGTTCCTGCGCCTCGTCGAGGCCCTGCAAACCTCCGACGCGCACGGTGTGGCGACACCGGAGGCCTGGAAGCCCGGCGAAAAGGTGATCGTACCGCCGCCCAAGACCTCCGAGGCCGCCGAACAGCGGGCCGGCGAGGGATACGAGTACACCGACTGGTACTTCTCGAAGAAACCGCTCGAAGAACAGGCCGCCTAGCCTGGCTTAACCGAACGGGGTCGGGTCCCCGAAACCCGGCCCC
>JANQJG010000079.1 GCA_028281785.1 Rhodospirillales bacterium
GCCGTCGGCGACATCTGCGACCTCTTCGAGCCACAAGAATGCTGGAACTACCTCAAAAAAACCGGATGCGTTGCAGAATAATCGCCCGGAGCTCTAGGCTCAGCATGAGGTCACTCATTTCAAAGTCTTGCCTCATCCTGAGCTTGTCGAAGGACGGGGCAAGACACTTGCTCAACCGAATTCCGGACCTCAGCCGGCTCCAATCATCGAAAGGAACTCGCCGCGAGTCCGCGGATCTTCGCGGAATTGACCAAACATCGTGCTCGTCACCATGCCCACGCCCGGCTTGTAGACGCCACGCGTGGTCATGCATTGGTGCGCGGCCTCGATGACCACCCCGACCCCACGCGGCAGCAGCACGTCGCTCAGCGTCTTGGCGATCTGTGCCGTCATCTTTTCCTGGATCTGCAGGCGCTTCGCATAGACCTCGACCACCCGCGCCAGCTTGCTGATACCCACCACGCGCCGGTCGGGCAGATAGGCGACATGCGCCTTGCCGATGATCGGCACCATGTGGTGCTCGCAATGGCTGACGAATTCGATGTCCTTCAGCAGCACCATCTCGTCATAGCCGTCGGTCTCCTCGAAGGTCCGCTGTAGGACCCCAACGGGATCCTGATAGTAGCCGTTGAAATACTCGTCATAGGATCGGACGACCCGATCCGGAGTCGCCAGCAAGCCTTCCCGCTCGGGATCGTCCCCGGCATAGGCGATCAGGGTGCGGACGGCGGCTTCCGCCTGCTCCCGCGTCGGGCGGCGGGCGATGGCCGCGTCTCGCTGCTGGTGAATGCGTGCGACGAGGTTGACGGTAGCTGGCGACATGTCGGCTGCCTCTGTGGACATCGGGATCAGGTTCCGGTTTTGGTGGAGACGTCGAGAGTCGATCTCGTAGGATCGATCAGTCTTACGTAATGCCTGTCGAGGCGGATCAGCGAAAGGATGGGGAGGGACGATCGAAGGGGCGCGGTTCCGTCTAGGAAATACCCTGTTCCCGCGCCAGCGATCGGAATTTTCGCCCCATGGGAACAGTGCTGCCGTCGCACAATCGAAGCGCATTTCTGTCCTTCAAGCGACAGCGGCCGGACACGGCATGCAAGGCAACCCAGTGCGATCTGTGGACCTGCGCCCCCGTTTCCGGAGCGGTTTCGGCGATGGCGTCCCGGAACCGCATCGGAAGAAGGGTGCGGCCGCCGGCCGTGATGACTTCGACGTAGTGATCCTGCGCGGCGAGCCGGATAAGGCGCCCCCGTTTGGCATCGGGAAGCCGCGTCAGAATTCTTGGGGTCGCCGGGGCGTGGGGCCGCGTTCCCGTGGCCTGGGCCGCAAGGAAGGTGAGGACCGTCACGCAGCCGACGACAGCGGCACACTGGGCATAAAGCACCAGCAGATCTTCACCGTCGGGCCGGAACCCGAAGCCGAGGAGCATCACCACAACCACACCGAAGACCGGCTGTGCTGTCAGAGCCGCAGCCGCCAGCAGGCGCGGCAAGACCGGCCAGTTCAGGCGACCCAGCAGGTGCTCGACGGTCGTTCCGGTGACATGTCCGGCCGTTGCCGTACCGATAACAACCAGCACCCAGTAGAGATGCCTCGCGAGGGGTGAAAACGCCTCGTATGTGCCGAAGGGGCCGGAAAGCCCCGCCAGAAAGGCCAGAAGCGCGAGGACGCCCAGATTTCGGGGCGAACCGAACAGGCCGGCGATTTCGTGCTTCAGTCGGCGGTCAAGCCGGTCGTTCACGAAACTTTCCTGCATTTCGCGAAATCCTGTTTGGTTCAGGCCCGTGCCCAAGACACAGCATGCACAGACGCCTCTGCAATTTGGCACGGGAAAGGAGAAGTCAATGGGTTATGACGGATCGTGGCGCCGATGGGCAAAACCGCTCCGATTGCCTTCGGCGGCATTGATGTCCCTTGCGACAACGGCCGCCCTGGCCTGTTCGACCGTGATGCTTGGCCCGTCCGACCGGCCACTGGTCGCCTACAGCTTCGACTTTGCCGCGACCGGCACGGGTTTCGTGGTCGTCAACCCGGCCGAAGCAAAGCGACGTTCCGTCATGGAAGATGCTCCGGCGCGCTGGGCCACCCGCCACGGAAGCGTCACATTCAACCAGATCGGCCCCGGAATGCCGACAGCCGGTATGAACACCAGCGGGTTGGTCGTGTCGCTTATGTGGAACGACGGCGTCGTCTACGACCGCCGCGGGACCGGTCCTGTCCTGAACGAGTTGGAGTTTATCCAGCACCTGCTTGATACGTCCGGGTCGGTCGACGAGGCCCTGACGGCCCTAAACGACGTTCGCATTGATGGGCGTGTCCCCATCCACTTCTTCCTCGCCGATTCTGTGGGGAACACAGCGGTCGTAACGCCGACGGCCGGCGGCGTTTTTGTCCATGCGGGAGAAGACATGTCCATCCCCGCTCTGACCAACACCAGCTACCCGGTGCTGATGGAGAAAATCTCAGGCTTTCAGGGCTTTGGTGGCGATCGCAAGGCACCGTCCGGCGACACATCGCGCGATCCAAACAGTCTGGAGCGCTTTGTGATCGCCGCCACCGCATCACGCCATGCCGGACCGTCGTCCCCGACATCGGATCAGGCCTTCGACGTACTGGACAAGCTGGCCAATTCGGAGACCCGCTGGCAGATCGTCTTCGACCCGAAGCTTCAGCGGATCGAACTCCGGATCACGGGGCAGGAGGGCGTGCATCAGATCGACATGCGGAAGATCGATTTTCGCTGCCATGAACGCCCCCTAGCCGCCGAATTGACGAAAATCTCCGCCACGGACCTGTCGGCGGACCTTGCGCCGGTCGACCCGGCCGCGTTGAGCGCCGTCTCGCGCCAGGTCTTCGCGGCGCTACGCGGGACCGCCGATATGGCACCCGAAATGGCCGATGGCCTGACCGCCGGGCTGCTCGCCTCGGTCTCTTGCGAGTGACGTGGCAGGTTGCACACATGGCGAAAAGGTGCTGAACAGGCAGCCATGCACTGGACATCGGTCCCCGACGCCCTGCCCGATCTTCCCGGCGCCTACGCGCTGTGGATTGGGATCGACAAAGCCGTCCCCCTGCCGCCCCGCTTTGCCGGGGAGCTGCCTGTGGGCGCCTACTGCTATGTCGGCAGCGCCCGTGGTCCCGGCGGCATCCGCGCCCGCTGCGGGCGCCATCTCCGACGCCCCCGTCGCTTTCACTGGCATGTCGATTGGCTGACGGAACACGCGTCGATCCTCGACGCGATGGCCTTTCCCGATGCCGGCGAATGCGATCTCCTGTCCCGACTCCTGGGCATCGCGGGCTGCCGGGTTCCCGTGCCGGGGTTCGGCAGCAGCGATTGCCGGCGCTGTCCAGCCCATTTGATCGCCGTCTCTCCCTCCCTATCTCAACAGGGCGTCGCAACCGCCCTGACCATGGAAACGCAGGCATGACGGAACTCGCCCACAACCCCTCGCGCCGAACCGTCTGGTTGGCCTTCTTCGGGTTCGTTTTGGCCTGCTTCGCGGTCTCGGCCATCGGCGGCGCGGTCACCGCCACCAGCGTCGGTACCTGGTACCGGGAACTGAACAAGCCGGGCTTCACCCCACCCGATGGGGTGTTCGCCCCCGTTTGGACGACCCTCTACGCGATGATGGCCGTCGCCGCCTGGCGGGTCTGGCGGCGGGTCGGGTTCGCAGGGGGACGCAACGCGCTCACCCTTTTCGGGGTTCAGCTCGCCTTCAACCTGGCCTGGTCCTTTCTGTTCTTTGGCTTCCAGGCGATCGGCTGGGCCTTTGCCGAGATCCTGCTGCTCTGGGGGCTGATCCTCGCGACGATACGCGTCTTTGTCCGCATCGACCGCGCGGCGGGACTCCTCCTCGTTCCCTATCTTCTTTGGGTGACCTACGCCGCCGCCCTCACAGGCACGATCTGGCACCTGAACTAAGCGCCGTAGACGTTAGGGATGGCGCCGGCCTGCGGCCTGATAGAGCGCGTATTCCAGGTTGGTGGCGTCCGCCTTGCCGGTGCCCGCGATGTCGAACGCGGTGCCGTGCATCACGGTGAAAACCCGGATCGGCAGCCCCGCCAGATAGTTCACCAGGGTTCCGAACTCGACCAGCTTGATGCAGGCATTGCCGTGGTCGTGGAACATGGACAGGATCACGTCCACCTCGCCGTCCCGCATCTTGAAGAAGATCGTGTCCCCCGGATAGGGCCCCCGCGCGTCGATGCCCTCGGCGCGGGCTTCCTCCATGGCCGGGATGATCTCCTCGATCTCCTCGCTCCCCAGCAGCCCTTCCTCCCCGGCATGGGGATTGAGCCCCGACACCCCGATCCGCGGCGTCTCATAGCCGAGATTGCGGAACCCCTGATGCAGCAGACGGATGCAGTGCAGGACGTTGGCCCGGTTGCACAGCTCGGGAACCTTTCGCAGAGGCACATGAGTCGTCACCCGAGCCAGATTGTAGACCCGTCCGAGCGTGATCAGGATCGTGTTCTCCTCCCCCGCCATATGGTTGACCGATTCGCGGAACCCGGCGAAGCGATAGCCCCCGGCGTTCATCGCCTTCTTGCAGGTCGGTCCCATGATGACGGAGTCGACCTCGCCCGACTTGGCGAGGCCGATCGCCGTTTCCAGGCAGCGGCCGGTGAAGTTGCCGGTCTCGGCGCTGGAATGCCCCTTGCTGTAGGAGCCCTCGGGCAGGTCGCCCAGATCCACCAGATCGACGCTCTCCGGCTTTCCTTCCGCCTGCCCCACATCGCGGATCGGCCGGATGTCCGGCGACAGCCCCGTCACCGGCATTGCCTCCTCCAGGACCCGCGCATTGCCGAAAACCACGGGAACGCAGAACTCCTGGATCTCCGGCCTGGCCAGGGCCTTCAGCAGGATCTCCGGGCCGATGCCGGCGGGGTCGCCCACCGTTACCGCCACGCGGGGCCGCGAATCGCTCATGGCATCGAACTCCCTGCTTATCGAATCGAAGGAGAAACGCCTGTCACCAGCGGCTCACCGCATAGACCGGCGCGAGATCGTTCAGCATCTCCTCCGATCGATAAGGGTTGTAGATGCCGCAGGCGCAAGGTTTGGCGAGCACGATGCTCTCGTCCCAGGCCGTGCTCTTACCGGTCTTGACCCGGCGCAGGCTGTTGCGCACCAGCCCCGGCGCCACCATCGCATGGCCGCACATCGTCGTGAATTGCCGGATGTCCGCCGGCGGCAGCAGCTCGGTGCGGCCGTGGATGCCGAGCGACATGTTGATGGTGTGGGGATTGAGGCCAATCTCCCGCGCCATCACCCGGACCCGGTCGATGAGGCCGCTGACGACGATGGAGATGCCCTCGTCCGCCTCCTTCATCTTGATCAGAAGCTGCTTGAGCTTCTCCGGGTTGTTCCAGGTGCTGTAGACGCGGGTGCCGTCCTTCTGGATGCTGGCTAGGACCTCCTCCGGCGTCGCTACCTCGCTGTACATGTTCTCGCGCAGCGTCGTCGGGCAGAAATTGGCCGCCCCGCAGGTATAGATCAGCTCGGCCAGCCGCCTGATCTTGGGGGCGCTGCCCGCATAGTTGAATCCGCGCGCCGGATAGATGAACACGCAGTAATCGCGCTCCAGTGAGTCGATGGTTCCTTCCCGATGCAGGCTGTGGGTCATGACGCCCTCCGCTCTTCCCAGGCGCGGCCCAGGCCGACATTGATCTTGGCGTTCGGCCGCCACGGGAAGCCTTCCGAGTCGAGGGCGGCCAGCACCTCCTTGGAAATCTCCAGATCCGGTCCCAGGAGCGAGTAGACGTCGAGGGTGAAGACGCTGTCGACCTCCTTCGCCACCTCCTTGAGGACGCGCAGGATATGCGGCAGCCGGTCCTTCTTGACCTCGAGTTCGATGATCGCGCTCAACACCCGTTCGCCCATGAGATCGGCTCTCAGATCGCCCGTGGACTCGTCGGCGTACATCTGATGGATCGGGTTGCAAGGCTCGATCTCGGTGATGCCGGCGCGGGCCAGGGCGCGGGAGATCTTCTGCACGTCCGGGAGCCCCATGCCGAGCGTCGGCCGCCCGACCTCGATGGCGACACCGACGCTGTCCGGCCCGACCCGGCCGGTGACGTCGTTGGTTTTCGACTCCTCGGTGCCGCGGCCTTCGATGCCGGTGGCGATATGGGGCGCGGTGGGATCGCTGAAAACCTTGCGCACGGCCCTCGGATACTCGAAGGCCGTGGGGTCGTCCATGATCGCATCGACCGGGCAGATCGCCACCCTCAGGCAGGTCCCACACTCCAGGCAGGTCTCGCGATCCACCTCGCTCTTCAGGCCGGAGAAGTGAATGGCTCCGGCCGGGCAATAGGGCTGGCACCGGCCACAGCCGACGCACACCTCGCCGCGGATGATCATGCCCTCTCTCCTTCCATCGCGAATCGTCGCGCCCGGCGTGCCCGCGCAAGCCGTCCCCAGCTCTCGGCCGCGAAAGCCCGTGTCCGCCGCTGAAGATGTTGCGGCGCCTCGCCGCCCACCGCCTCGCCGTTCGCCATCCTGAAATGGAGCGGTCCGGCGCCGGCGATGTCGCCGACCAGGGCGCCGCCGACGATGCGGTCGGCCTCCATGAAGAACTCCCGCCAGACGCCGGGGTCCGGGTCCGGCCGCGAGACGACCTCCGAGCCCACGCCCGGCCCGCCGAGAATCATCAACGGAATGCCGGAAATGTTCTGGGCGTTCACCCGGGTTACCCGAGGCACCGGCGCGGCGCTCGGCCGGAATGCGTTGTCGCCGGCCCGCTTCCCCTGGGAGACGGCTTGCGGCCAGGTCCAGGGCTGATGGTGCTCGCCCTCTGCGGTCTCGATGGTGACCGCATCGCCGATGGCGAAGATGTTGGGGTCGCGGGTTTGGAGCCCGGGATTGACGACCAGCTCCTCGCCATCGATCAGGTCGCTGTCGGCGAGGAATCCGATGTCCGGCGTCCCGCCAATCCCGATCAGCAGGGTCTCGCAGGGCAGCCACTCCCCGGTCGAGAGCCGCGCCCGCGTTACCTTGTTGCCATCCGTCTCGATCTCATCGATCGTGGTGTTCACACGGATGTCGATGCCCAGATTGGCGATATGGCGCTGCAGCGGGGCCGCCGTTCGCTCCGACAGAACGGTCGGCAGGATATGCGGCTCCTTTTCCACCAAGGTGACTTGGCAGCCGCCCATCGCGAGAAAGACGGAGGTCTTGGAGCCGACAAGCCCGCCGCCGAGCACGACGATCCTTCGGTGCTCCGGCAGCCAGTCCTTGATTCGTCGGGCGACGGCCAGGCTGCGCACCGGGAAGCTCCCGGCGGGGAGGCGGCGATCGGCGAACATCGGGGGAAGGATTGGCCGTCCCCCTTGGGCTAGGATCAGGCGTTCGTATCCCACCACCTCCCCGTTCCCGAGGCTAAGGTGGTTTTGCTCCCGATCGAGCGCAAGGGCGCGGACGCCCAGTCGCGTTTCGTAACCCACCGGGTCGTCGGGACGCTGGAAGAACAGCTTCTCCTCGGGCATGACCCCGGTCATGAACATCGGCAGCAAGGTTCGGTAGTAGCCGATCTCCTCCTCGCCATCGATCAGCAGCACCCGCTTGCCCGGGAACCGCGCGCGGGCGGCGGCCGCCGCGTTGAGGCCGGCTGCGCCGCCGCCGACGATGACAAGATCGTACGTCGTCACGGTCATGACTCGCCAAACCAGGCCAGGACCTCGTCCGGGCTCGCCGGATGGTCCCAATGGGCGAAAGCTCCGCCGAGCGCCGCGATCTTTTCGTTCAGCAGGTCACGGACGCCGGCACTGCCCCAAAGCGGAAGCGGCGTGGCCACCGAGACGCGGGCGCCCAGCACCGCCAATCCGAGAGCGAAGGCGAGGTCGCGCGAGGTCTTGACCCCCGTGAAGCAGATGCCCTTGACCCTCTCGGGCCCCGCCGCCGCCAGCGCGTCCAGAGGACCGCGAAGGGGATCGAGCAGCGAAACCGGCCGGTCACTGTCGAGAGAGGCCAGCCCGGCTTTCGCAACCCAAAGGGCGGCATCGCCGCAGGCCGCCACACTCAACCCCTTCGCGCGCAAAGCCGGAGCCAGTTCGGTCGGCAGCCAACCCAGCGAGATCTGCGGTGCATCGCTCCCCGCCAGAATGGCCAAACCGGCACTGCCGTTGCTCGCAAGGCCCGCCCTCGCCTCCTCGGCCGAGCACAAAACCTGTCCCTCCGCGCATTGGGACGCATTTGGTCCGTTGGCGCTTTTCGTCATTCTCGCGGCCGCTGCCTCTGCCTCGCCAAAGACCGGCAGGCCAATGGACCGGCAGAGCCGCGCGATTGCGGGATCGGCATCCGGGCCAAGAGCAACCGCGTCCAGCCACCCCGCGCTCAACACCGCCTCGACCTCACCCGATGTGCAGGCGATCGGCAGAAGCTCCCCGTCGGCGACGATCCACTCGCCCAGCGCCACGATCTGACCTTGGGGTTCGGACGCGCCTGTTGAGTCACGGAGGGCCGCGACCAGATCCGATGTCGGACGGCCGCAGAGGCCAATCACGGGTCCAGCCCCGGAAACGACGCCATAACCAACCCGGCAGGACAGCCGTCCCGCCGCCCGCAAAGCGCCTTCCCCGGTGAGACCCACAGTGAGCAGGCTGAGCCGGAGCGCCTGTCGCAGGAGATCGTCCGGCGAAGCGCCGGGCCGGCTGAGCTGCTTGGCCGCCGCGAACGTATCCGCCGCGGACACGTCCCCGCCGAGGACCTTCTCGGCCTTTTTGGCTGCCGGTCCCAGTTCGGCGGGCCAAGCCGGCTCCTGATTGTTGGCTTCGGTCAGCCCTTCCAGCGCCCCGTGAAGGCAAAGCCTCAACAGCGAGGCCGCCACCATGCCGTCGCGGTCAAGTCCGCAAATCCCCTGCGTCGCGCCCCGCCCGAAGGGGTCGATACGGCAAGGCCCTTGGAGACAGCCGTAAGCGCAGCTCAGCCCGGTGCGCAGGAAGCCGTCCTGCGGCTGAAGCCGCTCATAGCGCTCCCAGCCGAGGTCGAGCCCCTTGGCCGCGGCGCCGCGAAGAAGGTCCTGGCCAATCGGGTCTACGGTCTTGACGTGTATGGATTCCATCTTTCTTGGTTCCCTTTCGAGATGGCCGGCTTTGCTTCCCGCCGTTCAGCCGGCCAGATCCAGATGCACGACGCCTTCCCCGTCCGTGGCGGCGATCGCGAGGGTGGCGGCGGCCTTCCTCTTCTCCGCGCTCACCCCGTCGAGCTCCGCCAGGTCGATGACTTCGAGGGCCCGGGTGGGGCAAACATCGACGCAGGCGGGGGTTTCCATATGCATGCAGCGATCGCATTTCAGCGCGAATTTGCGGTCGGGCCAGGGGAAGATCACGCCATAAGGGCAGAACATCACGCAGGTCCAACAGGCGATGCAGCGGTCCTCCTTCACATGCACCATGCCGTGCGTCTCATCACGGACCAGGGCGCCGGTCAGGCAGGCATCGAGGCAGGGCGCCTCCACGCAGTGCCGGCACTGCACCGGCAGCGACGCGTCCGGCCCGCCCTCGACACGCAGGCGCGGCTGCGGGACCGGGGTCTCCTGGACGGCCTGCAACAGGGTCCTTCCCTCGCTGCCCCGCTCGGTCGCGCAATAGAGTTCGCAGGTCCGGCAGCCGGTGCATCGGTCCACCCGGGCGACGATCACTTTCATGGGGTTCTCCCTGCGCTCACTGTCCAGAACGAGGCGACGAAACCGGCGAGGAGGATCGCCATCACCGCCCCATTAACCGTAAGGTATTTGTGGGCATGACGGCAACGCGAAATTGTCTTTTGCTGACAATTTTCTGTTGACCGTGTTGAACAAAACCCATGTGAGGCTCCGGAAACGTTGTTACGTCCCGAGGCTCATTCGCATTAAAAATCAGGGATCTCTGGAAAGTGTCCGAAGGGATCGCCCTCGGGGAAGCTGACTAAATAATATGAGCAGTATCAAAGACCTAATACCAGCGAGCGTTTGAAGTGACACACTGGGCGTTCGGCCGTCGTGCTTCGACGTTGCTCAGCATGAGGACGTCATCCTGAGCAACGTCGAAGGAGAGGCCCGAGTCCATTCAAGCGCTCGCTGGTATAAGAGCTACTACTCACGTCATGCGCGGACTTGTTGTTCCGCGCATCCACGACTTACGGCGAAGATGTGGATGGCCGGGACTGATCCCCGGATCAAGTCCGGGGACGGCCATGACGACGAAGAGCGAAGGTTTCCGCGCACTTTGCTTCACGCCTTGACGGCGCGTTGGGGGGCCTCGCCCTCTTCCGACTCGCTGAGCGAGCCAAGCAATCGCCGTTTGCCCGTAATCGCGTGCTGTTCCATCACCTTGGCCAGCCGGGCCGGGTCGCGCTTGCGCAAGGCGTCGAGAATCTTCCGGTGTTCCTTGACCGAATTGCGCAACCCCCAGCCCGAATCGAGGCTGATCCGCCGAAACAGATAGAGTTCCTTGTCGATTGCCGCGCACATCTCCGCAAGGCGGTCGTTGCCGGTGTAGCGCAGCATGGCGGCGTGGAATTCCATATTCAGCGGGTAGTACCCTTCCACATCGCTGTCCTGTGCCAGGGCCTCCATGCGCGCGACCATGTCCGCGAGGTGATCGAGCTGCTCGTCGCTGACATTTTCGGCCAGCAACCGCCCGGCGAGGCCCGAAAGGCTCGCCCGGATGTCGCTGAGCTCGGCCGCGTCCTTCGCCTCGAGCCGCCGGACGAAGACCCCGCGGTTGACGACGATTTCAACCAGGCCTGCCTGCTCCAGGCGCCGACAGGCCTCGCGCACCGGTCCCCGACTCACCGATTGGCTTGCCGCCAACGCCTTCTCGTTGATGCGTTCCCCGGGTTTCAGTTCTCCCGAAAGGATCATCCGCTCAAGTTCCTGCAGGACGATCGTCGCAAGGGAATGGGTGCGCAGGATCTCCAACGTCTGCGCCGCACGACTTTGCGGTGTATAAAGGGCTTTGGTCATGGGAACCGGATGTTCATTCATATGCTCTGGCGTGTCAACTTTCGACAAGTCACACGCGGCCATGGTGAGCGAAACAGATCTCGGCACTGCCGACCATTGTGTCAAGTGCTGACAAAAAATCGTTGACACATTTCCCGTTGGCAATGCACGATTCAATCGAAGGGGGTGAGGCTAACGCCGCGGGCGAGATAATCTTGAGTTAAAGTTTGGGACGCGTCCGAACGAAGCCGTTGTCGGCTTTCAAGGCTTTATCCTCTTGAACAAACTGGGGTCCGTTTTTCAAGGCCTCGAATATTATCTGCGCGGACGCGGAGATTAAGGGAGACATGGGACTATGACCATCCAATCAACTCCGACTATCTCACGGTTCACCCGACGGGCTTGCTTGGCGACCGCGGCCAGCGTCATCGCCATTGGCCTTACCGCCGGCGTAAGCGTCGCCCAAGAGAAGTTTCCGGACGAAACGATCGAAGTCGTGACCCATGCCGGTGCCGGTGGCGGCACCGACGTGACGACCCGTATGATGATGCTGCGCGGCCGGCGGGAGTTGGGCGTCGACATGGTCGTCGTCAACAAGCGCGGCGGCGGCGGCGCCGTGGCCATGAACTATGCCAACGGCAAGGATCGTGATGGCTACACGATCATGACCATCACGCCCAGCCATCTGATGACGATCGCCATGGGCAAGGCGCCGATCGGCATCGACGATCTCGTCGGCCTCGCCCGCGCCACCGACGATCCCCAGCTTATCATGGCCAAGAAGGGAACCTTCAAGGACGGCCGGGACATGCTGGACCAGGCCAAGCAGCGGACGTTGAAGGTGGCCGGCACCCATGTCGGCGGTATTGATCAGGTCGCGGTATCCACCTTCGCTAACCGGGCCGGCATCAAGATCAACTACATCCCCTACGAAGGCGGCGGGCATATCGTCACCAACCTGATCGGCGGTGACGTGGACGTCGGTATTCTTAATCTTTCCGAGGCGGAATCGCAGATCAACGCGGGCGAGATCCAACCGCTCGTCGTCTTGGCCCAAAAGCGCATGGGCCCGCTGCCAGACGTTCTGACCTCGGTCGAGCTCGGCGTCGACGCCACCTTCTCAACGGTCCGGGGCTTCGTCACGCTCAAGGGCGTCCCCGAGGACCGGCTCAAGGTTCTTGAGGAGAAGCTTGTCAAGGCCATGAACCACAGCGTCTATCAAGGCTACCTCGAGACGGTCGGCCTCGGTCCCGACAGCATCGTCGGTGCCGACGAGTGGACGGCGCAGATCCGGCAGCTCTATGCGGACGGCGAGACGAGCCTGAAGAGCCTGGGCTTCATCAAATAGGCTTGCTTCGGCCATAGGGAAACATCGGCGCATACAAGAAACGATGAGTGACAATCGGCAACCGAATCAGGCCGAACTCGGAAGGGCGCCGTCCCGCGATGGGACGCGCCCGCTCCGCTTGCGCGGCGACTATCTCGTCGCCATAGCCGTCTTTCTGTTCGCGGCCGTCGTCTTCTATCTGACCACGACCTTCGACGAGGTGCCGTCGGCCATGGCCCAGGGCGTGCCGCCGACGCAGTTTCCACGATTGCTCCTCGGCCTGATCTGTGTTTTGGCCGCGATCATGGTGTTTCAGGCGCATGGCAGAACACCCAAGAAGCGGAAACCCGTTCCCGGAATGGTCTACGCCTCGGCAGCGCTGCTGATTGCCTTTGTCGCGGCCGTGACCTGGCTCGGCGTCATTATCGCGATGGTGCTGTTCTGTGTCGCCCTCCCCTTGCTGTGGGGCGAACGGAGAATTTGGGTCGTTCTGATTTACGCGGTCGTATTCCCAATCTTCGTTTACGCTTTGTTTTCAGGGGTGATGGAAGTGCGCTTTCCACTGGGTCCCCTCGAAAGTCTGCTTCGCTGAAAGGCCCGGTGATGGAAGGTTTTCTCAACGCGCTCTCGGTCATGTCGGACCCTTACCTGCTGCTGATCGTGCTCTGCGGTACCGTCGGCGGCGTTTTGATCGGTGCGCTGCCGGGGCTGACCTCCACCATGGCGACCGCCCTGCTCCTTCCCTTCACAGTCATGATGGATCCCATCCCGGCGATCGCCCTGCTCTCGGCCCTCTATTGCGCCGGCACCTTCGGCGGGTCCATCACCGCTATTCTCATCAATGCGCCGGGCGCGCCCCCGGCGGCGGCCACTGCCATCGACGGCTACCCCATGGCGCAGCGGGGCGAGGCCGGCCGCGCGCTCGGCATGGCGACAGTCAGCAGCACCATCGGCGGTATCTTCAGCGTGCTCGTGCTGGTCACCGCGGCGCCCCTGCTCGCGAAATTGGCGTATAATTTCGGCCCGCCCGAATACTTCGCTCTCGCCCTTTTCGGCCTGTCCATGTTGGCATCGATCACCAAGGGCTCGGCGGTCAAGAACCTGATGGGAGGCGCCTTCGGCGTTCTCATCGCCACCATCGGCATCGATTTCACGACGGGGGTCGAACGCTTCACCTTCGGATTCCCGGAGATGACCGAGGGGATCCATTTCATCCCGGTGATGATCGGTATCTTTGGCGGCGCCGAGTTGCTGACCCAGTCCGCGACCCTGCACGTCATCTACGATCGCGTTGCCGCCATGGCGGTGCGTCTGCCGAGCCGCGAGGACTTCAAGCGGGTCTGGAAGACGATCGCCCGGTCCTGCGGGATCGGCTCCTTCATTGGAGTTCTGCCGGCCGAGGGCGGTACCGTCGCCGCGATGATCGGCTACAACGAGGCCCGGCGCTGGTCCAAGCACAAGGAAGAATTCGGCTCCGGCTCCATCGAGGGCATTGCCGGCCCCGAAGCCGCCAATAACGCGGCCACGGGCGGCGCCATGGTGCCGACGCTGGCCCTTGGGATCCCGGGCAGCGGCACCACCGCCGTCATTCTCGGCGCCCTGCTCGTGCACGGTCTGCGCCCCGGCCCCTATCTGTTCCAGGAGCAGCCGGACCTGCTCTACGGCATCTTCGCGGCCATGTTCGTCGCCAATGTTCTGTTCCTGGGCATCGGCTTGGTCGGAGCCAAGATCTTCGCCCGCATCACCCTGATCCCGCGGACCTTCCTGTGGCCGGCGGTCTTCGTGCTCGCGGCCGTCGGCTCCTATTCGCTCGACCAGGCCCTGATCGATGTCTGGTTCATGCTCGCTTTCGGCCTGCTGGGCTTCGTCTTTAAGCGGTATGGCTTTGCGCCGGCGCCAATCATCATGGGCCTGATCCTGGGCGAGTTGGTCGAGAACACCCTCAAGCAATCCCTGCTGTTGTTCGAGCACAACTGGCTTCTCTTCTTCGAGCGGCCGATCGTCGTGACCTTCTTCCTGTTGACCTTGCTCGGGCTGTTCGGTCCCGTCCTCTTCGGGTGGCTCGGCCGGCTTTTCAAGGGTTCGGCGGCCACGGCCGAAAAGTAACTCGCACAGGCCCTAAAGGCTCCCTTCCATCGGGGGCCTTTATTGACGGGACGGAGTGAGAATGAGACCGAAAATCGGTGTATTTCATGGCGATCCCAACGGGGTGGGTCCGGAAGTCACGGTCAAGCTCCTGACGGACGCGGAGGTCCGGGACCGCGCCAGGATCGTTCTCGTCGGCGATCGCCGGGTGCTCGCCATGGCCGAGAAGGTCGTTGGACAGGAGGTGTCTTGCCGCGTCGTCGACCGGCTCGACGAAGCAGCCGCGGACGGCGAAGACATCCTGTTTCTCGATCTTCCGACCATCGACCCGTCGGACGTCACCCCCGGAGAGGCCACGGCGGCGGCCGGGCGCGCCTGTCTGGAGACCCTGCGCGAGATGCTGCGGTTGACGACGGCGGGCACCCTCGACGGCTTCTGCTTCGCGCCCCTCAACAAATACGCGCTCAAGCTGGGCGGCTGTCCCTACGAGGACGAGCATGTTTTTTTCGCCCGCGAGATCGGTTTCGACGGCCCCTTCTGCGAGCACAACGTCCTCGGCGATCTGTGGACGACCCGCGTAACCTCCCATATCCCGCTCGGCGATGTCGTCCCGCTCATCACCGGGGAACGCATCGGCGTCGCCATCGGGCTCGCCCATAACACCCTCGGCTCGGCCGGTTTCAAGGCGCCGCGCATCGCCGTCGCCGCCCTCAACCCCCATGCCGGGGATGGCGGCATGTTCGGCCGCCAGGAAATCGACATCATCGCCCCCGCCGTGGAGCGAGCCCGGGCCCGGGGCATCGACGCCCGGGGGCCCTTCGCGCCCGATACCATCTTCGTCAAGGCCAGCGACGGGGAGTTCGATGCCGTGGTGACCATGTATCACGACCAGGGCCAGATCGCGATGAAGCTGATGGGTTTCAAACGGGGCGTGACCGTCACGGGCGGGCTTCCCATCCCCGTCACCACCCCGGCCAGCGGCACCGCCTTCGACATCGTGGGGCAGAACATCGCCAGCGCCGAGGGACTCAAGCAGGCCTTCATGCTGGTCAGCCGCATGGCCGAGATTCGCCGCGCCAAGGCGCGGGCCGGGCCCCCGGGCGCCAAGACGGCCGCTGAATGATCGAATTGCACCGAACAGTCACCGAATAGGGATTGGAATGAACGAGGCAGCCATTCGCAAGTTTACGCCGGATATCGATCCGGATTACGGACGTGGCCTCACCGAGGAGGTCGCGCGCTTCATCGTCGATACGAAATCGAGCGACCTTCCCGACGAGGTCGTTGAGAACGGCCGCAAGTCCATCCTCGACGGGCTGGGGCTGGCGCTGTCCGGTTCCATCGCCAAAAGCGGCGAAATCGTCGGCGATCACCTGGCCTCGCTGGGGGCCCGCGGGAAAGCCACCGTCATCGGTACCGACCTTCGCCAGCCGCCGCGCCTGGCCGCCTTTGCCAACGGCACCGCCATCCACGCCGATGATTTCGACGACACCCAGCTCGCGGTCGGGCCTGACCGCGTCTACGGGCTGCTCACCCATCCCACCGCCCCCGCCCTGCCGGCCGCGCTGGCAGCGGCGGAGGCCAACGACCTATCGGGGCGCGGGATGATGCTCGCCTACCATATCGGTGTCGAGGTCGAGAGCAAGATCGCCGAGGCCATCTCGCCCAGGCACTATCAGCACGGTTTCCACTCGACGGCGACCTGCGGGACCTTCGCCGCCGCTGCGGCCGTCGCCAAGCTTCGCAGCCTCACGGTCGAGCAGACCATGCGGGCGCTCTCCATCGCCGGCAGCCAGTCGGCCGGTCTCCGGGAGAATTTCGGCAGCATGACCAAGCCCTTCCATGCCGGGCGAGCGTCGGAGAGCGGGGTCGTCGCGGCCGAGTTCGCCGAGCGCGGATGGACCGCCGCCGAAAGGATCTTGGAGGCGCCGCGCGGCTTCTTCCAGGCCCATGGCGGGGGCTACGATCTCGCTGCCATCCGGGGCAAGCTCGGCAAGCCCTGGACCTTCGCGATCCCCGGCGTTTCGATCAAGCCGCACCCCTCGGGCTCCCTCACCCATCCCGGAATGACCGAGATGTTGCGGCTGATCCGCGAGCACGGCATCACCGCAGATCAGGTCGTGGCCGTCAAGGTCGGCACCAACCACAACATGCCCAACGCCCTCATCCACCACCGCCCGACAACGGAGCTTCAGGCGAAGTTCAGCATGGAGTTCTGCATGGCGATCCTGCTGATCGAGGGCAAGGCGGGTTTGAGCGAGTTCACCGACGAGGTCGTCAATCGACCCGACATCCAGGCGATGATCCGGCGCGTCGATTTCGGCGTGCATCCGGAGGCCGAGGCCGCCGGCTACGACAAGATGACGACGATCATCGAGATCACCCTGAACGACGGCGGCACGGTTTCGGGCCGCGCCGATTTCGGCAAGGGCAGTCCGGCCAATCCCATGAGCTTCGACGAGGTGGCGGAGAAGTTCCACCAATGCGCCGCCTTCGCATCCTGGCCGGAAGACCAGGCCAAAGCCGTCGTCGAGGGAGTGCGCGATCTCGAATCCCTACCTCGCCTGCGCGACTTGACGGCGCTCCTGGCGCGCGGTGGCTGAGGGGAAATCGAAAAATCTCGACCGTCGCCCTGTCCCCACCGGCGGCGGAAAACAATTCAGCAGTACGGAGTTCCTTGAATGAAGATCAAGAAGATCACCGCGAGCGTTCACCAGTTTCCGATCTATCTGCCGATGATCGACGAGCCCCTCGAACAGCGGGTCGTGACCTTCTGCGAGATCGAGACCGATGACGGCCTGAAGGGTTGCGGCGTCACCGGTGCCTTTCTGCCCTGGGCCTTGGTGCCGGCCATCGAGAAGGAGATCTTTCCCGAGATCGAGGGCATGGACCCCCGGGACACCGAGGCCATCCACGACAAGGTCTGGTGGGCGGTGAATCCCCGCGCCTATACCGGCGTCGTCTCCAACGCGCTCTCCGCCATCGACATCGCCTGCTGGGACATCCACGGCAAGGCCACGGGCCGGACGGTCGCACAGCTTCTCGGCGGGCACCGCGACTGGGCGCCGACCTACATCACCTTCGGCTATCCCTTCTTCGACAAGGACCAGCTCTGCGAATACGCCAGGAAGTTCGTGTCCGAGGGCAACAGCCGGCTGAAGATGGTGGTGGCCCTCGACAAGGGCGGCTGGCGCGAGGACGCGCGCCGCATCCGCGCCGTGCGCGACGCCGTCGGCGATGATATCGACATCATGATCGACGCCAACTACCGCTTTACCCCCGTCGACGCGTTGATGCTGTGCCGGGCGGTGGAGGACTGCAATCTGACCTGGTTCGAGGAGCCGCTTCATCAGAACGACGCGCGGGCGCTCGCCGATCTTCGCAACCGCACCAACATCCCGATCGCCTGTGGCCAGATGGAAGGGCATCGCTGGCGCATCCGCGAGCTTATCGAGAAGCAGGCCGTCGACATCCTGCAGCCCAACTGCTGCTACAATGGCGGCTATACCGAAACCCGAAAGGCAGCGCATCTCGCCCAGGCGTATAACATGCCGATCGCCAACGGCGCCGGCTGGCCGATCTTCAACATGCATACGATGGCCGGCCTGATGAACGGCTGGCTGGTCGAATTCCACTGGGGCATGTGGCAGGCCGGCCAGAAGCTGTTCAAGGGCGCGCCGGCGCCGGAGAACGATCGGGTCAAGATCCCCGATGCGCCGGGCCTCGGCTTCGAGCCCATCTACGAGGCGCTTGAGGAGACCCGGGTTCCGGATCCCGAAACCCTCATGGATGCCGGCATGCAGACCAATCTCGACGGCATCACCAAGGTCTGAGCCGACGGAGTTCTCACGGCACGAAGGATGCCAGCGGCGCCGGCTCGCAAACAGTCCGGCGCCGCTTGTTGTATGCGAGGGTCACGATTTGGTGAAGTTCAAGCGCACCCGATATTCGGCATTTGCGCCTATGCGGGGGGCATGGATAAATGGCCACATAGTCAGAAACCCAGAATGGTGTGGTGAGTTTCATGACGAAGTTGGTCTGGGTATTTGCTTTCGCCGCCGTCCTGATTGCCGTCTCCCCCGCCCATGCCGCTGATGCCGGACGATTCGAACAGCTGCTCACGGCGGAATGGCGGGAAGTATTCCACGATCCAGGCACCGGGGATTGGAAGAAACGCTGGCTTCTCGACGGCCGCAAGGCCCGGGTCACGAATGGCGGTCTCGGCATGGAGTTCCACGCCGGTCCGGTGGAAGGCGAGAATGCCAGCCATGCCGTGCTGTGGACCAGGGACTCCTTCGAGGGCGACATCAAGGTCGAGTACACCTACACCCGCCTGGACAAGGCGGTGAGGCACGTCATTCTGCTTTACCTCCTGGCGACGGGGAGCGGGCAAGGCGGCTATGGCAAGGACATTGCGTCTTGGTCGGAGCAGCGGGCCGTGCCGAAAATGTCCCTCTACTACAAACACATGAACCTCTATCACATCAGCTACGCGGCCTTCGGGCCGAAGAACCGCGACCCCTTGGAGGACTATGTGCGGGCCCGGCGCTACATGTCGGAGCCGGGGCGACTCCGGGGCACGGAACTCTCTCCCGGCTACTCCCGAACCGGGCTTTTCCAAACCGGCGTGCCGCACAAGATGACGGTGATCAAGGCGGGGGATGACCTGTTCATGCGCGTCGAGGCCCGGGATCGCGGCAAGCTCTTCCATTGGAAGACGTCCGGTCATCCTCCCCTGAGCGAGGGGCGGATCGGCCTCCGTCACATGTGGACGCGCGCCGCTAGATACAGGGATTTCCGGGTCTCCGTATTGGCGCGGTAGGAGCGATCGCCGGCGGCGCCTTACGGCTTCTCATTATCGGTTTTGACACTTCGATCGCGCATTCGGCCGCGGTGCAGGATGTACAGGCTGCTGCTCACGATGATGGTGGCGCCGACCACGGTCCAGAAGTCCGGCAGGTCGCCGAAAACGATGAACCCGAACAGGGCCGCCCAGATCAGCGCCGAGTAGTTGAACGGCGTGACCGTTGCCGCCGGGGCCTCGCTGAACGCCTTGGCGCTGGCGTAGTGCCCGGTGAAGCTTAGAAAGCCCACCGCGATCATGATCGCCCAGTGCTCCGGCGTCGGCGTGACCCAGACAAAGGGCACGATCAGGCTTGTCGTCACCACGCCGAAGGAGGCGGTGTAGAAAACCGTGGTCAAGGCATCGTCGGTCGCCGCCAGACGTCGCGTCGTCAGCTGGTTGACGGCATAGAGCAGCGCCGCGGTCAGGGGAAGCACGGCGGCCGGGTGCATGATCCCCAGCCCCGGGCGGATGATGATCAGGGCCCCGAGAAAACCGATCGCCACGCCGGCCCAGCGGCGCGGGCCGACTTGCTCCCCCAGCAGCGGCACCGACAGCGCGGTGACGAAGATCGGCGACACGGCGACCAGGGCGTTGGCGTCGGCCAGTGGGATGAACCGCAGCGCGCTGATCATCATGAAGGTGGTCAACAGGACCATCAGCGCGCGCAAGAGCTGAAGATTGAGGCGCCGTGTGGTCGCCACCACCGGAAACCGCCGTCCCATGATCACCAGCATCGGCAGCAAATGAAACAGGAACCGGGCCCACACCACTTCCGTCACCGGGTAGAACGCCGTCAGATACTTCGCGATCGTGTCCATGCCCACGAACAGCAGCATGGACAGCAGCATCCAAAGGATGCCGCGCCCAACGGACGGGGCGCGCGAGCGCGCGGGGTTCGGGGTCGGCATGTTCGGCTACTCGGGTCGATGAAACGGCCGGCCCGAATCACGACGGCTGGAGAGCAATCGCGAGAATGGCCTTGGACGCACATGATACGCTGGCCGAAACCGTCTGCCCAGCCGCAGTTTCCTGGAAAGCCTTGCCCCTGCTCCGCGCAGGGTTAAACTGTCGTCCTCGGCCAAAAATAGAACCGGGTGGAAGGAGTGGCCATGTCGCAACCCAACCCGGCGGGCACCACTCTGTCTCAGCAGGGAGTAAAAAAGGAAGCCGTGGCGCCGATTACCAAATCATCTAAAAATAGGTATCGGTAAACTTACATATGATGGAGAAAATATAATGGACACTAAAACAGTCAAGGAAAGTTTAAGAAAATTTTCAGAGGTATTATATTTTAACTATCCTGCTGTCGGTTGGTATTTTTCCTCGGAGGAAATTGAAGATTCATTTATATTTAGAAAAGATAAATGGGTGTGTATGTTTATGTATTTAAAAATGATGATGAATAAAGAAAAAAGAATCCGATTCTCCGGAGATAATTTAAATGCTTGTACCGGCCCTACGGAGTATTTTGGATTTACGGAGCTTGAGGATGATGGAGGGGTATTTTTAGCCGAAACAGAACGATTTTTTAAGGATCTTGAAATTTCAAAGGCATATACTAGAGAGTCGGCAACGCTTATTCACTCTCCAAAAGAAAAATACCTCTATATGGAAAAAATAGAAAATATCGATGACTCAAGAGAGATTGAAGTTATAAATGTTTTTCCGGGAGACCCCACTAATCTGGCAAAACTTGTAACCATGTCAGCCTATGATAGTGTTACAAGTATTATGAATAATGTTATGGTCCCTAATTGTTCGGGATGTCAGTCTATATTTACAATTCCTTATAATGAAAAATTCAAAGAAAGCCCTAAAAATATTATTGGTCTAATGGAGCCGATGGTAAGAAATTTTGTTCCGAAAGACATGATGCTATTTTCACTTACTACAGAGCGATTTGTTGAAATGGCAGATAATATCGAAGGTAGCTTTCTTGATAAGAACTTTAAAAATCCGACAGGTTTCTGATCCCTAGGTTTGGCTCAGACTAGGTCGTGGACTGATAAACGCGCAGCCATAGCCTGATGCAGGCGAGTTTGATGAAGGCCAGATAGTTTGCCGCGAGGTTGTCGTATCGTGTGGCGACACGGCGGCAGTGCTTGATTTTGTTGAAGAACCGCTCCACCAGATTTCGGTCCCGGTAGAGATAGGGACTGAAGCAGATCGGGTCCTTACGGTTGCGATTTGGCGGGATGTTAGCCCATGCGCCCCGTTCATTAACAAAGGCCCTGATCCAATCCGCGTCGTAGCCGCGATCGGCGAGCAGCCGTCCATCTTGTGGCAGATTGGCAAGCAGGATTGAGCACAGCTGATTATCGTGCGCCTGACCACCGGTAAGGCCAAGCCGGACCGGCAAGCCATTGGCATCAACGACGACATGGATCTTGCCGGTGAGTCCGCCCCGGGAGCGGCCCATTTGTTGCCTGCCGTTATTGGCGATGCAGGCCCCATGCTGGTGGACACGGACGACAGATGTATCGATCATCTGGACTAAGGCCTCATGAGCGGCACTGAGCCTCTCCATGATCTGATCCCAGACGCCAGCACGCCGCCAACGAACGAAGCGATTGTAACAGGTTGTGTAGGGACCAAACTGATCGGGCAGATCGCGCCATGGTGCAGCGGATCGCAGAACCCAGAAGATGCCATTGAGGACACGTCGGTCATCGACCCGAGGTACGCCGCGCGGCTTGTTGGGCAGGGTTGGCAGGATGAACGCCCACTCTCGGTCTGTCAGGGCATAGCGCATGGTTCAGGCTCCTTCTTGGAGCTTGAATCACGCAAGCGTCATTTGCCGCAAGCCACAAGTCGATGTCGCTAAAGCACCGCAAAGCGGACGCTCCTGGACCCCAGGCGGATGTTGCAGTGTGACCCATAGCACGCTTTCAGCTCCTGACACTGCTCCCGAACCGCATGCTCGGCTCCAAAGCCAGATGAAGAACCAGCGTGGTCGCCAGGATCGCCAATCCCGGCCACAGCATCAGCCATGCATTATCGAAGATGAACTTGCGGTACTCGAACAGCAGGGCACCCCAATCGGGTTGGCTGGTATCGGCGCCCAGGCCGATGAAGGCGAGCGACGCATAGGCGATGACATTGCGCCCGGCATCGCTGGCCAGATAGGTCAGCAGCGTATCGAGGGTATTCGGCAGGACATGGCGGCTGAGGATACCGGCGCGGCCTACACCCAAGGCATGAGCCGCAAGCACGAAGGGCTGGGCCATGGTCCGACGTGCGAGACCATGGGCGAGAATGGCGTACGGCCCCCAACCGCCGATACCGAGCGCGAGGCCGGCGGTAACGGGCGTCAGTCCGAACAGGGAGGTGAGGCTGAGCGCGATCACCAATTGCGGCATGACGATGAACAGATCGGCGGTGCGCAGTAATGCCGTCTCGGTGGCGCCGCCCGCCAACGCGGCGCCGGTTCCGACCAGGGCGCCGATCGTGAAGGACACACCCGCGACGATCACCAGCACGATTGTCGTGTGCCAGGCCCCGAGCATGAGCAGCGACAACACATCCCGCCCCAGATGGTCGCGTCCCAAGGGATGGTCCCAACTCGGCGGCATATGTCGCGCCATCAGATCGACGGCGGCGGCATCATACGGTTGCCACAGGCCGCAGGCCGTGAAGACCAAGGCCATACCGGCGATAATCGCCCATTGCCGTTTCATCGCCGTGTCCTCGGATCGAGAAGGGCGCGCAAGATCAGCGAGAGGCCGTGGATCAGCACCATCCACACCGCGACCACCATGACATAGGCTTGCAGGACGAAGTAATCGCGGGCGGCGATGCTCTCGACCAGGAACAGGCTGATGCCGGGCACCGCGAAGACGATCTCGACAATGGCGGTACCACCGACGACCCAGGCGCACTCGGGTGTCAGAGCCGCAACATAGCCGAACAGAGCATGGCGCAGGGCGTGTCGGCGCAGGGCGGTCTCGGGGGTCAGCCCCTTCGCCAACGCCGTCCGGAAGAACGGCTGCACGGTGATCGCCAACAGCTCGTTGCGGAACACGCGACCGAGACTGCCGATGGAATAGAAGCCGACGAGCAGGGTCGGCAAAAGCAGTTGCTCCGCCGCGCCGCCGAAGAAGGGCCGAATGAGGCGTAACTCCACGGCCAGGAGCCACAACAGAACGAGGCCCAGCCAAAAGGCGGGGATGACCTGTCCCCCGATGGACAGGGCGCGGCTCAGATAATCCACAGTGCCGCCCGGTCGGCAGGCGGCGGCGAAGCCGAGAGGAAGGGCGAGGATTGCCGCGATGCCGAGACCGCCGAGGCCGATGGTTGCCGAATAGGGCAGACGTTGGAGGAACTCGGACAGGATCGGCAGGTCGGTGCGGAACGAGCGCCCCCAGTCGCCCCCCACGAACCGCCAGAGCCACGCGCCGTACTGCTCGATTAGCGGGCGATCCAAACCCCATTCGGTCCGGAGCACGGCTTCGTTCTCCGGCGTCACGGGGATGTTCATCTCCACCAGCGTGATGAGGACCGGATCGGCCGGCATCGCATGGATGATCGCGAAGGCGAAGATGCTGACCCCCCACAGCATCAACGAGGCTTGCAGGACATGGCGGCTGAGGTGGACCATGGCGGCGCGTATCCGGGGAAACGGGACGGCCCCTGCGTGAAGCCGCCCCGCCGTCACCCTATTCGGTGACCCGCAGGTCCGGACGGATGATGTAGTAGTCCGATCCCCAGGGCTCATACCCGGAAAGACGCTTGGACAGGCCTACATGCCAATCCGGCGTCAGCAGGAACGACACCGGCACGTCCTCGAACAGGACCGCGTGGGCATCGGATGCCAGCTTGGCCCGCTCGGCCGGATCGCCGGTCGTGGTCATGCGGTCGACCACGGCGCCGAAACGCTCCGACTTGTAGCGGGAATGGTTGTAGCCCGTACCCTGGCGCAGGAAGGCGTTGAGGAAGTAGGACGGCTCGCCGCTGGGCGCGGTGTTGGTGGCCCACAAGGCGAGGTCGAAGTCGCCGGACTTGCCCAGGGCCGCGATGTTCTCGGTGACCCGCGTTTCAACGTCGATACCGACCTTGGCCAGCATGGATTTGATGACCGGCTGGAAGGTGAGAAGGTCGGGCCGTTGCGGATACGCATAGAGGACCAGCGACAGGCGTTGTCCACCCCTCTCCCGGACGCCGTCGGAACCGTTTTTCCAGCCCGCCTTCTCGAGCAGTGCCTTCGCCATATCCGGATCGAACGGGCGCGGCTCCCTCAGGGCAAAGGGGAAGTAGGACGAATAGGCGCCGGTGGCCGGCGTGCCGCCGTTCACCGCGTGGGCCAGTTGGCGACGGTCGACGGCGCGATCGACGGCCCGGCGGACGGCGGGATCACCCAACAGGGGCCGTTCGGTGTTGATGAACATCATGTACTGGTAGGCGACCTGGAAGGATTTCACGACGACATCATCGCGGGCCTTGATCCGCGACAGGGCCTCGACGGGAAGCCCGAAAGCGATGTCCAGTTCACCGGCCTCCAACGCCAGGGCCAAGGTCTGCGGATCGGAGAACTTGCGCAGGCGGATGTTCGGCCGCTCGTCGGCATCGGCATAGTGGCGATTGGGTTCCAGCGTCATGGCCTCGCCCGGGCCGACCTTCTTCACGCGATACGGCCCGGTGAAGACGAATTCGTCGCCTTCGGCCTTGTAGATGACCATCGCCCATTCGGCGAGCAGGGCGGTCGGCAGCGGAACCGCCTTCTCCGTCTTGATCTCGACGGTGAGATCATCGATGGCCTTGGCGGTCATCTTGCCTGCCGTGGCGCGAGCGCGACCGTTCAGTTCGTTGGTCCGCACCAGGGCGTTGGCAACGGCCTTCGCGTTGACCGGGCTGCCGTCGGAGAATCTGCGACCCGAAGCCAAGTCGACCCTGAAAGTATGGTCATCGACGGTCGTGACGGACTGGGCAAGGTTCGGAACCAGCTTGCCCTGCCGGTCGACGGAATAGAGGTTCTCGCTCACGCCATGGGTGGTCAGCGCCCAACCGACGCTCCCCTCGCCGGGATCGAGGCTGGAGGCGATGAAGGTTTTGCCGACATTGATGGTCGGGCGATCAGCAGTATGACCGGTCGATGTAAACATACACACCGTCGCCAATAGCGCGACGGCAAGGAACAGTCGTCTTGTCATAAGGTCTCCTCCGTTGAGAGCATGAAACACGCGTCAGCCTGAACGGAGGACCGTTGAACGACCTATCATCTTTGCTTCGTTCGACAACCAAAGGGACACCCCGCCCGTACAAGGCTACGCAAGGGCCTGGCAGGTCTCCTGGCTCGCGGGTCGTGGCCTGACGCCTCGCCTTCCCGGTTTCCCAGTGGCTTCGTTGAGACGTCGGCTCACCGCTTACAGTTGCGGGGGCAGCTTCGGCATTGCACCGAATTCCCTCTTCATCCCTTTCGGGAACCATTGCCCGGCGAACCTCTATCGGAATTAGGGTTTCGGGTCAACGGATGGCCAATGACTGGTGATGGCACCTCGGCGACATCGTCACGGGCTCCGGCGATGTCAGAGAAGCACCCAACAGCGGACGCATGGCGCTCCAGATCGGCCTTACGATTTATGAGTACACGGCCTAGCCGGCCTCGGCCAACCCCGTGGGACTCCTCAAACAGGCTCTAAAATGCTCAGTGTAAGCGTCTTGCCGCGTCCTTCGACACGCCGCCTCTGGCGGCTGCTCAAGATGAGGCAAGACGTTGCAAAGATTGACCTCATGCTGAGGAGCGAAGCGTCTCGAAGCACGAGGGCAATCGTTGATACCTCTATTCAGCGGGCTGATTTGGGCGACTGTGTCAAAGCCGGGCCTTCACCGCCTCCACCACCGCATCCGGCGTGATTCCCAAGTGGGCCATGACGTCGGGGGTCGGCCCGGAGGCGCCGAAACGCGCGACGCCGACGAACCCACCCTCGGGGCCGATATAGCGGTCCCAGCCCATGGGCGAGGCCGCCTCGACCCCGACCCGCACCGTCTCGGGCGCCAGAACCGCGCGGCGATACTCCGCGTCCTGCGCCTCGAACAACGACCAGCACGGCATCGACACGACCCGGGTCGGCACGCCCTCGGCCTGAAGCTGCTCGCGCGCAGCCATCGCGATCAACACCTCGGACCCCGTGGCCAGCAGTGTCGCCCGCGCCTCGCCCTCGGCCTCCGCCAGCACATAGGCGCCCCGCGCGCACAGATTCTCCTCGGAATGCGCGGTGCGCTGCGGCGGCACGTCGAGCCGCGTCAGGGACAGCACCGAGGGAGTGCGCTCCGCCTTCATGGCCAACTCCCAGCATTCGGTGGTTTCGACGCCGTCGGCCGGCCGGAAGACATGCAGATTGGGCATCGCCCTCAGCCCGGCCAGTTGCTCCACCGGCTGATGGGTCGGGCCGTCCTGGCCGATGCGGATGGAATCATGGGTCATGACATAGATGACGCGGACTCCCATCAGGGCCGACAGGCGGATCGAGGCGCGGAAATAATCCGTGAACACCAGGAAGGAGCCGCCGACCGGCACCACGCCCCGATGCAGCGCCATGCCGTTCATCATCGCCGCCATCCCGTGCTCGCGGATGCCATAGAAGATGTGCCGGCCGGAAAAGTCCTTGGCCGTGATCGGCGCCATGCCTTCCTGCATGGTCTGGTTGGCCCCGGTCAAATCGCAAGACCCGGCGACGATTTCGGGCACGCAATCGGCGATCGCCTTGACCGCCATCCCCGAAAAGATCCGCGTCGGCTGGCTTTGCGGTTCCTCCGCCAGATTCTTCTTCAGGTTCTGCAACTCGCGGTCCCAGTCGGCCGGCAGCTCGCCCCGGCTCAAACGCTCGAACTCGCTTTGATCCCCGGGCTTGGCCGCCGCCAGCCTTTCCTCCCAGGCTTGCCTTTGGGCCGCGCCCCTGACGCCCGCGCGCCGCCATGCCGACAGCACCGTCTCGGGGATCTCGAAAGGCGAATAGGGCCATCCCAGCTTCTCCCGCGCGCTCGCCACCTCCTCGGGCCCGAGCGGGCCGACATGGGTGAGGTTGCTTCCCTCCTTGGTCGGCGCGCCCCTCGCAATCCTGGTCCGGCAGGCGATCAGCGACGGCCGGTCGACCTCCTGCGCCTCCTCGAATGCGGCGGCAACCGCTTCCGGTTCATGCCCATCGACCCGCAGGGCGTGCCAGCCGGCAGCTTCGAACCGCTTCACCTGATCTTCGGAGGTGGCGACGCTCGTCGGCCCGTCGGTGATGATCTGGTTGTCGTCGAACACCACCGTCAATTTGCTCAGCCCCCAATGGGCGGCCAGCCCGATGGCTTCCTGGCTGATCCCTTCCATCAGGCAGCCATCGCCGGCCACGGCATAGGTCCGGTGGTCGACAAGGTCGGAACCGAAACGCGCGGCCAGAAGCCTCTCGGCAAAGGCCATGCCGACCGCCATGCCGAGCCCCTGGCCAAGTGGTCCCGTGGTCGCCTCGACCCCCGCCAGATGGCCATATTCGGGATGTCCCGGCGTCTTGCTGCCCACCGAACGAAAGGCCTTTATGGTGTCCAGCGACGCCTCTGCATAACCGGTGAGATAAAGCAGCGAATATAGCAGCATCGAGCCATGCCCGGCCGATAGAACGAAGCGGTCGCGGTCGGGCCAGTCGGGTCGTTGCGCGTCGAACTTCAGGAATCGGGTGAACAGCACGGTTGCGGCGTCGGCCATGCCCAGCGGCATGCCCGGATGGCCCGACTGAGTATGCTCGATCGTGTCCATGGTCAGAAAGCGGATCGCGTTCGCCATCTCCGTGGGGCTGACCCATAAATCCGTGGGCGAGGTTTCCAGGATCGTCTCGTCTACCGAACTCATGAACTTTGGTCCTTTAATGCATTAATGGAATGGTGGGACGGCGAGCTTGAGCGTCAGGAATCGCTGTCCGTGGTTAGAACTCGGCCCAACATGAAACCACCGCCCGAACAGTCCAGAATCGCGCCGGACACGTAGGACGCCTCCTCCGACAGCAGCCAAGCGATGGGGCGGGCAATCTCGATCGGTTCGGCGCAGCGGTTCATGGCGAAGTCCTCGGCGACCTGTGCCCGCAGCTCGGCGTTCGTGGTCACGTCCGAAACCATGTCTGTGAGGGTCACGGCCGGACGCACGGCATTGACGCGAATCCCCTCGCGCCCGACCTCCTTGGCGAGGCCCACGGTAAAGCCCTCGACCGCGCGCTTGGAACTCGCATAGTCCGTGCGTCGCGGTCGGCCGCCGATGGTCGCCGCCATGGACGACACATTGACGATCGCCCCGCCCTGCCCGCCAAGCCGCGTCGACATCCGTCGGATGGCCTCTTTTGCGCAGAGCATGATCCCGATGACGTTGACCCGCATCAGGCGATCCAGGAAATCGGCCTCGAAGTCGGCCACCACGCGGTCGCAGCCGACCATACCGGCATTGTTCACCAGCGCCGTCAGCCGCCCGAGCGAATCGTCGACCTCTGCGAACATGCGTTCGATGTCGGCCGGCTCTCCAACGTCACCCTGTACGGTGACTGCGGTTCCGCCCTGCCCCCGGACTTCCTCCGCAAGCGTCTCGGCGGCATCTCCGCGTTCCCGATAGTTGATGGCCACGGCGTAGCCTTCCTTCGCCAACAGGCGAACGGTCTCCGCCCCAATGCCCCTCGACCCGCCGGTAACCAAGGCGACACCTGCCATTAGCCTCTCCCCCGTTTAAACTCTCGCTGTTTCGTCCAACCTCGGTGGCCCCTTCCTAGAGCATTTTCCGATCAGGTTGGCGGAAAGCCCCCTCACCCTGCCCTCTCCCCCCCGCGGGGGGGAGAGGGTTGTGAAGGCTTGGCGAGGCCCGAGGCCGAGCCATAGCCGAAGCTGGGTGAGGGGGACACTGATTTGATTTCATCGGACGGTGCCCTACACCGCCGAATAGCCGCCATCGGCCAGCAGCGTCACACCGGTCACGAAGGACGCCGCCGGCGACGCCAGGAACAGCGCCGGACCAGCCATCTCGTCGGGTTCCCCCCAGCGTCCGAAGGGTGTGCGCTTGACCACGGCGGCGTAGTGGTCCGGGTCCTCGCGCCCTGGCCGGGATTGCTCGGTGACGATGAAACCGGGAGCGATCGCGTTGACCCGGATGCCGTACTGCGCCCAGTCGATCGCCATCGATCGGGTGAGCTGGTGGACGCCGCCCTTGCTGGCGCCATAGGCAGGAACCTTGGGGCTTCCGAAATTGCCGTACATGGAGCCTATATTGACGACACTGCCCTTGCTTTTCTTGAGCTGCGGTAAAAACGCCAACGAAATCCGAACCGTCCCGGTGAGGTTGATCTCCAGCACCTTCTGGAAGATGGCCAAGTCGTACTCATGGTTGCGCCGTGAAATCGCCGCGCAGTTGATCAGGACGTCGAGTCGCGGCGTCGCCTCGGCCAGCGCCGCCACCGCCGCGTCGTCGGTTACGTCGAGCTGAACGTAGGGAAACCGGCCCCGCTCCGTCTCGGCGGGTTCGTCCTCCATGCCGGTGATCGTGACCTCGCCGCCGGCGAGCTTGAAAGCCTGGGCGATCGAGGCGCCGATACCGCCCCGGCTGGCGCCGACCACGAGGATCGACTTGCCGGAAAAGTCGAAAAAGCTCTTTGGATCGATCATGGGTTTGCTGGTTTCCTCCCTCCCTTGGAACGGCGGTCAAGCGCCCGTCCGTTGCTCGGATTGCAGTCACAACCCGCGCCTCTTATCGACGCGCCGGGTCCGGCCGCGCACTTGCTGGAATCCCGCTCTCCGCCTATAGTCCGCGAAAATAGAGGACGGCCCTGCCGTTCGGAAGCCGAAACTTCACGATCCTTTCCGTGTGCGACCCGATATCCCGCTGCGATCGCCTTGGCGCTGCGCGATGAATGTCAACAGGCCCTAGTGAGCCCATGATGTCGCCCCTTCAACCCGTCCCGACTCCCGCTCCCGAAGCTCGGAAGGTAGCCGACAGTATCGCGGCGACCCTCGCCAAATACGGTGTCCGATATGCCTTCGGCATTCCCGGCAACGACGTCCTCGAACTGGTTCGCGCCTGCGAGGAGCATGGGATAGAGTTCATCCTGGCAAAGACCGAGCCGGCGGCGGCCTTCATGGCTGACGCCGTCTATCAGCTCACGGGGCGTCCGGCGGTGATGATCGTGGCCTTCGGGCCAGGCATGTCCAACGCCGGCGCCGGCCTGGCCAGCGCGACCATGGAACGCTCGGCGATGCTCGTGCTCTGCGGGGAGCTGGCGACCAACCGATACGGCATCTACAACCACCAGGCCTTCGACCATCTCGCCTTCGCCGCGCCGCTGACCAAGCTCGCCGCCCCCCTCAATCCCGAGCGCGCGGCCCAGCAGACGGCCCGCGCTCTCGACCTCGCCCTCGCCTATCCCGCCGG
>JANQJG010000080.1 GCA_028281785.1 Rhodospirillales bacterium
AAAGAGATAAGATACACAGGACAAACACCCATACAACGCCAAAACGCAGCAAACCGCCGCCCGCGTATCCCTTCCAAAAAACAACAATGTCAAAGAACAGCCCTCCGCAACGGACAAAATGTCCCTCGCCCGCTCAAACCGACCGGGCATACCTGTTGCGTCGGGTCAGAAAGCATCATTATAGCGGCCGGCCGCAAGGAACTCAACAGCCCTCCTCGCTGCCGTTCACCGCTCGACGGGATATGGGCCGGGAAACCCTCCTGTCCACCCTCCACCCGAAAAAAACTGTGGGTAAGCCGCGCCGCCGACCCGAACGAGACGCCGCGACCAAGCTTCCTTGTCCGGGCGCGAGCGCTGGGCCATACTGCATCCTACCGTATCAGGAGGACATAACCGCCCGCCGCGCGGTGCCCCGTCCGCGATTTCCCGACCGATCCCGTCCGGGATGGCATGCGTTCTTGGGGGGCCGTGATCATTTTTTCACGGCGCGGGCCGAACTTTGGGGAAACGGGGATATCATGAACGAGGTCGTGATCATCGATGGGGTTCGCAGCCCGATTGGAAAGTTCGGCGGCACACTCGCCTCGGTTCGACCGGACGATTTGCTCGCAGAGGTTTACAAGGCACTGATCCAGCGGACCGGAATCGATCCGGGCATCCTCGAGGATGTCTACGCCGGTTGCGGCAACCAGGCCGGCGAGGACAATCGGGACGTGGCCCGCATGGCCGTCCTGCTGGCCGGCTTCCCGAAGGAGGTCCCGGGCGTCACCGTCAACCGAAACTGCTCATCGGCCCTCGAGGCCGTCAACCAGGCGGCCAAGGCCATACTCGCCGGCGAGGGCGACGCCTTCATCGGGAGTGGCGTTGAATCGATGAGCCGGGCACCTTGGAGCATGCCGAAGCCCGAGCGTCTGCCGGCGTTCGGCCATCCGAAGGTTTGGGATACGACCGTGGGATGGCGCTACGACAACCCGCGGCTGAACGCGCTCTATCCCATCGTCAGCCTGGGCGAAACGGCGGAGAACATCGCCGAGGAGATGCAGATCGGCCGCGAGGAACAGGACGCCTACGCCGTCGAAAGCCACCGTCGGGCAGTCGACGCCATCGAAGCGGGCCGTTTCAAGGATGAGATCGCGCCGATCCCGATCCCCCGGCGGAAGGGCGACCCGATCCCCTTCGATACCGATGAGCATCCACGCTACCGCAAGGAGAACGGGCATTACCGCCTCGACACCTCGCTTGAGCAATTGGCCAAGCTCCCGCCCGCCTTCCGCAAGGGCGGCACGGTGACGGCTGGGAATTCGAGCGGCATCAATGACGGCGCGGCGGCGCTGCTGCTCATGTCGGCCGATCGGGCGAATACGCTCGGCCTCAAGCCCATGGCCCGCTGGCTCGGCTCGGCGGTTGCCGGCGTCGACCCGGGAGTCATGGGATATGGTCCGGTTCCGGCTACCGAGAAGCTGCTGGCGCGCCATGGCCTGAAGATCGAGGACATCGGCCTGGCCGAACTCAACGAGGCCTTCGCCGCCCAGACCATCGGCTGTATGAGGCGCCTCGGCCTCGACCATGCGATAACCAACGTCAACGGAAGCGGCATCGCGCTCGGGCACCCGACGGGGGCCACGGGCGCGCGCATTCTGACCACGCTGCTGCATGAGATGAAACGCCGAGCCCCGACCGCGAGCCGCCCGTTCTATGGGGTGGCAACCCTTTGCGTCGGCGTCGGCATGGGAGTCTCGACCCTGGTCGAATGGATCGGCGACTAACCAAAAAACCCCCAATAAGCGCCACGCCATATCTAAGGAGGAAGCAATGACACGTCCGCTGTCCGGCATCCGGGTAACCGGTCTCGAACAGTACATGGCCGGACCCTATTGTACGCTGTTGCTCGCAGACGCGGGCGCCGAGGTGATCAAGATCGAGCGCCCCGGCAAGGGCGATCCGCGCCGCTCCATTCCGCCCTTCGTCGAGCAGGACGGCGCGCGGCGGGCCGCCGGCTTCATGGGCTATAACCGGAACAAGAAAAGCCTGGCGCTCGACCTTCGCAATCCCAAGGGACAGGAGATCTATCGCAAGCTGGTCGGCGTCTCCGACGTTGTCGTCGAGAACCTGCGCCCGGGCTCCATGGACCGCATGGGGCTGGGGTATGGGACGATGAGGGAATTCAACCCCGGCCTCATATGGGCGATCATCTCCGGTTTCGGACGCATGCCGGGGTTTCAGGGCCCTTACTCCGATCGCCCGGCCTTCGACATTGTCGCCGAGGCCATGGGCGGCATCATGCATTTGGTCGGCTTCGACGACAAACCACCGTCCTGGACCATTTACGGGATGGCCGATATCTACACGGGCATGGTGACCGCCTTCGGCATCGTTCAGGCCCTGTTCCACCGCGAGCGAACCGGTGAAGGCCAGCTTGTCGATTCCGCCATGCTCGACAACATGCTCGCCCTCAACGAACAGGCGATCGCTACCTACTCCGTCGCCGGCCAAGTCCCGCAGCGCGGGCGGCTTCGGAATGTCTGGCCCCGAGGCGCCTTCCAGACCAAAGACGGCTATGTGGCCCTCAACGTGCCCGACAACATCATCTGGTCGCGCCTCTGCGAAGCCATGGACCGCAAGGACCTGATCGAGGACGAGCGCAGCAAGACCGCGCCGGCGCGATCAGAGAACGCGGCCTTTCTCAGGCCGATCATCGAGGGTTGGCTCGCGGGGCTGACCCGGGCCGAGGCGGTCGACACGCTCAATGCGGCGGGGGTTCCGACCGGCCCCGTGAATACAGCCGAGGATATCTTTGCCGATTCTCATATCGAGGCCCGCGGCATGCTGATGGAGGTGGGCGGCTTCAAATTCGCGCGCACGGTCCCGCATCTCTCGAAGAATCCGCAGCCGCCGGTCGAGCCGGCGGCCGGTCTGGGCGCGCATACGCGGTGGGTGCTGGAAGACCTGCTCGGCTACACCGCCGGAGAAGTCGACGGCCTTATCGAGGAAAAGGTTGTGGAGGCCGCCGGAAGCTAAGCTGAAACCCGATCTGGTTTCACCCGGCGCTCAGGATGGTCGGCTCGCAATACTGCCGCCTCTTCTTGAGTTCCCGGCACAAATTGCGGGCCGCCGCCTTGTCAGTGAGCGGCCCCGCCTTCAAGCGGTAGAAAACTCCCTTGGTGCCTAGACTTATCCGGGAAACCTCAAGTGACAGATCTCCGAGGAGATCTTTGTGCGCCTCGCGCAGAATGGACCAGCCTCGGTCGGCTGCCCGCTGCGAGCGATATGACGCTAGATGGACCCCGGGCTTCTGGCCTTTCTCACCGGTATCCGGTGCCTTTGCGGCCGCCGACGATTTGGCCTTCGGCTCTTGTGACGGGCTCGGCTTGGCGATCTGCTTCTCGACTTTCTCGGGCTCCGGCTGCATCGCGGATTCGATGGCGGCGCGCTCCCGGGAGTATTCGTCCGAGGTAATCAAGTCTTCCGCCTTCAGGGCCTCAAGACGCCGGACCGCGTCGGCCGCTTCCATAAGCCCTTGTGGCGGGCGCCCAGGGTTGGCCACGGCTACCGGCGCCGCCGGCAAGAGGGCATCGACGATCATCGATCGTTCGGAGGAATGCTGCGCCACCGTCATGGCCCGCATCTCAAGTGCCCGGCCAATGGCGCGAAGACGACCGGAAATCTCTTGCGCCGTCGGTACCGGACGATCCAGGCCCGAAGCTGGCGGTGGCGACGTCAAGGGCAGAAGGGCGCCGAGGTTGGCCTGTCTCCGCGCTGTATACTCCGCGCGCGTGATCAACCCGTCGTCGCGCAGGACGCGAATGATCTTGAAGCGCCCCACGATGTTCCTATCCGCCTCTTCCAAGACCGTTGGATCCGACGCAGGGTCCTCTGGCTGTTGCACCGGCACGGCCAAGCCACGAGCCGAGGTCGAGGCAACGGCGATCCGCTGGGAGGGTGTCGATTGCCCCGCCTTGCCTCCCGAGGTAGGGCTGGACTGCGGCGGAGAAGAGGCATCAACCCCTCTTCCCGCTGCTGCGCGATCGAGGCTGGTCAGGACGTTGCCACTATCGATCAACGCCAGATTGACGCTCGCGATCTCGGCAACTGGACGCGCCGTCGAGATATTCCACACGACGAACTGCTGATCCGGGCCGGGCCGCATGGCGAGGATGGCCTCATACATCTCCCGTGCCTTGGTGAGCTGACCCGTATTTTGATAGAGGATACCGAGCCCCAGCAACGCGTGGACATCCCGCTCGTTACTTTTCAGCGCCTTTTGAAAATGCGTCTCCGCGAGCGCAAAATTGCCTTTGCCGAGTTCCGCCAGCCCCAATTCGGCCTCGTCGTTGTCCTTGAGCGGGCTCGACGCCCAGAATTCCGGCTTGAGCAACTCCGCTTCCTGAAACGGTGCACACCCGTTAAGGGACAGAAAGGACAGGGCCATGAATGCCCCAAAGACCAGCTTCCCAATCACCTCGAACCATCCTCCACCGATGCCGTCGGGACGACCAGCGCGACCCCCATCTGTGCGGCCCAAGCAACCATCCTACACCAACCGCCCGATCACGACGATGCTCGCTTTCAAATTCGGGAGTCCGCCGCAAAGGCTGAAGCTAATGCTACCTGTCTCAACCCCCTTGGGCTCTTGCTCTGGACACATCGGAGCAGCCGAGAACGGTGGTGAACGGAAGGCGGCTCGCCGCCCCCCGGCCCAAGTTCCGAGCGCCCTCCACGACCGAGACAGACGCCACTTGACGGCGGCCGAGAGCTTGATTGGCGGCCTCGGTCAACAACGGCTCGATGTCGGATGGATCGATCGCACGATTGTGCCCAATGGGAATCGGGTTTACGTGAAGCGTACGCAAGAGAGCGTCGACAATCCGCGGTGACATCCGACACAGGTCATGGGGTGTCGCAGGCTTCCGAGCCTGCAAAAAAAGGGTGACGGGCGCGCTCTCCGGGGTTCCGGCCGGACCGACCGCAGGCGCCATCATCGATCGGAGCTGAACCAGCTCTCGTGCCTCCCTATCTGGCTCGGCCGCACCGACCGGAACAGATATGGCCGCCAGGAAAACTGTCAACAGAAGCCCGCTATGAAGGCATCGTCGATTGAGCCACGTCCTCATTTCCAGATCTTCTCTCTCTGCCTGTGCGTACAATCGACCCGCGGCTTCGAATCCAAACGACACGAAGGCCCCTGTTTCTTGGTAATACGCAAAGATTGCGACTTCCTTAAACGAGGTCGCGTTCCAGAAAGATGGCACCGGGAAGCGGGTTAGCGCAGTGGGCGAGAAGCAGCCCGCCCCGTGGTGGCGCATACTTACCTGGAAGGGAGAAAATCTCCTCAGAAAACCCCTGAAAATCAAGCCATTCTCCGAGCCAGCTCACATAATCAGTGAACAGTCCTCGAACGCGCGCCATGTCCTCCGGTCCCTCGGCGGATGTGATGACCACCGATGCCGCACTGGCCCCCGCATTCACACCTGAATCTCCCCTTCCAGATAGATGACCGCTTTACCGGAGAGCTGCACACGATCCTGCGCGAGCCGGCACCAGATTTCGCCACCGCGGGCCGAAACCTGCCGCGCGTGCAAGTCGATTTTGCCCAGCCGATCAGCCCAGTAAGGCGCGAGCGTGCAATGGGCCGAGCCGGTGACTGGGTCCTCGGGGATCCCGTGCGAAGGAGCAAAAAACCGGGAAACGAAGTCGCAGTCCTCCCCGGGTGCCGTCACGATCACCCCACGGCGATCGACCCGTGTCAGTGCAGCCATGTCCGGCCGTACGGACCGGACAGCGTCGGCCGCACCAAAGACGAACATGTAGTCTTCCGACTTCCACGCGGACTCGGGCTTCGCGCCGATCGCCTCGACAAGATCCGCAGGAGACTCGATCGGCTCGGCACGGCGAACCGGGAAATCCATCGTCATTCGTCCGTTTTCGCGCACCACGGTCAGCGCTCCGCTGCGGGTCAGGAAACGGACGGTCGGGATCTCGGGACGCAGGCGATGGAAAAGCAGATGGGCGGTTGCCAGCGTTGCGTGACCGCAGAGATCGACCTCACAGGCCGGCGTGAACCACCGCAGACGATAGTCTTCCCCCTCGGGGACGAAGAACGCCGTCTCCGACAGATTGTTCTCCGCCGCGATCGCCAGCATCATGTCGTCTGGAAGCCAGGAATCGAGAGGACAGATGGCCGCAGGATTGCCGGTGAACACCGAGTTCGCAAACGCGTCAATCTGATAGATCCGTAAATGCATGACTCTCGTCCTCAGGCGCCGCCACGGACGGCTCCGTAGCAGTTCTCAAGCTTTGCCAGTCCCGCCCTGGGGTAATAGGAAACGGCCCCGGGCGCGGCCAGCAACAGGAGAGTGACGTTGGCTCGGCCCCCCGCCGCCTCATGGCTGCGATTCAGCAACTCGCGTCCGATCCCGCGTCCCTGGTATGCCGCGTCGACGGCAAGGTCGGAGACGTAGCAGCAGAAGGCGAAATCCGTCACCGACCGCGCGACACCGACCAGTAGATCGTCCTTGGACCTTGCGCTGACCGTCAGGTTGGCGTTTTCCACCATGGCGCGAATGCGGTCTGGCTCATCCACGGGGCGTCGTTCAGCAAGCCCGGAACGACGCAGCACATCGACGAATTCGTCGACAGACAGGTCGTGCTCGACCGTGTAGAGGATTGGCAATACCCCTACTCCTCAAGCACGAGATTGACGCGCCGGTTATGCTTGCCTTTGTTCTCGATCTTGGCGATCCGCAGGCGGCCGATTTCCGACGTCGACCGAACATGCGTCCCCCCGCAAGGCTGCAAGTCGACACCCGCCACCTGGACCAGTCGAACACGACCCGCCCCGGTCGGCGGTTTGACCGACATGGTGCGAACCAGCTCTGGCTGGGCGGCAAGCTCCTCGTCCGTGATCCAGCTCTCGGAGACGACGTGATCCTCCGACACTAAGCGGTTGAGGTTTTCCTCAAGCCACTCTTTATCGAGCGTCTGGCCAGGGAGGTTGAAATCGAGGCGGCTTTTCTCGGCCCCGACGGCGCCGCCCGTCACACCTTCCGGGATCAACGAACACAGTAAATGCATGGCGGTATGCATACGCATCAGCCGATGACGCCTCGGCCAATCGATCTCCGCTATGACCGTATCGCCGACCGTCGGCAGATCCGCTCCCTCGGTCGGGATATGCAGATGGGCGCCCGTGTCCCGGTCCCACCGCGTGTCCCGGATCAATACCTCTCGCCCGTCGCTCAACCGCAAAACGCCGGCATCCCCCGGCTGGCCACCGCCCATCGGGTAGAACACCGTACGGTCAAGCTGAATGCCCCCCTCGTCGACAGAAGTCACCCTGGCCTCGCAACTGCGCGCGTAGCCATCGCTTCGAAAAACCTGTTCAGTCACCGGTTCTGATCCCCCCGTTTTCTCTGCGGGCCGCGCGGCCCGTGCACTCCAAACAGCCACTAACCGCGCCAGAAAGGCTTTTCCCCCTCGTGCCAAACGTCCAGGCAGCGAAGGCCGATGTCCCTGGCCAAGCGCTCATCCATTGATCGCAGCAAACGCCGATCTAACCACCGCTTCCGCCAGCGCCTCGGCAATTGCACGGCGCGGAAGGCCTCTCCCCTCAAAAGCATCCCACCGGTGGCCAGCCAGGAACGCCAAGTTGGAGGCGAAGGCTGGCGAGGCGAGCTTCCGAAACCCGCGTGTTCGCAAACGCTCACGATGAGGCACCTGATCCGGAAATTGTACCGATAATCAATGCTAGATTGACTCAATATTGAGGTCAATGTATTTATTGTTACCATGACAATATGGATCCCCAGCCTGACGGAACGTCGCGGTCCCCTCTACAGCGTCATTGCCGACGCCTTGGAAGACGACGTTCGGATGGGACGTCTTCGGGGAGGTGAAAGACTCCCGACTCATCGGGATCTCGCACATCATCTCAAAGTGACCGTCGGAACCATCACGAGGGCTTATGCCGAGGCCGAGCGCCGGGGACTCGTGGTTGGCGAAGTGGGGCGGGGAACCTATGTGCTCGGGCAATCCGAGGATGCAGGGGCGGCAGGCTTCAGCATCCCGGAGCGCGACGAGCCCGATGTCGTCGATCTCAGCCTGAATCATCCGGCCGAGGGAGAAAATAGGGCCGCACTGGGCGCCGTGCTATCGGCGATGGCCCGCGATGCCTCCTCCGCCGCTCTTCTGCGTTATCAGCCTGCGGCCGGAATGCCCCGGCACCGCATCGCCGCGGCTGCATGGCTGACCCGTAACGGACTTCCGGCGGTGGGCGACGACGTGATCATCTGCAACGGCGTTCAGCATGGCATGACAGTGGCGCTCGCAGCCTTGTGCCGTCCCGGGGACACCATATTAACTGAAGACACAACTTATCCTGGAATCAAATCCCTAGCCGGATTTTTTCATATAAAACTCAAAGGCGTGGCCCTCGACGAAGAGGGACTTCGCCCAGATGCGCTCGAGGTTGCTTGCCGTAGTGGTGCCGGCAAGGTGCTCTATTGTATGCCCAGCTATCACAACCCCACCAGCGCGGTCATGTCGGAGGCGCGCCGCCACGAAATTGCCGCCGTTGTGCGCAGGCACGGAGTCCTCGTCGTCGAGGACGATGTCTACGGCTTTCTGAGCCAGGAGAGGCCCCCTCCCCTTGCCGACCTTCTGCCTGGGCAGACCTTCTATCTCGCCAGCGCCTCAAAGTGTATGGCCCCAGGACTGCGTGTGGGATTTATTCGCGCACCCAAGGAAATGACCCTCAACGTCGCCGGTGCCGTTCGCACAACTGGTTGGATGGCCAGCCCGATCAGCGCCGAAATCATGTCCCGCTGGGTCGAGGACGGAACCGCGGACCGTCTCGCCGATTGGCACCGCCGCGAGGCGAGAGCCCGCCAAGGCATTGTACAACGCGTCTTCCAAGGGCTCCGCTACGATGCGACCCCCGGCAGCTACCATATCTGGCTTTCCCTGCCACCGCCTTGGAACGCCGGGGACTTCGCCCTGGAAGCACGGGCCCGTGGCGTCGCCGTCATTCCCGCGGATATGTTTGCCGTTGGCCAGACGCGTCCTCCCCATGCCGTTCGCATCTGTCTGGGGCCGCCAAGGGATAGACAGCATCTAGAAGCAGGGTTGAGGGTTCTCGCCGATTTGGTTGCGGAACCGCCGTCCCCGCAGCTTTTCGTTATGTAAGCGGCACAGGCCATGGGTCTGTAATTCGCGCCCCGCGACAGTCCATCGTCCCCACTCACGCGGTCTCGGGAAATGCCCGCACTGTGTGGCCGTGATTCAGCGGCCCGTGCCCCTTACCGTAGCCGGGATTGGTCCGAATGGCCTCACGCACATAGGCACGCGCGCGGGCAACGGCCGGGCGAACCTCCAGCCCCTGCGCGATTCCGGTCGCCACCGCAGACGCCGTTGTGCATCCCGTTCCATGCGTATGCCTGGTGTTGATGCGTGGGGCCTCGAACACCTCGAGCAGCTCACCATCTTCGAACAGCAGATCGGTCAGTTGCTCGTCGGCGAGATGTCCCCCTTTCATGAGCACGGCCTTGGGCCCAAGCATCGCGAGCGAGCGTCCGGCCGCCTCGGCTTCCTGTCGGTTGGCTATCTTCCGCGCCGCCAACGCCTCGGCCTCGGGAATGTTGGGCGTGAGCACCGTTGCCCTCGGAATCACACGCGCCTTCAGCGTTCTCACGGCCTGCTCGGCAAGCAGGGAGGCGCCCCCCTTGGCCACCATGACCGGATCCACGACGACGGGCACGGCCGGTCCCGCAGCGTCCAAGGCCTCAACCACGGCCTCGATGACGTCGGCACGATGGAGCATACCGATCTTGATGCAATCAGCCCCGATATCCTCAAGGACCAGACGGATCTGCTGAACAATGAAATCCGGCGGCACCTCGTGAATGCCGAATACGCCCTGGGTGTTCTGTGCGGTAAGCGCCGTAATCGCGGTCATGGCGTAGCCGCCGAGGGCTGTCACGGTTTTGATATCGGCCTGGATTCCGGCACCGCCGCCGGAGTCCGACCCGGCGATGATCAGCACGCGTCCATTCATCAGATGTTCTCGCCAGTCTGGAAAGCAGATAGGGTTTTGGGCTCAGGCGTCGGTCTGGCGGATGGTCTCGACGAGTTCGTCCGCCACCTCGTTGATGATCACCTCGTCCTCACCCTCCACCATGACTCTTATCAAGGGTTCGGTGCCCGATTTCCGGATCAAAACACGGCCACTGCCCGCCAACCGCTGTTCCGCCTGCGTCATGGCCTTGCGGAACGAGGGCGCCTCCAATGGCTGGCCCCCATTGAAGCGTACGTTTTTGAGCACCTGCGGCAGGGGCTCGAAGACACGGCACACTTCGCTCGCCGGCTGGCTTCGTTCGACGATAACCGACAGCACCTGCAGGGCCGCAATCAACCCGTCTCCGGTCGTCGCGAAATCGCTCAGAATGATATGGCCGGACTGTTCTCCCCCAAGATTGCAGCCGTGCTGGATCATCTGCTCGACGACATAACGGTCCCCGACGGGCGTTCGGATTAGGCTCAACCCCATCCCCTCAAGATGTCTTTCAAGCCCCAGATTTGACATAACGGTGGCGACCACGCCTCGTCCCGCCAAACGTCCTTTGCCGTGCCAGTGATTAGCGACGAGTGCCATCATTTGATCTCCGTCGATCAAGGCTCCGGTCTCGTCCGCCAGGATCACGCGGTCGGCGTCCCCGTCCAGGGCGATCCCAAGATCAGCGCCCTCCTCGCGTACCCGGTCACGCATGGCCTCCGGGTGCGTCGAGCCACAATCCGCGTTGATGTTGAATCCGTCCGGCTCGACACCGAGAGAAATGACCTCGGCGCCCAACTCCCAAAGCACGCCCGGCGCGACGCGATAGGCTGCGCCATTCGCGCAGTCGACGACGATTCTCAGTCCATCGAGACGAAGCCCCCTGGAAAAGGACTGCTTCGCCCGCTCGATGTATCGACCAGGGTTGTCGAGGCGCCGGGCGCGGCCGAGCTGATCGGGCGGCGCCAAATGGTCGCTCATATCGCCAGCCATGCGGCGTTCGATCTCGGCTTCAGCATCATCCGACAATTTGCGGCCATCGGGCCCGAAGATCTTGATTCCATTGTCTTGGTAAGGGTTGTGGGAGGCGGAAATCATCACGCCCAGATCAGCCCGAAGGCTGCGTGTGAGCATCGCGACGGCAGGGGTTGGCATTGGCCCGACCAGAACCACATCCACCCCGACCGAGATGAAACCCGCGGTCAGCGCCGGCTCAAGCAGATATCCCGAGAGACGTGTGTCCTTGCCGATCACGGCCCGATGGCGGTGGGATCCCCGAATGAAGTAGGAGCCGACCCCCATGCCCACGCGCAACGCGGTTTCCGCAGTCATCGGTTCTTGATTGGCTGCACCGCGGATGCCGTCGGTGCCGAACAACTTGCGAGTCATGCCAGAGAATTCCCCGATTGTTTCAATGGGGTTACAACAGAGACGACCCTTTTTCCATCGTTTTGTGTACCCGTTCGACACCCTGAAAGATCTGGGTTTAGCCTCTTGCCTGCTCGATCGCCGACCAAACCACCAGCGCCTGCCGGGTCGCCGCGACATCATGAACCCTTAGAACTCGTGCACCCTCTTCAACACCCGCAAGAACCGCCGCGAGAGAGCCGGCCAGACGTTCCTTGGGCGGCTCACCCGCGCTGATCCCGGCGATAAAGCTTTTTCGCGAAACACCAACTAGAATTGAGCAACCCAGGCCACGCAGCACGCCAAGTCGGGCCAGGATCTCCAGATTGTGGGCTAATGTCTTACCGAACCCGATGCCGGGATCCACGGCGATGCGGTCCCTTGGGACACCGCCGGCCTCGCAAGCCGCAACCCGGGCTTCCAAGAAATCGCAGATATCCAGGATCGCATTGTCGTACCGTGGATTCTCCTGCATCGTCCGCGGCTCGCCCCGCATATGCATGAGAGCGACGGTCACCCCTGCCTCCGAAGCCACCTTCAATGAGTCCGGATCGCCGGTAAGGGCCGTCACATCGTTAATGATCCTCGCACCGGCCTCAATGGCGGCTCGCATCACTTTGGACCGCCGCGTATCGATCGAGACAATGTAACCCGCATTGGACATGGCGCGGACGACCGGCTCGATCCGCGCGCATTCCTCGTCCACTGGAACCGGATCGGCACCCGGTCGAGTCGACTCACCGCCGATATCGAGAATGTCCGCACCGGCCTCCTTCAGCGCGTGACCACGGGCGATCGCGGCCTCGGCGTCAAAGGCTTCGCCCCCGTCGGAGAAGCTGTCCGGAGTGACGTTGATGATGCCCATGATACGCGGCTGGTCGAGAGACAGTCCTGCGAACGAACGGGGCGGAGCTTTGATTCGGGTGAGCAGTTCTTCGACGCGGGCGGACACCCCCTCCTCCTTCGCCCAATCGCGCAAGGCGTGGGCGGATGTGCGGATGTGCATTACGCCCCCACCTACCCGCAGGATGGCTTCGTAATGTGCTTCAGCGGCACTCGCCTCTGACGGCGCATATAACGGTCGAAGGTAAAGGCGCTGCGTAGGATCTTCCCCTCCACGCAGAAAGCCCCGCGGCAAAGCGGGGCCCGTTACCTCGACGTCATGCCGAAGATCGTCGGTCACGATCCTGGTTGCGGCTCCGCTTCGAGACCACCAGGGGAACTTTTCGGCTTACCGCTGGACGGAACCGAAGACTTGCGCCCGCTATCCTTCTTGGGATCCGGCGCGGGGTCATTCTCCTCCGGACGCAATATCGGCTCGCCACGCAACAGCGTGCGGACTTCCTCGCCGCTCAAGGTCTCGTATTCCAACAAGGCTTCGGCCAAAGTCTCCAGGTCTTTCCGTCGTTCCTCGAGAATGCGGCGTGCTGTTGCCTCTCCCTCTTCGATCAGGCGGCGAATCTCGTCATCGATGAGCTTCGCGGTCGCATCAGAGACATTCTTGCGCTGAGTCACGGAGTGTCCGAGGAACACCTCCTCCTCATTGTCCGAATACCTCAGCGGACCTAATTTGTCCGAGAAACCGAACTCGGTTACCATGCGTCGGGCCCATTCCGTGGCCTGCTTGATGTCGTTCCCGGCCCCGGTGGTCACGTTTTCGAGCCCGAACACGAGCTCCTCCGCGATGCGACCGCCAAAAAACACCGCGATTTGGCATTCAAGCTCGGTCTTCGAGTAGGTCAGACGATCCCGTTCCGGCAGCGACATGGTCACGCCCAACGCACGGCCGCGAGGGATAATCGTCACCTTGTGCAGCGGGTCGTGCTTAGGCACGTTCAAACCGACGATCGCATGCCCGGCCTCGTGATAGGCGGTCAGACGCTTCTCCTCGTCCGTCATCACCATCGACCGCCGCTCGGTACCCATAAGGACCTTGTCCTTAGCGGCCTCGAAATCGGGCATACCAACCATGCGCTTGCCCGCACGGGCAGCGTACAAGGCGGCTTCATTAACCAGGTTGGCGAGATCGGCACCCGAGAACCCCGGCGTCCCCCGGGCGATGACCCGAGCGTCCACATCCGGCGCCAGCGGCACCTTGCGCATATGCACCTTCAGGATTTTCTCACGGCCGAGAATGTCGGGATTGGGCACCACCACCTGCCGGTCGAACCGCCCCGGCCGCAGAAGCGCCGGGTCAAGAACGTCGGGACGGTTGGTGGCGGCGATCAGGATGACGCCTTCATTGGACTCGAAGCCATCCATCTCCACCAGAAGCTGGTTCAGGGTCTGCTCGCGCTCGTCGTTCCCGCCGCCGAGGCCAGCGCCGCGATGGCGGCCAACGGCATCCAATTCGTCAATGAAGATGATGCAGGGCGCGTTCTTCTTCCCCTGCTCGAACATGTCACGGACGCGGGAGGCGCCGACGCCAACGAACATCTCGACGAAATCCGAGCCCGAGATCGTGAAGAACGGCACATTGGCTTCACCGGCAATCGCGCGTGCCAGCAAGGTCTTGCCGGTGCCCGGAGGCCCGACCAGCAGACAGCCTTTGGGGATCTTCCCACCCAGCCGCTGAAACTTCTGCGGATCCTTCAGGAACTCGACGATTTCCTCGAGTTCCTGCTTGGCCTCGTCAATGCCGGCCACGTCCTCGAAGGTCACCCGTCCGGTTTTTTCCGTCAGAAGCCGCGCGCGGGATTTTCCGAATCCCATCGCCTTGCCACCGCCTGCCTGCATCTGGCGCATGAAGAAGATCCAAATGCCGATCAGAACGACAAACGGGAACCACGATATCAAGATGCCCCAGAGCGGCGAGCCGTCCTCGACCGGCATGGCCGTAATGCGCACGCCCCGCTCGTCTAGCCGCGAGATCAAATTGGGGTCGTCGGGCGCGTAAGTGCTGAAGGCCCGGCCATCCCGGAAATGGCCCGAGATCTTTTGGCCCTGTATCGTGACTTCAAGAACTTCGCCCTCGTCGACCTGCCTCAGGAACTCCGAGAAGGCGAGACTGTTCTCCGGTCCTCTCGTCGGCGATCCTTGAAACAGATTGAACAAGGCGAAGAGAAGAAGCGCGATAATGACCCAAAAAGCCACACTGCGGCTGAAGTTCACTGAAGATCCCTTCCCATTTATTGGGGGCGCCGCCCACGGCTCGCTACTCGGTTTGACGACCTGGCCCCGTCAACACTCTTCAAATAATACTCTAATCCGGCGGCGCAAGGCAAAAACCATAACCCGAAAGGGGGTTGGCCGGGCGGAAGGCAAAACGCCGGAACGCCCGGTCGGCCCCATCCGCTCCGGGCCGGGAGTATATCCCTGGAACGGCCCGAATTCCCATTGAATCCCACAATGCCGGCAGGACAATCCGGGCGGGATGAGGAATAGCGAGGTCGCTCAGGGCGTGGTCCTCCGATACAAGCCGGTTCCACCCCCTCTGGCCGACAGCCGCGAGCCAGACGGACCGGTCGTGCCGTGAGGCGCCGTCATTCATGCCGCACTCGATCATGAACCTCGCATCCCAAATTATACGAAGCAGACTGTCAACAGGCAGGGGGGCCGGCAGATGCCTTGCCTCCCGGCAAACCAGGATTTGGCGCCGATATGGGGAAATCCGGCACTGGCCAAGTGTCGCCGTCTGACCGCCGGCAATGACACTCCGGTATACCCGACGGATCTTCTCCCGCGCCGGCGCATACTCGCGGCCGCCAATCGTGGTCACCACCCGCGCCAAAGCGCGGATCGATGTATCGGATTCGGCATCCGCGAACGTCGCGCGGTCGATCAATGCGTAGCCCTGGGCATGAACTACGCATCCCCGCGCCAGCAATCGCGCTGTTTCCCGCTCACGGAAGACGCGGCGCCGGCCCATCCGCTCCGCCAAGCCGCCCCAATGGACCGGGAGAAACCCAAGCTTTGCGAGCTCAGGCATCATGAGGCGCGTGCGTGCCCTGGTATAGGCCGGATCGAGATTGGACGGATCCTCGATCCAGGGCTGATCAACTGCCATGAGAGTCGCCCTCAACTGTGCCCGAGGCACAGGAAGCAGCGGACGCAGGATGCGCAGATCGGAAGTCTCGACGAGGTTGGACATCCCGGCCAGCCCGTCCTCGCCGCTTCCCCGGGACAGACGCATCACCACGGTTTCCGCTTGATCCTCGCGATGATGTCCGAAACACAGGTGAAGGACGCCGTTCTCACGACACCACTTCGTCAGTAGCTCGTAGCGGGCCCGGCGAGCGGCTTCTTGGATCCGGGAGCCTAGTTTGGGTTCGGACCAAGCGAGGATGTGGTGCTCGACTCCTCGGGAGGCCATCCAGCTTGCGACACGCCGGGCCTCCTCGGCGGAATTCCTGCGCAGCCCATGATTCACGGTCAAGGCAATTACTTGACCACCCCGATGGCGTGTCCATTCGACCAGAAGCAAGCACAGCGCGAGGCTGTCCGCACCTCCGGAAAGGGCGACAGCAAGCCGAGGGCCGTTTTCAAACGGCGCAAAAGGCGCCATAAGCCGCTCGAACCGTTCTTCCGCGACAGGAATGTCCCCTGTCCGCTTTGTCTGGCTCGGTTCGATTTTCGGCCGGGCCTCCTGTGAGGCCGCGTTTCCGAAGGCGCTTGTCAATCAGTTGCAACCGGTTTTCTGGCGCTCCCGCGCAAGGAGCCGCTGAATGTTCGACGGCGCGTCGGGATAGTCCAAAGCCAGCTTGTCGAAAGCCGCGCAGGCCTCTCTACTCTTGTTCAGATTGGCCAGGGACATCCCCAGTTTGAGGAGGGTATCCGGTGCCTTTGGGCTATCCGGGTTCTTCTGAAATCCATCCAGGAACACCTCAGCCGCGCGAACATAATCGGCACGGACATAGTAAGTCTCGCCCAGCCAGTAGCGAGCGTTGCCAGCCAGGGGATTGTCACCATGCTGATCGAGAAAAGCCGTAAGCGCCTGTTCCGCCTCTTCATACCGGGCCTGCAACAGAAAACCGCGTGCCTGATCGTATTGGTCCTGCGGCGACAACGGGGCCTGGGGCGCTGCTGCAGGCACCGCGGCTGAAGCAACATCGCCGGCCGCTGCCGCCGGGGAGGCCTGCTGCGCCCCCAAGCCGGGTCCTCCTGACGGCCGGGAGATCGTGCCCAGAATCCCGGGTTCGGACGGGGCGGAAGGCGCGGCTGACGGCGGCGTGAAGACCGACGCCTGAGCCGAGCTTGGCGGTGCGTCAGCCGGATAGGTAGCGGCCGGAGCGGCCGCGCCGGGGGAGATCCCGGCCCTCTGCTCCAACACGCTCAGGCGATAGTCGACATCCTGGACCAGTTTGTCCAAACGACCACCCAATTCAGTCTTGAGCTGATTGATCTGAAACGTGATCTCCTCGGTCCGCCCAATAGCCTCCCTGACCTCGGTCTCCAACTGAGTCAAACGCACCTCCAGTCGGGCGATGCTCTGCGGAGAGGCCCCGTCAGCGAAACCCGGGCCTGGCCCGGCCTCGGCGGCCAAAGAAGGAGGCGCCTCCCCTTTCGACACTTGGAGATTGAGCGATCGGATATCCCGCTCCATGCGTTCCAGCCGATCGAGCAGCACCCGGATATCGGTGTTCTGCCCCATGGTCGAAGCAGGAGCGCCCAGAAGGACGGCACAAGCTGACAAACCAAAGACCGCCCTACCGACGCGCGACATCCCTCGCGCCCTGTCCAGGGACTTCAACATCAATGATCCCCTAACGCCATTCGGCCTGCGATCCGCCCTTGGCATGCGCGCACCACATTCTCATCAATATGAGTTTGGTTCTTCTTTTGGGCAAAAATGCGGCGCTTGCCCGCCGGGCTACCGGCTGGACAAGCGCCGTAGAGAACACGTCAAACCGCAAAGGCTTCAGGTCAGCTTCCGGGAGCGCCACCGGTGATAACCGTCACGCCGCGCCGGTTCTGCGACCAGGCGGCCTCGTTATGACCCAGCGCAACCGGCCTCTCCTTACCGTAGGAGATGGTGTCGATCCGCGTGCGGGCGACGCCGAGAGCCGACAGGAAATCCTTAACGGAATTGGCCCGCCGCTCACCCAGCGCAAGGTTGTATTCCCGCGTACCGCGCTCGTCGGCATGTCCCTCGATTGTCACGGTGATCTCGGGATTCTGCTGCATCCACTCCGCTTGCCTGCGCAGGGTCTCCTGCGCCTCGGACGTCAGATCAAACTTGTCAAAATCGAAGAAGACGCGGTCGCCAACCTCCGTAACAAGTACTTCCTGCGGTGACTTCCTCATGTCATCAACCGGCGGGGCCGGCTGCGGCTGCGTTACCACCGGGGCGCCAGCACCTCCCGTGCCGCCAGCTGCACCCGTTTCTTCGGGAGCCGTCTCGCACGCGGCGAGCAACACCCCAGCCGCAATCAACGCTAGTATCTTGAATCGCATTTACCCATCCCCCTTTCGGAGTATCTCGCCAGTGTAAGCATCACCGCTGTGTAATGCAAAAAACTATCGAATCCCTTTGCGCGTCGATGCTGGGTTCGGTTGAAAGAAAGCTTGTTCTCAAGTAACCCCTGAAGCCCCCTTTTCGCAGCGACTATAAGATGGCCCCATCAGGGAATCAAGGGGGACCAAGCCGGATCGGAGGCATCAAGCGGCGTCACCAATTCGCGTTCATTGTACCCTGTCAGGTCGACGGAATAGATACGAGATCTTGTGCCCTGCCCGTCGGAAGTCGGAGTCTCACGATAGAAAGCCAGGACACGGCCGTTGGGCGCCCAGGTCGGTGCCTCGACCAGGAACGCCTCGGTCAGCAGGCGCTCGCCCGTTCCGTCCGGCCGCATGACGCCGATGAAGAAACGCCCACCCTGGATCTTGGTGAAGGCAATGAGGTCGCCGCGGGGCGACCATACCGGCGTTGCGTAGCGGCCCTGGCCGAAGCTTATTCGGCGTACGTTCCGGCCAACTGAGTCCATCACGTAAAGCTGCTGAGTGCCGCCGCGATCCGAGTTGAAAACCACCTCGGAGCCGTCCGGCGAATAGCTGGGCGAGGTATCGATGGCCGAATGAAACGTCAGCTGTTTGACCACGCGCGTGCTCAGATCCATCGTGTAGATCTCCGAGTTGCCCTCCTTCGCCATGCTCATGATCACCCGCTTCCCGTCCGGAGAAAACCGAGGAGCGAAGGTCATGCCCGGAAAATCGCCGAGGATCTCTTGACGGCCCGTGTCGATATTGAAAATGTAAACGCGCGGCGTGTTGCGGAAATATGACAGATAGGTGATTTCCTGAAGCGTGGGAGAGAAGCGCGGCGTCAGGACCAGATGGCTGCCGTCGGTCAGGAAATGGTGGTTTTCCCCATCCTGATCCATGATTGCGAGCCTTTTGATCCGACGATTGGCGGGGCCGCTTTCGGAAATGTAGACGATGCGGGTATCGAAATAGCCTTCCTCGCCGGTGATCCTCTTGTAGATGGCGTCAGAGATGATGTGCGACACGCGACGCCAGTTCGAGGGCACGGTGTTGTAGGCAAGGCCGACCATCTGCTGCTCGGCGAACACGTCCCACAACCGGAACTCGACCCGGAGCCGCCCGTCAGGCACGAAAACCGCCCGGCCCTGAACCAGCGCCTGAGCGTTGATGACCCGCCAGTCCGCAAACCTTGGAAGGGCATCCAACTGCCCCGACGCCTCGATAAACGAGCGCGGATCGACGGGTCGGAACAAGCCCGAGCGCTCCAGGTCGGAGGCCACCACAGAGGCGATGTCACGGCCAAATCGGGTTTCCTCGGGGGTGGTTCCGACGAATTGCGGAATCGCGATAGGCAGCGGCTCCACCGAGCCGCGGGTGATATCGATGTTGAGTTCGGAATGGGCCGGAGTGGTTCCGCCGACGACCGCCCACAAAACGAAAACGAATAGAACGCCGGCCCTCCAGCCGGTTCGGGTTTCGACCGTCATGCCCCGAACATCTCCTTGGGATTGAATGTGAGTGTCATGGTCTTCCATTGTTCGTATTTTTCCGGTGGCAAGGGAAGTGGGTTGCACCGCGGATTGAGCACGGCGCGAAGGGCGCTCTCAGCGGCCGCCCGGAAAAACGGATCCGTCCGCATGCGGATTTGATCCCGGATTTGCGCTTCACGCACGCTCCCATCCGGGTTCATCACGGTACGAATCTCGATGATTAGGTTTTCCGCCTCCCTTGCTCCCGAAGGCAAACTCCAGCACTGGGCAATACGCTGACGCACGAGATCGATTTCACTGATGGTCAGTGGCAAGGATGCATTGAACCTCTGAGCGCCCCGCAATACCTCCGCGATTTGATCGACATCGAAGCTGCTGTCCGGTTTGGGCTGGGGATCCTCCACCGGCGCCGGCCTTGGCGCATCCTTCTTGAGCGCCTCGACCGTCTTCAAAACAGAGGCGAAGGTATCGGGCGGCTTGGGCTTTCGCCTTGGCTTCGCCGACGCCAGCTCTTCCGGTGCTTTGGGCTTGGCCTCGGGCTCGGGCTTTGGTTTGGGCTTCGGCTCCGGCTTGGGCTCCGGCGGGGGCACGGCCGCAATATCCGGCTCTGGCTCGGGCTCGGGGGGGGGAGGCTCGGGTAACGCCGCCGGCTCCGGCGGAGGCGGCGGTGGTTCCGGCTCCGGAGGTGGCGGAGGCGGCTCAGGCTCGGGTTCTGGTTCTGGTTCGGGCTCCGGTTGAGGCGCCGGAACATTCGTCTGCTCGGCGACCGTGACCACTTCCACCAGGATCGGCACGTCCTGCATGGGTGCCGGCGGCTTGCGTAATGCCGGCAGACCGTAGTAGCTCACCGCGACGATCGCGGCGTGAAGAACACAGGAGAAGACGAAGCTGGTTCGCATCGAACCTATCGCGTTTCTGAATCCAGGTCGTCTCTCCCCCCTGCCGACGACGGTTGCTCGGTAACCAGTCCCACCTTGGTGAAGCCGGCCGCATTCACTGTGCCCATGACCTGCATTACCCGTCCGTAGTCGATCGCCCGGTCGCCTCGCACGAAGATGCGAGCCTCGGGATTGTTTTGGGTAATGGCGACCAAGCGCGGCCCCAAGGTCTCCATATCAATTTCGGTTTCCTGAATGAAGATGCGCCCGCTTGAATCGACCGTGACTGTCAGCGGTTCGTCTTGCCCCGGTAGTGTGCCCGCCTGTGTTTCCGGAAGGTCGACCGGCACCCCGACGGTGAGTAGCGGCGCCGCGACCATGAAAATGACCAGCAGCACCAACATGACGTCGACCATGGGCGTCACGTTGATGTCGCTCATCTGGCGCGTATATCGCCGTGAGCCGAACCGCCGCCGCTCTTGGCTGGTACTGAAGGCCATTTCAGGCCGCCTCTTCCATCTGCCGCGAGATGATGGCCGAAAATTCTCCGGCGAAGCTGTCCAGACGACCGGCATAGCGGTCCAATTCCTTTGACAGCTTATTGTAGGCCACCACGGCGGGGATGGCCGCCAGCAATCCAAGGGCCGTCGCGAACAGGGCCTCGGCGATACCGGGCGCGACAACGACGAGGCTCGTGTTCTTCGACAGTGCGATTGACTGAAAACTGTTCATGATTCCCCAAACGGTGCCGAACAACCCGATGAACGGTGCCGTGGCGCCGGTCGAGGAGAGAAAGGTCATGTATCGCTCGGCACGATCCATTTCCCGCGTGACGGTGATCTGCATGACCCGATCGATGCGGTCTCCCAACCCCACCCGGCTGCTGCCGCCATTCAAACCCTTGGCGAGGGCTCGCCGCCACTCGCGCATGGCCGAAACGAAGACCGCCGACATGGGATCGCGGGGGTAGGTCCCGATATTGTCGTAAAGATTGTCGAGCGACCCGCCCGACCAAAATGCGCTCTCGAACGCCGTCGCCCGGGAGTTCAACCGCCGTAAGGCAACCAGCTTTTCGAAAATTATCGCCCAGCACCAGATCGATGCGAGCAGAAGTCCGACGATCACGGCTTGAACGACGATATCGGCCCGTAGAAAGAGCGACCAGACCGAGAAGTCAAACTGGTCGACCGACCCGCCGAGAGTAACCGCGTCAATAACGTTGCTTTCCATCTAATAGTCTCACCGATCAGGGCTGCTAACGCTCTCCAGCGACACGCGAAGAGAGGCGGGAACACGTACAGGCCGACGAGACGGGGATGTGTTCAGACAGGCCAGTTTCACGGTCAAAAGGAAGAGTCTCTCGTCCTCTCGCCAAACCTGTTGTTCCGCCGCCACGGTCGCCCCGGAAATCTCCAAGATACGGGTGCGCACCTCCAGGCAGTCGTCAAGACGCGCCGGCTGAAGGAAGTCCGCGGTACATCGACGCACGGCAAACAACAGCCCGCCGTCCGCCGCCAGCTCAGACTGTTCTACGCCCAGATTCCTTAACAATTCCGTACGCGCCCGTTCGGCGAACCGGAAGTAGTTGGCGTAGTACACGACGCCCCCGGCGTCCGTATCCTCATAGTACACCCGTATCGGAAACACATGCACGCCCCCGCGAAACTCACCGCTGGGCGATTCACTCATCGCCCGCCTCCCCGGCTGGGATCAAATCCATTTGGGCAGACTGGGGCGGCGCAAGTCCGAGATGTCTATAGGCCGCATCCGCCAACATGCGCCCGCGCGGAGTTCGCATCAGCAGTCCCTGTTGGAGGAGATAGGGTTCGATGACCTCCTCGATCGTATCTCTTTGTTCCGAGAGGGCCGCGGCCAAGGTCTCCACGCCGACGGGCCCGCCCCCATAATGCTCGGCGATACAGCCGAGATAACGCCGATCCATCGCGTCGAGACCGCGAAAGTCGACTTCCAGGCGATTCAGCGCGGCGTCGGCGCTCTCCGCGTCGATACGCGTGGAGCCGTCCACGGCCGCGAAGTCACGGACGCGCCGAAGCAATCTTCCTGCGACGCGCGGCGTTCCCCTGGATCTTCGGGCGATCTCCGTGGCCCCATCCCCCGTCAAATCCAGCTCCAGGATGCCGGCTCCGCGGCGCACGATTTGTTCGAGCTCGGCCGGCGAATAGAACGTAACCCGCAAGGGAATACCGAACCGTTCCCTGAGCGGCGTCGTGATCAGGCCGGAGCGGGTCGTGGCGCCGATCAGCGTAAATGGCGGCAACTCTATCCGGACCGATCGAGCCGCCGGCCCTTCGCCGATGATGAGATCCAGCTGTCGATCCTCCATCGCCGGATAGAGGATCTCCTCCACCGCCGGGTTCAGTCGGTGGATCTCATCTATGAACAAGACATCCCGCGGCTGCAGGTTGGTCAGGATAGCCGCAAGATCCCCAGCCTTGACGATAACCGGACCGGAGGTGGCGCGAAAGCCGACCCCGAGCTCCCGGGCCACGATTTGGGCCAAGGTCGTCTTGCCCAGGCCGGGGGGGCCATAAAACAGCACATGATCCAGGGCCTCGTTGCGCTGCCGGGCGGCGGCAATGAAAACCCTCAGATTGTCGCAGACTTGACGCTGGCCAACGAAGTCGTCGAGCACAAGCGGGCGGAGGTTGGTCTCCGCGATGTCCCCGGACGATTGCTCCGGTGCCAGGACGCGGTTCTCCTCGTTCACCGGGCGTGCTCCCTCGGCGCCAACTCGCCGAGCCCGCCTCGAATGAGCTCTTCGAGACCAGCCCCTGGCCCGAGCCTCTGCGAAACCTGCGAGATCGCTCCCATGGCCTCGGACGGTCCGTAGCCGAGATTGACGAGCGCGGACACGGCGTCAGCCATTTCCCTATCCATGCCATCGGACGAAGCCGCCACAGGTCGCATCGCGGTATCGACGGCAAAGGCCCCGGCCTTGTCCTTGAGCTCGCTGACGATCCGCGTGGCCAGTCGCGTTCCGACTCCTGGTGCCCGCGCGATGGCGGACCTGTCCCCGGACGCCAAAGCGCGCATCAGTTCGTCAACACTGAGCACGCCCAGAACCGCCAGGGCGACCTTGGCCCCCACCCCTTGCACGGTCATCAAAAGCCGGAACCAATCACGTTCGGGTGCGTCGCCGAAGCCGAACAGCTGAATGCGGTCCTCGCGGGCGTGCGTTTCCACGAACAGGCTCGCCGGCTCGCCCCGCACGAGGCACTGCAGCGTACGTCCGGGACAGGAAACCAGATATCCGACCCCCGACACATCGATGACGGCCCAGTCCTCCCCGATTGAATCCACGAGTCCGGTGAGTTTCGCGATCATGCGGAGGCCTCCGCGATGCCTGCACCGGCCATCACGCGGCGCGCCGTTTCGCGATGATGGGCATGGCAGATGGCTACCGCCAGGGCGTCGGCGGCGTCCGGCGTTCCACGCGACGCACCGGGCAGGAGAGTGCGCACCATCATCTGCACCTGATCCTTTGTCGCATGCCCCGTCCCAACAACCGTTTTTTTGACGAGGTTGGGCAAATACTCCGCCACCGGCAGCCCCGCGCGGGACGGAACCAACAGAACCACGCCCCGGGCCTGACCAAGCTTAAGTGTCGAGACCGCGTTACGATTGACAAAGGCCTCTTCCACAGCGGCCTCGTCGGGCCGAAACCGATCGATGATCTCAAACAGCCCGCGGTCGAGCTGACAGAGGCGCTCTCCGATCGGAGTCCGAGTGTCCGTCTTGACGACACCGTCCGCGACATGGCGCAGGCGGTTGTCATCGACGTCGATGACACCCCAACCTGTCACTCGGAGTCCGGGATCCAATCCAAGGAGCCTCATGCGGGGTCCTGCGTCTCGTTCCGCGTCCTAGCTGTCCTTCCCAGAGCTCCGTGACTAGGCGTTGAGCCGCTCTATCACGTCATCCGGGACATCGAAATTGGCCGAAACCTGCTGGACGTCGTCGTTATCGTCGAGAACGTCGAGCAGTTTGAAAAGGGTGGTCGCATCATCCTCATTGACTGGCACGGTGCTGCGCGGACGCCATTCGAGGCGCGCCGAGTCCGGTGTCCCGAGGTTATTTTCCAAGGCATCACGCACGGCCCCGAGGTCGGTGGACGCACAGACGATGTCGTGACCGGTATCGCTGGACTCAACATCCGTCGCTCCGGCCTCCAGTGCCGCCTCGAACATGTCGTCGGCCGAGGCCACGGAAGCCTCGTACTTGATCAATCCCAATTGCTCGAACATGAACCCAACGCTGCCCGTCTCTCCGAGATTGCCGCCATGTCGGCTGAACGCGGCCCGGATTTCCGACGCCGTGCGGTTGCGGTTGTCCGTCAAAGCCTCGACCATGACGGCCACTCCGCCAGGTCCATATCCCTCATAACGCACTTCTTCATAGTTGGCGCCATCGTCTCCACCGGCCCCCCGTTTGATGGCACGCTCGATGTTGTCCTTCGGCATGTTCGCCGACCTTGCGGCCATGATAGCAGAACGCAATCGAGGGTTCATTTCGGGGTCGGGCAAGCCGCTTCGCGCGGCCACCGTCAACTCCCGGATCAGCTTCGTAAAGACCTTCGCGCGCTTGGCGTCCTGCGCGCCCTTCCGATACATAATATTCTTGAATTGCGAATGGCCTGCCATCGCTCAAGAGACCTCTTTATCTTCCGAAAGGAAAGTCTAACTACACCACATGTGGTAGATAAGCGCAGACATACCGCGAATTCAGCTAACAAAGCAATATGGCAAGAATGGGGCGTGGGCGAAAAATCGGGCCGTAGCGCTCGTGTGATGGTTCCGAAGTTCGGTACATTATATGTATCCAACTTCGGAAGCTGAATCACACTAGAATCAATAAGTTAGTGTGCCGATTCATGCGAGATTCGATGTAACGAATCTCGCGATCGGGACACTAGCGTCTACTGCCCATGGCCCGCGGTTCGATCCCTCGCATTCCGACCGGCCAGGCCGATGACAGGCGTCCCCCAGCGCGCACGCATTCGATCCGGCGGGCAAGACCGCTACCGCTGTAGATCTCCAGCCAAGCCGCACAAAAGGTCGCCTCGCCGGAGGCCGGTTCCAGGCGCTCCGTGGGAGCCTTGCGGATGAATCTCTCGACCGCAGTGCCTTTCGCCATGCCGATCACGGAGTCATAGTCTCCGCACATTCCGATATCCGTTAAGTAAGCGGTGCCGGCCGGAAGCACCTGGCTGTCAGCCGTGGGCACATGTGTGTGGCTGCCGACAACGGCGGAGACACGCCCGTCAAACGCGTGCGCGAGTGCCATCTTCTCGCTTGTCGCTTCGGCATGAAAGTCGACCACGACACAGTCCACGGCAACGCCCAGGGGATTGGCCGCGACAACCTGCTCCACGGCGCCGAACGGATCGTCCAAAGGTTCCATGAAGAGGCGGCCCATGACCTGGATCACGAGCACCTTGCGGCCGGCCGCCTCGAACACGCCGTATCCATGCCCGGGTACATTTCCAGGGAAATTCAGGGGACGCAGCAACCGTGGCTCCCGCGAGATATGCTCTACGGTTTCCCGCTGATCCCATACATGGTTTCCGGTCGTGATAACGTCGGCGCCCGCCTCGAAAAACGCGTTGCATATCTTTTCGGTAATTCCAAAACCGTGGGCCGCGTTCTCGCCGTTGACAATGACGAAATCGGCGGCCAGTTCACGGCGAAGCCCGGGGAGCTTGTCCAGGACGACCGTCCTTCCGGACTTTCCCACCACGTCGCCGACAAACAAAACGTTCATATCTTCTCCATTTTCGTGACGGACTTTTCGGTGACCACCCAATCGAGCCTTTCGTCGGCGCCATCATGCGGGACTTTGGCGACTTCCTGGCCGGCATAGCCCAATCCGATGGCGGTGATCGCACGCCTCTCACGAAGCCGCCTCAGGGTCCGGTCATAGTAGCCGCCGCCTTGACCAAGGCGGTATCCCTGCCGGTCGAAGGCCAGCACCGGGATCAGAAGTATATCGGGATCGATCTCGGTCGCGTCCTCTTTCGGATGCCATGTCCCCCAGGGTCCCTGATCCAGCTTGGTACCTGGCAACCATTGGCGGAACATAAGGGGTTTCCCCTGCCCCGCGACCACCGGCAGAGCGCACACCACCCGAGACCGTTCAAGCTCGACAAGAAGCTCTCGCGTGTCGAGCTCGCTTCCGATCGGCCAATAGGCGGCGAGGGCTTGCCCTGCGAGAGGCGAAATCGCTATCTCATCGGCAGCGTCAACGAACCCGTCAGCCAGCAACCTCTTCGCCTTTGCCCTCACCTCGGGAGAAAGGCCACGGCGCCAACGACGCATGTCTGCCCGAAGTCGTTCTTTTTCCCATTCGATCGACAACCGAAATCTCTTGACCCAGACGCCGGAACACAATTGTGGGCGGTGCCGCGAGGACCGTCGGCCGGGATATCCTCTGTGGCCTGCATAAAGCAGGTGGGCGCCGTTTACCGGACCCACGAGTCCGGCAGGGACAGCTCCCAAGAGGTAAATGTTGGCCCCAGGGATAACGTGGCCTGACGTATCACGCAGCGTCCGCCCGGTTAGAGAATCTAAGAGTGTTTTAGTTTTTCGGCAACCGTTTCAACACGTTCGGCCAAAGCTTCGAAGGCGATGCCTACCGCCTCCTCGGAGTCAAGATGGCTGTCCTTGCCATCATTGCCGGAGCCCGAGGCCTCGATCTCGGCATAGGCATCCGAGAGTTCATCGGCGATCAAAAGGCTGGCCATGACAAGGAGCTGAGAATCGCCGACCTGCCCGACGGAAGCAACGAGCTCCTTTATACGTTTGTCGACGTAGGCTCCCAGCCGAGTCAGATGGGCTTCCTGGCCGTCCTCACACGCGACTTGATATCGCCGGTCATTGATGGTGAGAAAGACGCTGGGCACTCCTGCTAGCCTCTTAAAATCTCTTGCAAACGATGGATCGCCGTATCGAGACGGCGCTCTGCCGCCTCATGGGTTTCACGAAGAGCGGCGTTTTCGACCTTCGCGCGCTCGGCTTCCGCAGAGAGGACTGTATCACCCCCCGACGCGGCGTCCCGCTGCGTCAGGGATGCCTCGATCTCGGAAACAGCCTGTTCGATACGGTCACGCGCGCGGTCTATTCGCGGCGGTAATGGTCGCATACCTTCGGTCACGCCCTTCCCCGCATTCCAGACGATGACATCAGAAGAAACATAGGCGCTGCCCCGAACAATCGTCAACTCCGCTAACGTCAAAAACCCCATTGACTGGGACTGTCAATCGGTTGATGTTGCGGCCGCAATTAAATGCGCCCCGGTTGTCGCTTCCGGGAGTGCCTAACGTCCTTATCTTGGGCAGGCATCAAATTCAACCCGCAGACCGCGATGCGTCGGGCGCTCAACCTCTGAATCAAAGTGGAGAAAGAAATGGCGGTTCGCGTTGCGATTAACGGCTTCGGCCGGATTGGACGTCTGACTCTACGGGCGCTCGCCGAGTCCGGACGGACCGATGTGGAAGTGGTGGCCATCAACGATCTCGGCCCCGTGGAGACGAACGCCCATCTTCTGAAATACGATTCCGTTCATGGGCCCTTCCCTGGGGACGTCAAAGTCACTGGTGACACGATGGATATCGGCCACGGGCCGATCAAGGTTCTGGCCGAACGGGATCCGACGAAACTGCCGTGGAAAGATTTGAACGTGGATGTGGTGTGGGAGTGCACCGGCATCTTCACGGCCAAGGAAAAGGCCGAGGTTCATCTGCAGGCCGGTGCCAAGAAGGTGCTCGTTTCCGCGCCTTCGTCGGGCGCCGACGCCACCATCGTTTTCGGCGTCAACCACGACTCCCTGACGGCCGATCATAAAGTAGTCTCGAATGCCTCGTGCACAACCAACTGTCTCGCCCCTGTCGCCTTCGTGCTGAACAATCTCGTGGGCATCGAGAAGGGCTACATGACCACGATCCACGCCTATACCGGCGATCAGCCCATCCTCGATACCCTTCACAAGGATCTCAGGCGGGCCCGGGCCGGCGCCCTGTCGATGATCCCGACTTCGACCGGCGCGGCGCGGGCGGTGGGCTTGGTTCTTCCGGAACTGGCCGGCAAGCTCGACGGCTCCGCGATGCGAGTCCCGACGCCGAATGTGTCGGTCGTGGACCTCAAGTTCATCGCTAAGAAATCGACCACCAAGGAAGAGCTCAACGAGGCCGTTGCCAAGGCCTCGCAGAGCAACAACCTTAAGGGCGTCCTGGCCGTGAACGAGCTGCCTCTCGTCTCGCTCGATTTCAACCACAATCCGCACAGCTCCATTTACGACATGACCCAGACGCAGGTTGTCGACGGCACGTTGTGTCGAGTGGTGTCCTGGTACGACAATGAGTGGGGTTTCTCGAACCGCATGCCGGATACGACGCTGGCGATGGTCAACGCCGGCTGACGCGCCGATCCCGGTCGGATACCAAACAAGCGGGGCCTCGAGCCCCGCTTGTCCTTATTCTGGCGGCGGCCGTTCACCACCACCGGCTTGGATCGAGGGCGCGCTTCCTCGCGCCACTTCGTGGTGAGGATCGATGCGCCCGCCCGTGATCGTCATCCACGGCCTGGACCATGCGCGGGCAGCCCTCTCGACCGCAGCCGAGCGCGGTATCCGCGTTGTGCTTCGGAGCGCTCCGGGAGCCGCCGCCTATCTTGGTGCCGCGGTTTTTCGCGAGATCGTGGATCAGGCGGTCGCTGACCATCCAAATGCCTTACAGGCGGCCGTGCTGGACTGCGGTGATAGTCCCGGGCACGCGCTGGCAGCGTTCCGGCACGGAATCCGGGAGGTTCGGCTGGAGGCACCGCCGGCTGTGAGAGCCCGGGTCGCCGATATCGCGCAAAAGGCGGGCTGCGCCCTCGATGAGAACGATGGTCCAGTTCTCAATCTAGGTGAAGTCGCGGATCCGAAGGCCGAATGCGAGAGGTGGCTGGACGAGCTAATACGTGGCTGACAAAATTCTTCGGCCCATCAACCGCCGGTCCTTTTGGGAAGAATCGCAAACCGGAACCAAAATCCTAAGGAATCCAATGCCCTGCCGACTCTATCTAGTAACTCCGCCAAAAATCGATGCCGCCACTTTCGCCGAAGATCTCGCGGCGGCGATCGACGTCGGCGAAGTGGCCAGCCTGCAGATCCGTTTCAAGGATATCGACGACGACGAAATCCGCCGCGCGACCGATGTCCTGCGCCCGGTGGCGCAGTCCCGGGGTGTGGCGGTCATCATGAACGATCGACCCGATCTGGCGGTTGAGACCGGCTGCGACGGCGTTCATGTTGGCCAGGAGGACGCTCCCTATGACGAGGCGCGAGACGCCCTTGGCGCTGATGCGATAGTGGGCGTTACCTGTCACGATTCCCGTCATCTCGCACTTGTTGCAGCCGAGCGGGGGGCCGACTATGTGGCGTTTGGCGCTTTTTTCCCGACCGACACGAAATCCCCCAAGGCGACGGCGACGGTCGATATCCTGCGATGGTGGAGCGATATGACCATCGTCCCCAGCGTCGCGATTGGGGGGATAACACCGGATAACTGCGGGCCGTTGGTTCGCGCCGGCGCAGATTTCCTCGCGGTGGTCGGCGGTGTTTGGAATCATCCGGATGGCCCGGCCGCAGCCGTGAAGGCCTTCGAAAAAGCGATCGCCGAAGCAACCGATACTCCTTAAAGCCGACCTCGTTGCGTCCTCGCGGACAAGCTGATAGGGTCCGCGCCGCAGCGGCAAGCGAACAATCGACATTTACGGTTAAGGCTATGAAGATCAATGGAAACGCCATCCGTCCGGGGATGGTGATCGAGCACCAGGGGCGCCTTTGGCGAGCGGTGAAGATTCAACATACGCAGCCGGGAAAGGGTGGCGCCTATCTTCAGGTCGAACTCAAGGATCTGCGAGACGGCACCAAATTGAACGAGCGCTTTCGATCCTCGGAGTCCGTTGAACGCGTCCGCCTGGAACAGAAAGAGTATCAGTTCCTATACGCGGATGGGGAAATGCACACTTTCATGGACAACGAGACCTTCGACCAAGTAGCGCTCAACCGGGATCTGATCGGGGACGAACAGCTGCCGTTCCTTCAGGAAGGCATGACCGTCATGATCGAGTCCCATGAGGGAAGCCCCCTTGGCGTTCAGCTGCCGGATACGGCTGTCTGCACGGTTGTCGAGGCCGACGCCGTGGTCAAGGGCCAGACCGCGGCGTCATCCTACAAGCCCGCCGTGCTCGACAATGGCGTCCGTATCATGGTGCCACCGCACATCGAAATGGGGACCCGCGTGGTCGTAAATACGTCGGACCGCTCTTACGTCGAGAGAGCGAAAGACTGAACCGGAGCCAGCATGGCCCTGCGCTCCGCCCTCATCAACGTGATGGTTGCGGCCGCCCAAAAGGCGGCGCGACACCTCGTCCGGGACTTCGGCGAGGTGGAGAACCTGCAGGTTTCGCGCAAAGGACCCGCAGACTTCGTGAGTGTCGCCGACCAAAGGGCAGAGAATACTATCGTTGCTGAGCTGCAACGGTCCCGCCCCCACTATGGTTTCCTCCTCGAGGAGCGAGGTACCGTCGAGGGCCGTGACAATTCGAATCGATGGATTGTCGATCCGTTGGACGGAACCACCAATTTCCTGCACGGTATCCCGCATTTCGCCATCTCAATCGCACTGGAGCGAGATCGCGATCTGTTTGCCGGTGTTGTTTACGACCCCATCGGCGATCGGCTCTATTGGGCCGAGAAAGGCAATGGCGCATTCCTCAACGGCCGCCGACTGCGCGTTTCCTCCCGTCGGAAGATGGACGAGGCATTGTTCGCCACCGGCATTCCCTTCAAGGGGACGAAGAACCACCCCCTGTTCCTGCGCCAACTGGAGGGCGTCATGGCCCGTGCGGCCGGGGTCCGACGATTTGGCGCCGTTTCGCTGGACCTCGCCTACGTGGCCTCCGGCCGGTATGAGGGATACTGGGAGACAGGCATTCATCCCTGGGACATGGGCGCTGGCGTGGTTCTTGTGCGTGAGGCCGGTGGCTTCGTGACCGATCTCGACAGGAAAACCGACTTTCTGTACCGCGGCGAGATTTTGGCCGCGAGCCCCGACCTCCACGACCAATTGGCGGAGGTATTGAGATCCGCAGCGGCTCCGTAAACCGGTTGTGCCGAAGTCGCCCCTTAGTTATTGTTAGGTTGCAGGTTTTCCGAAACGGGACCTGCGCTGATCCTCGTGGCGGGGCGGCCCTAATCGTCTGGAGAGACAGTCGAGCATGAATGTTCCGTTCGTCGTTTGCCGTCGGCTGACGCGTGCGACGTTTCCGGTAGTTGTTGGTGTCGGTGTCGTCGTCGTTGCACTGGCCGGTACCGCGCATTCCCAGCAAACGCCAGCGGTTGTCGGTAGTGGCCCGGACGTGGTGGTGGACCTAAGTGCGCTTGAAGGTATTCCCGCGGCCCCAACGGGTGCGGGAACATCATCTTATCCCGAAACCCCGGGCGCCTTACTGGTTCCAGGTCCCCGCGAACCGGTTTCGCAGCTTCATGTGCGCCCGTCGTCGGGAACCGTTCAGGTCCCGCAGCCGAGCCCGCCACGGAGGGCTGTGGCTGCCTCCACCCCAACCATGCCCGGCAGCACGGCATCTGATCGCCCACCCCTGGCAACCCCCGCTCGCCCCGAACCATCGGTGTCAGCGGCAACGCCGACGCCCACCGCAACATCGTCTGCGCCCCCCAAGCCAGAGCCCCCCGCCTCTTCGATGGCAACGGCTACCGTGACAGCCGATACTAAGCCTGACGGGGTCGAACGACAGGCGCCGACAGCCCGCCCGGTCGCGCCGCCGCCGAAACCAGCCGTCGCCCCGCCGAAGCCGGCCAAACCCGCCCCACCGCCTTCTGTCGCAGCTGCGACGATGACGGAAACGGAACCCCAAACAACGCCCTCGCAAGCCCCGCCCCCGCCGCCTGCGGTCTCGCCGCCCACGGCTGACTCCGGGGCGGGTCAGGCCTCAGCGCAGGCCGCGGAGCAAGCTTCACTGCCGCCATCGCAGGCCAAGCCAGAGGCCGGTCAGTCCATTCGCATCCTGTTTGCGTCAGATGCCTCTGACCTCCCCGACAGTGCGAAGAAGGAGCTTGCCGACGTGGTGGCTCGCATTCGCGATGATCCCAGTTTGCGGCTGCAGTTGCTGGCTTATGCAGGGGGCGAGTCCCTGTCTCCCAGCAAGGCCCGGCGGCTTTCGCTCTCGCGCGCCCTTTCCGCGCGCACCTTTTTGATCGAGAACGGCCTTCGCAGCACCCGTATCGACGTGCGCGCCCTGGGCGACACGGCAACTGATGAACCGGTGAATCGGGTTGACATTAATGTTATCGAACGATAGGCCGATCAACGGTTTCATCGGTCCCTGAAAGATCCCGCCGCATGACCCGGCCACGTCATTTTCTCACCCGAATGATCGTTTTCCTGATCGCGGTGGTCGCTGTATGCGCGGCCTTGTTCTTTCCGCTTCGGGAAGCCTTTATGGCCAACGCCCCCCTAAATGGGCTGATCCTCGGCGTTTTGCTTCTCGGTATCATCTACAATTTCCGCCAGGTCCTCCGTTTGTATCCCGAGGTCGAGTGGCTGGAAGGATATCGCCAAGACCAGATGGCGCTCGTCCAGGCCAAGGAACCCAAGCTGCTTGCGCCGATGGCGACGATGCTGGGCGAAAGACGGGATCGGTTGAGCCTTTCGACCATCGCCATGCGGTCCCTTCTGGATGGCATCAACTCAAGGCTGGACGAATCCCGTGATATCTCCCGCTATACGGTGGGACTCCTGATTTTTCTGGGGCTGCTTGGCACCTTTTGGGGCCTTCTTGAGACGATCACTTCGATCAGCGAGGTCATCGGTGGCCTCTCGGCAACGGGCGACAATTTGGCGACGGTTTTTTCAGATCTGAAACAAGGTCTCGAGGACCCGCTGGCCGGCATGGGCACGGCCTTCAGCTCGTCGCTGTTCGGGCTCGCGGGGTCGCTGGTTCTCGGTTTTCTGGATCTTCAGGCGGGTCAGGCGCAGAACCGCTTCTACAATGACCTCGAAGAGTGGCTGTCCAGCATGACAAGGCTGTCGAGCGGAACCCTTCCCGGCGACGGGGACCAGTCGGTACCGGTTTACGTTCAGGCCCTCCTGGAGCAAACGGCCGAGAGCCTTGAGAACCTTCAGCGGACGCTGGCGCGCGGTGAGGATGAGCGGGGCCAAGCCAACGCCAATTTGACCACGCTTATGGAGAAGCTGGGCACCCTTACCGATCATATGCGCACGGAGCAGACCCTCATGATGCGCCTTGCGGAAAGTCAGATGGAGATGAAGCCGATCCTCATGCGGCTCGCGGAGAACGCCGGCGGCGCGCGGACGGATGCCCTTGACGAGACGACCCGCACCCATATCAGGAATCTCGACGTCTACGTGGCGCGGTTACTCGAGGAAATGAGCTCGGGACGCGAAGAGATCATTCAGCAGCTTCGCAGCGAGATCAAATTGCTGGCGAGGACGGTAGCGGCCGCTTCCGAGCTGGCTGACCGATAGGATTTCTCAGAGAATCGAAATGGCCCTCGCCGCCCGCCGTTCTGAGCGCATTCCAAATATCTGGGCAGGATTTGTCGATGGGCTGGCCACCCTGCTCATGGTCATCATGTTTCTGCTCATGGTGTTCGTGCTTGCACAGTTCTTCCTGAATGAGGCGCTGTCGGGTCGGGATCAGGCTCTACAACAGCTGCAAAGCCAAGTGTCCGAACTGACCGATCTTTTGGCCCTGGAAAGGGCGGAGTCGGCGGATCTTCGGCTCAACGTCGCGCAGCTCTCCGAGGAGCTGCAGGCGTCGATCGCCGTTCGCGATGATTTGCAGAGCACGGTTGAGAGCCTCAGTCTGCGCGCGGAGAGAGCAGAATCCGAATCGGAACGCTTGGGCGCCGAGTTGGAGCAGGCCTTCCAGACGATTCTTGCCGACAAGGCACAGATCGAAGTTCAAGTTAGGGACTTGGCGCGCCTCGGCAGCCAGATCGAGGCTCTGGAGGCATTGAAGGCCGAACTGGAGGACGAAATCGCCGCGCTTGCCGGCAGGCTCGATGAGCGAGAATCCCAGCTTGCGGATCGTGAGACCGAGTTGTCTCGCCAGCGAGAGGCACTGCTCCGCGAGCAGGAGATTTCCGAGTCCGCGCGTGCGCAGATTGCCTTGTTGAACCGGCAGATGCGCGCCCTCCGCCAGCAACTTGCCGGTATTGCAAAGGCTCTTGACGCTTCGGAACAACAGGCACAGCAGCAGAAACTCCAGATCGCCGCGCTCGGTCAACGCCTCAATGCGGCTCTCGCCAGCAAGGTGGCCGAACTCTCGCGCTACCGTTCCGAGTTCTTCGGGCGGTTACGCCAGGTTCTCGGAAATCAGCCGGGTATTCGCATTGTCGGCGATCGTTTCGTTTTTCAGTCCGAAGTGCTCTTTCCATCCGGGTCGGCGGCATTACAGCCTGAAGGGCAAGATCAGATCCTCCAGCTCGCCCGCACGGTTCGCGAGCTCGGCGCCCGCATCCCGACCGACATCGATTGGGTTCTTCGGGTCGACGGTCATACCGATCGCCAGCCGATCAGCACGGCCGCCTTCCCCTCCAACTGGGAGCTTTCCATGGCGCGTGCCCTTTCCGTGGTCCGATTCCTGATCGAACAGGGCATTCCCGCCGACCGACTTGCGGCCACCGGCTTCGGCGAGTTCCAGCCCATCGATCCGGGTGATGACGAAGCGGCCTACCGGCGCAACCGCCGGATCGAACTCAAACTCACGCAACGTTAGCCGGTACCGGTGGGTCACGACCATCTGTCCGGCACTCCCCCTGGCCGTCTCGATCCGGCCAAGTCAGGGCGGGCGACGGCCGTTCTTTTCCTGATTGTCGTCGTCGACCTGATCGGCTTTGGGATCATCATTCCTCTACTCCCATTTTACGCGCAGCACTATCAGGCGACTCCCGACGTCGTGACCCTGGTCATGGCGACGTATTCGCTGACACAGTTTGTAGCGGCCCCCCTTTGGGGCCGTTTGAGCGACCGGGTCGGACGGCGTCCCGTTCTGATTTTCAGCCTGATCGGGACCGTCGCCTCGTATCTCTGGCTCGCCTTTGCCGACAGCCTTTGGATGCTGTTCGCCGCACGTGCCCTTGGCGGCATCATGGCCGGCAGCATCTCGGCAGCCTTCGCCTACATTGCCGATATCACCACGCCCGAGGATCGCGCCCGAGGAATGGGCCTGATCGGCGCGGCTTTTGGGCTTGGTTTTATTGCCGGCCCCGCTATTGGAGGGATCCTCGCGGGCCCTGACCCCGCCAACGCCGACTATCAGAGCCCAGCCCTTGTCGCTGCCGGTCTCTCGACCATCGCCTTGGCGATCGCGTTCTTCGTACTCCAAGAGTCGCTTTCTCCCGAAACGCGGGCTCTCCTCGCGTCAAGGGGCCGGAACGAAAGAAGAGCCTTGCTCCGTCAGGCCCTTCGACGGCCGGGCGTCAGGACCGCGATAGGCCTTTCATTCCTCGCCACATTCGTCTTCGCCGGGATGGAGACAACCTTTGCCATGTGGTCAGAACGGACCTTCGGCTGGGGCCCGCAGCAAAACGGCTATGTCTTTGCGCTTGTTGGCGTACTGAGCGCTGTCATCCAAGGCGGCGTGGTCGGACGCCTTGCGCGGCGAATGGGAGAGCGCGCCCTCGTCATTCAGGGGGCCGTGGCCCTGGCCGTCGGTTTGGCAGCCCTCCCCTTTTGCCGGTCCGTGCCGGTTCTTATTCTGGATATCGTCGTTCTTGCCTACGGCTTCAGCGTCATCACCCCGGCGCTTAACAGCCTTCTTTCCCGGAGCATTTCGAATGATCAGCAGGGGATGATGATGGGCGTCGGACGCTCCGCTTCTATTCTCGCGCGCGTTGTGGGCCCGGCCTGGGCGGGTTTCCTGTTTGCGCAATGGGGAAAGGACATCCCCTACTTCGCCGGCGCCGTCGTCATGGTATTCGTCTTGGCATGGGCGCTAACCCTCGCCTCGCCAAAGCGGCCTGATCGTCAAGCCGGCTGTTAGAGTGTGCCTTGCCTCTTGCAGTCGTCTTCCAGCTTAGGTATATACCGCGCGGCCACGATTGGAGCCGACTGATGAAAAAAGATGCCCATCCCGACTACCATGAAATCACCGTCGTCATGACGGATGGTAGTACCTTTCAGACGCGGTCGACCTGGGGAAAGGCCGGCGATACCCTGAAGCTGGATATTGACCCCAAAACCCATCCGGCCTGGACCGGGGTGCATCGCCTTGTCGATAGCGGCGGCCAACTGGCTAAATTCAATAAGCGCTTCAAGGACTTCGGCCTTAAAGGCTGAGGACGGGGGCATCGCCGCTGTTGGCGATCGTGAACACTGCGGCCCTTGGGCTTGATCGGTGTCGTGATCGCGGATGCGCCTTGATATCATTGACTGTCTTGGTCGCCTTGGCGGTCGCCATTTATCCGCAACGCGGCGGATAAGATAGGCGCCCGAAGCTGCAGTAACCTTTCCTTAGTTCAGGTGCCGTAAACTTGCGGTCGGGAGGCCTATTCGGCCTCGCCGTATTGCCGCCCCGGCATCATTGGATCCCAGTCGGTTCGCCGTCCGGCGGTTTCAAACTTGAGGTCTGAATGCCCGCATCACGGCGCATTTCGTATGAAGTGCATGTCCAGCGTGGCTCACGTTGGGAGACTTATGCGAGATATGGTGCCGATGGCCAGGGCGGCGCCCTTTTCCGCGCTCGCTGCCTTGTCCGTCACCCCCTGGTGGACGCCGTGCGGGTCATCAAGGAAGTTTACGACCCCATCTCGGGGAAAGTGCAAGAATACGTCGTTTTTAAGACGCGTAACGACCGCGAGACCGATGGTCAGGACAGCTCGCAAGTCAGCCAAAGCGGCATGGAAGGGGCCACGGGGACGGCTGGGCCCGGTTCGCCCCCTTCAGAGACCGAGAAGCAGCGCATTTCCCAAGGTACCCCAGTTCGGGCCCTCGCAGACATATTGACGGGTTGGTCACTCGTCAAGAAATGTGGCGCGGCCGCCGTCTTCGCTGCCCTTGCCGCTGTCCTCCTAACGCTTACCACTCATCTTATTTCCATCGAAACAACCCTCGCCACGGCCCCGTTTGGGCAGCTTACCGGCTTTGGCGGGTTCGTCCTCGCAACCGTGCTCATCTTCGTCTTCTGCGCAATACCCATGGTATTCATCACAAGCGGACGGAAACCGACCGCCTATACAGAGCCGTCGGACGGCCTTCTCCAAAATTCTTCGGATGCCGAGGCAGCCGACGGCTTCGCGAGTACCGGGTTTTCTCTCGATAACGATGTGCCGGATACACCACTTGCGGATACGCCTCCCCCCGCACTGGAACTGGCCGAAAACCGCTCAGTTCTCATCGATTTCATGCAGGAAGGAATGGATTACGCCCGAGGGGAGCACGATCTTTCCGACAACTTTGTCCGCTTCGGCATCAATCTCTACCTCGCAGGCGCCGCAGAGCATCTGGCGCAAACACGTGACCTTGATCCCGACACGACCTCGCTTGTCGTTTCCGGCTGCGCCAAATCACTCGGTTCCGGAACGGCCCAGGCTGAGTCATTTGCGCGCCGTTATGTCGAATATCTTATGGCCGATTCCCGCTTCATGGATATGTTCATCGCCGGCCGCGAGGCGATGGCTGCCTGCTCTACAGATGCGGAGGGATCGATGCATCGGCTGGCGGAGGCGCTGGTGCGATGGGCCCAGCCCGGTCCGTCCGAGTCACGCAGCGGCTCTTTGGCAATAATGTGTGCCGCGCCCGCAGAAGACCATCGACGTCTCGCTGAATGGGCGGATCGTCCGGCGATGGAGGTTGTACGCAAACACAATGCAACCCTGGTCGAGTTTGCACAGAAGTTCGACGGCAAAGAGGTAGAGTCGTCGGTATCGGTGATGACGATCGTGTTTCCGGAAGCCTCCGCAGCGGTCAAGGCAGCCTGCGCCGTTTTCAAACACCTCCTTGCGCAGCAGACGTCTGAATCCCATGACGAAGTTCCGCTTCGCATCGGGATAAATGTCGCGGAGTCGACCGTCCGCGGTCAAAAGATTGACGACGCCGCGGTACGGCTCGCCGCTCGAATTTGCGAGAGTGCCGAGGGTGGGCAGATTCTGGCGTCGAAAGCAGTCTTTAACTCCTGCGCTGGGAGCCATGGCCTCCCCGCCTTTTCAGCTCGCGGCCGGTACATCCTCAAGGGATACGGCGAACCAATACCGCTCTACGAGGCAATCTGGCGCGAGTCGGCAGGGGGCCGCCAACACAAGGTCACCTCGGTCGCGCCGGATAGCAGCGCCTCAACGCCAGAGCGTCCGGCTCTTCGACGGAAATCCTCGGCTTAGACGATCCAGCCCGCCTGACGCGGAGATGATCAGCGCCCATGAAAAAAGGGGCCGCCGTTCTTCGGGCGGCCCCCGTCCCTGTAGTGCCTGATCCCTGTTAAACTCGCCCAACAGACGCTTAGGAACGGGAGATGTTACCCATTTCCGGCCTGTTGGGTCAAGGAAGGACTCGCGCAAAAAAAAGGCCGCCCAATACGAGCGGCCGAGTTTAACAGGGAGGCTTGAAGAGAATCGGGCGAGTGCATCTGGGGTCTCACAACCCCTGCTTGCCCAATAATCAGCATAATGGCGTTTGGTTAACATCTAGTTAACGCGGAACAACTCCTCTGGCGCTTTATACTGCTTGGTTCGGTCTTCCCCAGTTTCAGGTCCTGAACACAGAATCCGCGCTGTCCCGCGCCGCTTCCTTGGTTGCGATGGCTTCACGAGCCCTCGCAATCTCTTCCTCCAACTCCCGGATATAGTCCTGCAAAGCTTCGATAGACATGTCTTCCAAGTCCTTCGGCTTTGGCTTTTCGCGTCGAGGTTCCAGCTCCTCCAAATCCATAAGCAAGCCTCCCGCACTCATTCCCTTAAATCCAGGAACGATAGTGCAAGTGGGTTGGCCACGCCAGCATGGGTGATTCGGTTGAACTACGTAGGTTTGACCCATCGACGGCCTAAACGCTATAAGGTGCTAAAGACATTGTGTTGTTGAGCGGACGAGAAGGCTCGGCCATCTCGATCATCAGCGTTAGGACAGGAAAAAAAATGACTCAGCCATTGATGCCCAAGGCCACTGCTGTGTGGCTGGTTGAGAACACGTCACTGACTTTCGACCAGATCGCTGACTTTTGTGGCATGCACTCGCTTGAGGTGCAGGCCGTCGCCGACGGTGAGGTGGGCGTGGGGATCCAGGGGATGGATCCGATCGCGAGCGGTGAACTGACAATCGAGGAAATCGAACGCTGCTCGAAAGACCCGAACGCTCGCCTCTTAGCCGCGAAACCGAGCATCCCGCAGCCAAGATCACGTCCGAAAGGCGCGCGATACACGCCGTTGTCGAAGCGTCAGGATCGGCCGGACGCCATCGCTTGGTTACTCAAGAACTACCCCGAGCTCAGCGACTCCCAGATTTCGCGACTGATCGGGACGACCAAGCCAACGATTAACGCCGTCCGCGACAAAACGCATTGGAATTCTCCGAATATCAAGCCGCAGAACCCCGTGAGCCTCGGGCTTTGCACACCCGCAGACCTCGAAAAGGCGGTGGAAACAGCGCGCAAGCGCGCCGCGAAGGAGGGGACGGAGAACAAGGCCCCATCGAACGACCCGGGACCCTTGGATATTAGCACGCCATCAGAAGCGTAACCGCTACCTCGGGCGCCAGCCGAGAGCCGCCGCGCAACGCACGGCTCTCTGCTTCGTTCAACCGAACCCTGCCCCTGTTCGCGACAGGGGCAGCTTATTCGTGAATCGCGGCCTTACTTTCGGCTCAGGCTGGCAATCTCGTCTTTGATCCTCAGCTTTCGTTTCTTGAGAATGGCCACGTGCGTTTCGTCGGGACGGGGACGACTGTTCTCTGCCTCAAGAGCGACTTCAAGGGCTTGATGTTTAGCCTTAAGCGCGTCAATCCTCTCATCCAGACTCATCGGTTACCCACTCCTCAAATGGCTCGTCACAACCAGCCATGATATGCCCGGAATGCCTCCATGCCAAGGCTCTTCCCCGAGGGCTGGGGATCACGGGCGTAAGTAAACGGGGCCCCCTGAACTGAGCTGAAGCTGAAAGGACTCGCGGTGGGTTCAATATGGGAGAGGATCAGTCTCCGAGGCAGATTCCCAACCCCCGAGCCGTTGCAACCAGCGTACCGCTAACCTCAACGGCACGATAGCGCGTGATCACCTCTTCCAAGGGCACGTCGACCACATCCCGGTGTTGCCATGCGAGCATCCGGTCTCGCCGGCCTTGAGCAACGAGGTCAACCGCATGCACGCCAAAGGCCGACGCCAGCATCCGGTCCATGGCCACGGGTATACCGCCACGCGCCACATGCCCGAGGACGGTCACCCTGGTTTCGGCACCCGTGAGCTTATGAAGCTGCTCTCCCAGGATATGACCAATGCCACCGTAGCGCATCTCGCCATCGACATGGCTTTCCCAGACGGCCTCGCCATCCACGGTCTTAACCGCCTCCGCGCAAACCATGAGCGCGTGAACCCGGCCTTTCTTCCGAAGATTCAGGATCGCATCGGCCACCTTTTGGATGTCATACGGGATCTCCGGAATAAGGCAGACATTCGCCCCTCCGGCAATGGCGGCGTTGAGTGCGATGTGTCCTGCATCCCGGCCCATGACCTCGAGAATCATGACCCGATGGTGGCTCGCGGCCGTGGGCTGCAGACGATCTAGAGCTTCCACAGCGGTCGAAACGGCTGTGTTGAACCCCACGGAGAACTCGGTGAATGCGACGTCGTTGTCGATCGTCTTCGGAATGCCGATAAAGGGAATGTCCCCTTTTTGCGCCAATCTGCTCAGGATCTTCATGCTGCCGTCGCCACCAATGGCGATCAGGGCATCGAGTTTGAGTTCGTGATACCCCTCGATCACCTCGTCGGAACGGTCCTTAACCTCCCCATCCGGCATTGGATAGGCGAACGGATTTCCCTTATTCACGGTTCCGAGGATGGTTCCACCCATTCGCAGGATGTTCCCCGTGAACACACGCATCCCCAGCTCTTCGACGAGAGGCGGCCTTTCAAGCAGGCCGGCCGTCCCTTCCCGGATACCGATGACCTCCCAGCCATAGCCGTTGACCGCGCGACAGACAACGGCACGAATGGCCGCGTTGAGGCCGGCGCAATCTCCACCGCTTGTCAGCAAGCCGATCCGCTTCTTCTCCGATTTAGCCATCACGCCCCCATCTATCGCCATGTCAAAGCAAGCAGACGCCCATTCGTTAAGCCAGGACGCAACTCCAATACCGCTCTCACGAGGAATTTGCTATTATGATTTTGTGAATGGATAGCTTGAGGGCAATGAACGATAAGGAACAGTTGAGGGAAAGGCTTGAGGCGTTAAGAGTCGAACACCGGGAACTCGATGAGAAGATCGCGCGAATGACGGGGCGGCTACCCTTTGATCAGTTGCAGGTGCAACGGCTAAAAAAAAGAAAGCTGGCCCTGAAAGATTTGATCGCGCGGCTCGATAGCGAGTTGCGGCCCGATATCATCGCTTGACGCACCGCCGCGAGGCGCTTCTAGCCCCCGTGCTGAGACCGTTGGTCCTCACTTCTCGAACGCCGCTGTCTAAGGTCTTGATCGGCGGCTTTGAGCACGTCGTTCACGTCGCTGCCACCGCCAAATGTCTGCCATCCCCATTCAACCGTGGAAGCCAGCTGAAGATCCTGGTTTAGGCTCAACCTCTCATCGATCTGCGCTGCGAGCTCGTCTGCCTTCTCCTGCGCTGCCTCCCCTTCTGTCAGGGCCAGAACAACTCCGAAATCGGAGCCGCCAAGGTTCCCAACCAAGTCGCTGGCCCGAACCCCGAGGTTGAGCGTCTCGGCAACTTCGGCCAGAAGGTGATCGGCAGCCATGCGACCAGCACCGCGCCGCGCCCCATCGATGCCCTGAACCTGGAAAACGACGAGTGTACTGGTCGTCGACGTACGATCAGCATGGGAGACACGCTGCGACATCTCGCGCAGGAAGGCACGCCGGTTCAGCACGGGCAGGAAGGTGTGTTGATCGGCAAGCTCTTCAAGGTAACGAATGCGCTCGAGCTTTTGCTCCAACTCCTCCTTGAGGCGGTCGTACTCACCAACGATGATCGTCAGCGCTTCTTGCACTCGGGGCGTCAGCTCCCTGGCGGGAATGCCCATGATTTGGGCCACATCCGTGACTCGACGGGTTGGGTCTGTCGGACGACGATTACGTTCGCCCAAGCCGTCGCCGTCCTGTTGCGACTGGCTTGGTCGCTTATCTAACGCTCCCGCTGGCGATACCGCCGACGACTTTTTTACCTCGACCATCGCAATTCGCTTGGCTACGTCGTGAGGCTACCACTATCGCGGGCCAGATACAAAAGTGTTTACATCACACGTTGACCGATAGGTTGACCGGCGTCCGAGCGACCAGAGAAACTGTTTGAGCGCAGTCACGATCTGTTGATGGGTTGTGATTCGTTCGGCGGCGACAGACTGCTGCAATAATAGATTGTTGCACAGTCTTGATTACCGCCATGAGGGTCCTGGAGGCATGTGGCGGAGGCGGCGTGCTCCTGTTCGTTCGCAGCCACGACCGTCTGGGACTCTCCCTGCTCTTAGGCGAGCAGAATCCCCTGCCAAAACCTGGGGTGCGGCCCAACCCGCACCCCTTTTTTTTGGAGAAAGGCCGCCGTTACCGACTACGAGCCGCCACCGCAGACATCCGGCAAGAGAGGTCAAACAGCGTTTCACGCAGGCGAGCCCCCCACCTGGGAAGTTCCAAAACATCTTGAATCTGGCGATCAAGAAACGCCCAGGTTTCCTCGAAACCCTCGGATTCGTCCTTGATCCAGAACAGCATCGTTGCACCCAGAACCGCGGAAAGTAGACCCCGCTTGCTGTAATAGCTGAAATCCGTTGCCGTATCGCCCACCGCGTACCAGATCATGTCAGCCGTCCGCCATATGCAGGCTGTGCCTGCGACTGAGTTTCCTGGGAAAGCGAGATGGGACATCGCGCGCCGCACCGCGTCACGGTGCGGCGACAGCAGTTCCAGTCGCAGGCGGATAGCCACAGTGACGCGATCGCGAACGCGCAGCTTCTCCAAGTCCTGGCCGGCCAATGCCTCCTCCATCTGGCGATCGGCATAGTCGAACAAATGCTCGATAATCCCAAGAATACCAAACGGGAACGCACGCAACGCCTCTCCATGGGTTACGCCAATATCCTCGGCACCGGCAAGCAGGCTTCCCGTAGTCCAGCCCTTCAGCGCGGCATGCGGCAAGGCCGCCATCACCAAACGATCACGCGTCTCCTGCAAATCCATTCCGCGATTTTCCTCTATGGCCTAACGTCCGCGCCGTCTTCACCCGTGCGAGAAGCCTCCATCCGCTCCGCGCGGGCTCGGGTAACCTCCTCGACGAAGCCAAGACGTGATAGATCGGTCATGCGCATTGGGTACAGAATGCCCTCCAAATGATCGAATTCATGCTGCACGACACGCGCGTGAAATCCCGACGCTGTGCGTTCGATCCGTTCTCCTTCGGGCGTGAGTCCACGATACCGTATGCGCGTGAAGCGAGGAACGGTGCCGGTCAAGCCGGGAATGGAGAGGCACCCTTCCCAATCGATCGCCATCTCCTCGCCGATGGGCTCGACCTCCGGATTGATCAGGGTCGTCAGCGGCACTTCGAAATCTCCCGAATCGCCGGTCGCCCGATCTTCGGAGACGAAGAAAACCATGATCCTTCGGGGAACATGAACCTGTGGGGCGGCGAGGCCGGTCCCGCCCGCGTCCGCCATGGTCTCAATCATACTGTTTACGAGACTCTGGACGTGCGGATGGGTGGGGTCTTCAACGGCCTCGGCACGCCGTTGCAGGACAGGATGTCCCATTCGCGCAATCTTCAAAATAGCCATACCGCTAATATGTTGTATAGTGGCGGCAGGTCAAAGGACGTTCTGCGCGGCACGGCCACACATCGTGCCGAGGGGTTCACATGCGTCCGTTTGTGTGGTATAGGCCCATCCCGCTTCAATATTGGGCCGAAAAGCCCTCGGGCAGATAAAGGAGCAACGTTTAGACGTGCAAGTCATCGTAAGAGACAACAATGTGGACCAGGCGCTTAAGGCGCTGAAGAAGAAAATGCAGCGGGAAGGAATCTTCCGTGAGATGAAGTTGCGGCGCTCTTATGAAAAGCCGTCGGAGCGCAAGGCGCGGGAAAAGGCGGAGGCCGTTCGACGCGCTCGCAAGCTTGAGCGCAAGCGGCTGGAGCGCGAAGGCTTCTAACCGCTGCTTCGGAAGTCCTGATACCCCATCAAATTCGCCGACGTTGTTTGACGGCCTCGTATGTTGAATACTTCAGGCAGCGAGGCCTTGCCGTCAACCTTGTATGCTCTCGCGGTTTAGCGCGAGATCCCCTCGCCTAGAGCTCCGGGCGATTATTCTGCAACGCATCCGGTTTTTTTGAGGTAGTTCCAGCATTCTTGTGGCTCGAAGAGGTCGCAGATGTCGCCGACGGC